>CAZRQN010000083.1:0-12709 GCA_964602115.1 uncultured Rhodobacterales bacterium
GGCGGATCAGCGAATGGGCCTTGTATTGGGTGGCGATCGCCATCTTGCGGATGCCGGAGTTCAGCGCGTTCGACAGTGCGAAGTCGATGATCCGCGTCTTGCCGCCGAAATAGACGGCCGGCTTGGCGCGCTTGTCGGTCATCTCCTTCAGCCGGCTTCCCCGGCCACCCGCCAGAACGAAGGCCATCGCTTGGCTTGACAGCCGTGCGTTCGGTTTCGGTTGCATCTCTTCCTCCCTGTGGCCCTCCGGCCGGATTTCAGCCTTGTTGCAGATAGATGGCGGACAATGGCGGCAAAGTGACGAGTGCAGACTGGTTCTGGCCATGCCATGGGGTCGCCTCGGTCGTCACCCCGCCAAGGTTGCCCCGGTTTCCGCCGCCATAGATCGCGGCATCGGTATTCAGGATCTCCGACCACTTTCCTGCGGCCGGCAGGCCGATGCGCGTACGGCGCTCGACCGGCGTCATGTTGACGATCGCCACGACCGGCGCATCCCCGGCACCGCCCCTGCGCACCCAGGCATAGACCGAGGCGTCGGCGTCATTGGACTCCAGCCACTGGAACCCCTCGGGCCGCGCATCGTTAAGGTAGAGCGCCGGCGTGGTGCGATAGACGCGGTTGAGATCGGCGACCAGCGACTGCACGCCACGATGCTCGGCCACGTCAAGCTGGTGCCAGTCGAGCGACTGGTTGTGGTTCCACTCCCGCCCCTGGGCGAATTCGCAGCCCATGAAGAGCAGCTTCTTGCCAGGATGCGCCCACATGAACCCGTAATAGGCCCGCAGGTTGGCGAATTTCTCCCAGCCGTCGCCCGGCATCTTGGACAGCATCGAGCCCTTGCCATGCACGACCTCGTCATGGCTGATCGGCAGAATGTAGTTCTCCGACCAGGCATAGTGCAGGCCGAAGGTCATCTGGTGGTGGTGATACTTCCGGTGGATCGGCTCCTTGTGCATGTAGCTCAAGGTGTCGTTCATCCAGCCCATGTTCCACTTGAAGCCGAAACCCAGCCCGCCGAAATTCACCGGCCGCGACACGCCCGGGAAGGCGGTCGATTCCTCGGCCACGGTCATCGCCCCCGGCGCCTCGCCATAGGCGGTGATGTTCATCCGCTGAAGCATGGCGATGGCTTCGTAGTTTTCCCGCCCGCCATGGATATTGGGCACCCACTGCCCTTCCTTGCGGCTGTAGTCGCGGTAAAGCATCGAGGCCACCGCATCGACGCGCAGCCCGTCGAGGTGGTATTCCTCAAGCCAGTACAGGGCGTTGGACACGAGGTAGTTCAGAACCTCGGTGCGGCCGTAGTTGAAGATCAGCGTGTTCCAGTCCTGGTGGAACCCTTCGCGCGGATCCTGATGCTCATAAAGCGGCGTGCCGTCGAAATGGCCGAGCCCATGGGCATCGGTCGGGAAGTGCCCGGGTACCCAGTCGAGGATGATCCCCATCCCCTTGCGATGCGCCGCATCGACAAAGGCGCGGAACTCCGAAGGCGTGCCGTGGCGCACCGTGGGAGCGAAAAGCCCGACCGGCTGATAGCCCCAGGAGCCGTCGAACGGATATTCGGAAATCGGCAGCAGCTCGATATGGGTGAAGCCCATGCCGGCGGCATAGTCCACCAGCTGGTCGGCCAGTTCGAGATAGGACAGCATCCGGTCGCCCGGCGCCCGCTTCCACGAGCCGAGGTGCACCTCATAGACCGAGATCGGCGCATCGACATTCTGCCGGGTCTGGCGGGTCTCCATCCATTTGCTGTCCCGCCAGTCGCCGCCGATCCGGCGCACGACCGAGGCATTGGCCGGCGGATGCTCCGAACCGTAGCCCACCGGATCGGCCTTCAGCGGCTGGAGATGCCCGCCCGGCCCCCGGATCTCGTATTTGTAGGTCTCGCCCTCGCCCAGCCCGGGGACAAAGGTCTCCCATACGCCGGTCGGCCCGCGCCGCCGCATCGGATGGCGTCGCCCGTCCCAGACGTTGAAATTGCCCACCACCGAAACCCGTTCGGCGTTGGGGGCCCAGACGGCAAAATGCACGCCTTCAACCCCTTCATGGGTGATCATGTGGGCGCCGAGCACCTTCCACAGCCGCTTGTGGGTGCCCTCGCCCAGCAGGTATTCGTCCAGCTCGCCCAGAACCGGGCCGAAACGGAACGGGTCGTCCCATTCCCATTCCGTGCCGAAGCCCCTGGCCTTCAGCCGGTAGTCCACCTTGCGCGGCAGGGCCGCAACCCAGACGCCACCATGGGCATGGGTCAGCTCAATCGGCTTGCCCCCCTTGCCGGTCAGCGCCCAGACCTGTTCGGCGCCCGGCACGAAGGCGCGCAAAGCATAGCCGGAAGCCACCTTGTGCAGCCCCAGAACGCCGAAAGGGTCGCCATGCCGGCCTTCGGCGATCGCCGCCGCTGCGCCAGGGTCGATCAGCTCTTCCGTCATGGCTTCCTCCCGTCTGCCGTGCCGCATCTTCAAAGGGTCAAATCGCTGACGTAACCCCCCAGATATCGGCCATATAACCGTGGATCGTCCGATCCGACGAGAAGAACCCGGAGCGCGCCGTATTCAGCGCCGCCACCCGACTCCACCGCGCCGTATCGGCATAGGCCCGGTCTACCTCAATCTGCGCCGCCTCAAAGGCCGCGAAGTCCGAGGCGACGAGGAAATAATCATGATGCCAGACCCGGTGGACCAGCCCGTGGTAGCGATGCGGCTCGTCGGGCGAGAAGCGGCCCTCCGATACCATCTGCAGCACGTCCTGCAGCGACTGGCTGGCTTCGATCGCCTTGCGCGCATGGTCCGGGTCCTCCCGGCGCTTGAACACCTCGTCGGCGGTCAGGCCGAAGAGGAAGAAGTTCTCCGCACCGACTTCCGAGAGAATCTCCACGTTGGCGCCGTCGAGCGTGCCGATGGTCGGCGCGCCGTTCATCATGAACTTCATGTTGCCCGTGCCGCTGGCCTCCTTGCCGGCGGTCGAGATCTGCTCGCTGAGGTCCGAGGCGGGCACCACCCGCTCCGCCAGGCTGACGTTGTAGTTCGGCGGATAGACGATCTTCAGCAGGTCGCCGATCTCGGGGTCGTTGTTGACCACGCTGGCCACGTCATTGATCAGGTGAATGATTTCCTTGGCTACCGCATAGCCCGGCGCGGCCTTGCCGGCGAAGATCTTCACCCTCGGCACCCAGTTTCCGGTGGGATTGGCCTTGATCGCATGCCAGCGGGCGATGGTCTCCAGGATGTTCAGAAGCTGGCGCTTGTATTCGTGAATGCGCTTGATCTGCACGTCGAAGAGCGCGTCGGGCGAAATCTTCACGCCCAGCGTCTGGCCGGCCCAGTTGGACAGCGCCACCTTGTTTTCCCGCTTGGCCGCCATGAAGGCGCTGCGGAAACCCGCATCCGCCGTCGAAGGCTCCAGCCGGCGCAGCCGGTCGAGATCGTCCTCCCAGCCTTCGCCCACCGTCTCGGTGATGAGCTTGGCCAGCGGCGGGTTGGCCATCTTCAGCCAGCGGCGCGGCGTGACGCCATTGGTCTGGTTGATGATCCGCCCCGGATGCAGCTTGTCGAGCTCCGGGAAGAGGTTGGACTTGATGAGGTCGGAGTGCAGCGCCGAGACGCCGTTGACCTTGTGGCTCATCACGAAGGCCAGCTCGCCCATCCGCACCTCGTGGTGCTTGACGATGCCGACATAGTGCGGCCGCGACGGATAGGACTTGCGGTGCCAGGCGTCGATGCGCTCGACGATCTGCATGTGGCGCGGCAGGACGCTGCCGAATGTGAAGGTCGCCCAGCGCTCCAGCGCCTCGGGCAACAGCGTGTGGTTCGTGTAGCCCAGACAGGCGCGGGCGATTTCCAGTGCTTCGTCGAAGCTCAGGCCGTGTTCGTCCGACAGCAGGCGAATCAGCTCCGGCCCGGCGATCGCCGGATGGGTGTCGTTCATCTGGATCGCCACATGCGCCGGCAGCGCCCGCAGGTCGAGACCGGCGGCCAGATGGCGCCGGACGATGTCCTGCAGCGCGGCAGAGGTCAGGAAGAACTCCTGCTTCAGCCGCAGTTCCTTGCCCTGATAGGTCGTGTCGTCTGGGTAAAGCACCCGGCTCAGCGTCCGGGCCAGCGCCTCGGGCTCGGCGGCGGCGGCATAGTCGCCCCGGTTGAAGCGGGCGAGGTCGAACATCGTCGTCGCCCGTGCCGACCACAGGCGCAGCGTGTTGCCCCATTTGCCCTGCCAGCCGATCACCGGCGTGTCATAGGCCGAGGCGATGACCGTCTCCCCGGGCTCCCAGACCTCGCGACCGTCCACAGTGCGGATCTGGCCCTTGAACGGGATCGTATAGGCGGCCTCCGGCCGGGCGAATTCCCAGGGATTGGCGGTCGTCAGCCAGTCCTCCGGCGCCTCAACCTGTTGGCCGCCCTCGAAACGCTGGCGGAAAAGCCCGTGCTCGTAGCGGATGCCGTAGCCATAGGCCGGGCAGCCCAGCGTCGCCATGGATTCCATGAAACAGGCGGCCAGCCGCCCCAGCCCGCCGTTGCCCAGCGCCGCGTCCGGCTCGTCCTCGACCACGGTGCGGAAATCCTGGCCGAACTCGGCCATGACCTGCGCCGCCGTCTCATGGAGGCCGAGGTTGATCGTCGCATCCTCAAGCAGACGGCCGATCAGGAATTCCATCGAAAGGTAATAGACGCGCTTGCGTCCCTCCGCCCAGGTGCGGCGGGTCGAGGCGAACCAGGGATCGACGATCCGGTCGCGGATCGACAGGCTCAGCGCCATGCGCCAGTCGTAGAGCGTCGCATGCGCGGCGTCCTTGCCCAGCGAGAAGGTCAGGTGGCGCAGGACATCCGCTTTCAGGAGTGCTGCGTGCGAAAAGGCGGCAGACGCGGCAACAGCAGCGGTACGCACCGGCGAATCAGTCTTCGGCATCACTCGGTCAGGCTTCCTTTGTGTTCCGTCGCCCCCGTGGAACGGCGGTATTCTTCCGGCACGCGAACCCTCGCGCGCCGGCCCGACAATTGCGGCGTCTCCGGGCGTGGTCAAGGCATCGCGCAACGAGTCCCCCCACGGCGAAGGCATCCAAAGCGGTTTCAGTGTTAGCGTAAACAATTTTTGCCCGCCAGCGATTCCACCGCCAGCCTGTCGCGAGATATTCGCCCAAAGCGGTTTGAGAACGGTGCCCGTTCCCCGGCACGCACCCCTCGCCGGAAGGGGAAACCGTTGCTGCGCTGCCGCGATGACGGATTGTTGCGCGGCTGACCGCTTGTTTGCGACCTCGGCCCGGCCTAGATCGACACCACGACGCCTCAATCCGGCCAAGTCCCTGCCCCTTCGGGAAGCGACCATGGCGGCTACAGGCGCGAAAACGGTCAGCGCGGCGTGCCGGCGCAGGCGATGAGGCAGGACGAGTGACGAGCAAGAACGACACGCCCCAGCAGCAGGGGCAGACGACGAAACCCCCTGCACAGCAGCAGGGACAGACCCCCTCCCCCGGACAGCAGCAAGGCCAGGTGCCGGTGATCCGCGACTGGGCGTCGATCTGACTTGAACCCGGCGGCAGGCGGCGCCACGCTGCGCGCCATGGCCAGCCCAGTTTCAACGATTGCCAATCTCGGCCCCGCTACGGAGGCGGCATTTGCCCTTGCCGGGATCTACTCGGCCGAGGAGGTCCGCGCGTTGGGAGCGGACGAGGCCTATCTCGCCCTCCTCCGTTCCGGCACGCCGCCGCATTTCATCGGCTACTATGCGCTGGTGATGGGCCTGCAGGGCCGGCCCTGGAATGATTGCAAGGGTGCGGAGAAAACCGCGCTGCGCGCCAGGTTCGACGCCCTGAAATCCCGCGCTGCCAGCCCCGACAGGGCGCTCTTTGCCGCGCTCGACGCCCTGGGTGTGGTCGAAAAGCACGGCTGATCCCTTGTCAGGCGGACATGGCCGGGCCACGAATGGGTGCCCAACATGGATCCCGCGATGCCAGTCCCCGTCCTGCGCGAAGGCCTGACCGTTGACCCCACCCTGGCGGCCTTTCTGGAAGGCGACGTCCTGCCCGGTTCCGGCATCGCGCCGGATCGCTTTTGGCGCGGGTTCGCGGCGGCACTGGCGCGCTTCATCCCGGAGAACCGCGCCCTTCTCGCCCGCCGCGATGCGCTCCAGACCGGGATCGACGCCTGGTATCGCGCCGGCAAAGGCCGGCCGCAGGACGCCGGCGCGACCCGCGCCTTTCTGGAGAGCATCGGGTATCTCGTGCCCGAAGGACCCGATTTCACCCTCGACACCACTGGCACCGATCCCGAGATAGCCACGCTCGCGGGCCCGCAGCTCGTGGTGCCCTCCACCAACGCCCGCTATGTCCTGAACGCCGCCAACGCGCGCTGGGGCTCGCTTTACGATGCGCTCTACGGCACCGACGCGCTCGGCGATGCCCCGGTCCCCGGTCCCTACGATCCGGCGCGCGGCGCCCGGGTCGTCGCCTGGGTCCGCGCCCATCTCGATGCGGTGGCGCCGCTGGCCGGCGCAAGCTGGACGGCGGTCACGGGGCTGGGCGTCGATGCCGGCCATCTGATGTTCGCGAGCGCCGAGGGATCGACGACACTCGCTGACCCGTCGCAATTCGCTGGCTATGCCGGCGGCGAGGACGGAGCGAGCTTTCTTATCCGCATCAACGGCTTGCTGGCCGAAGTTATCATAGACCGGCACGGCGTGATCGGCGGCACCGACCCTGCCGGCATCGCCGATGTCCGGATCGAATCGGCCCTCTCGGCGATCATTGATGCCGAGGATTCGGTCGCCGCCGTCGATGGCGAAGACAAGACCCAGGTTTACCGCAATTGGCTCGGCCTGATGGACGGCACCCTCACCGAAGAGGTCACCAAGGGCGGCAAGAGCTTTGTCCGCCGTCTCAACGCCGACACGCAGGCCACGGCGCCGGACGGAACGGCATTCACCGTCAAGCGCCGCGCGCTTCTCCTGGTGCGCAATGTCGGGCACCTGATGACCACACCCGCGCTGCGCGACCCGCAGGGTGCCGAAGTGCCGGAGGGTCTTCTGGACGCTTTCGTCACCGTGCTCTGTGCCCGGGCGCACCGGTTCAACAACTCCGCCACCGGCGCCGTCTATGTGGTGAAACCCAAGATGCACGGGCCGCAGGAAGTGGCCTTCGCCGACCGTGTCTTCGATGCGGTGGAAGAGGTGCTGGATCTGCCGCGCCACACGGTGAAACTCGGGATCATGGACGAGGAGCGCCGCACCTCGGCCAATCTCAAGGAATGCATCCGCGCCGCCCGCCATCGCGTCGCCTTCATCAACACCGGCTTCCTCGACCGGACCGGCGACGAGATCCACACCGCCATGCAGGCCGGCCCGATGCTTCCCAAGGGCGAGATGAAATCGGCGGCCTGGCTCAGGTCGTATGAGGACCGGAACGTCGATATCGGCCTGGCCTGCGGCCTGCCGGGACGGGCGCAGATCGGCAAGGGCATGTGGGCCGCACCCGAGCAGATGGCGAAGATGCTGGCCGAGAAGATCGCCCATCCTTCGGCCGGGGCAAACACCGCCTGGGTCCCCTCGCCCACCGCAGCCACCCTCCATGCCACCCACTACCATCGCGTCAATGTTGCCGCCCGCCAGCGCGAGATCGCTGTGCAGGGGCCGCGCGGAAGGCTGGAAGACCTGCTGACCATCCCGCTTGCGGTGTCGAACTTCTCTCCCGCCGAGGTTCGGGCCGAGGTGGAGAACAACGCCCAGGGCATCCTCGGCTATGTGGTGCGCTGGGTGGATCAGGGCGTGGGCTGCTCCAAGGTGCCCGACATCCATGATGTCGCGCTGATGGAGGACCGCGCCACCTGCCGCATCTCCTCGCAGGCGATCGCCAACTGGCTGGCCCATGGCGTGGTGACGCGCGCCGAGGTCGAGGCCGCCTTCCGCCGCATGGCCGAGGTAGTGGACCGCCAGAACGCCGACGATCCCGCCTATCGGCCGATGGCCCCCGGCTTCGATGGCGAGGCCTTCCGCACGGCGCTGGCGCTGGCACTCGACGGCGCCGATCAGCCTTCCGGCTATACCGAGCCCCTGCTGCATGCGGCGCGGCGGCGGGTGAAGGGCGGCTGACGACAGCGCTCAGCGCGCCAGGACCAGTTCCGCCCGCAGCCCCCCGAGGGCCTCGCTCCGCGACAGGCTCAACGCCCCGCCATGGCTTCGGGCGACATCGGCGGCTATGGCCAGGCCCAGCCCCGACCCGCCGCCGGCGCTCATCCCCCGCGCGGCGTCCAGCCGGCTGAAGGGCGCCATCGCCTCGTCCCGCTTTTCCGCAGGAATGCCCGGCCCGTCATCCTCCACCACGATGCGCAAGCGGCTTTCGCTCGCGGTCAGGGACAGAAGGACGCTGCCGGCATGGCGCAGGCCATTGGAAACCAGGTTCTCCAGCGCCCGGCGCACCGCATCCGGCCGCAGTGTCACCAGTCCGGTATCCTCAACCGTCCCCAGGCTCGCCCCTGCCCCGGCCCGCGCCGCCGCCGCGCGCACCAGCGCCGCGAGATCCGTCGGCACCGATTCCTCGGTGGCATCGCCCCTGGCAAAGGCAAGGAACTCGTCCACCATCCGCTGCATCTGCGCGACATCGGCCATCAGCGCCCGCACTTCCTCGTCCTCCGGCAGCAGCGCCAGCCCCAGCCGCAGCCGGGTGAGCGGGGTCCGCAGGTCGTGGCTCACTCCCGAAAGCATCAGCGTGCGCTGCTCGATATGCCGCTCGATCCGCGCCCGCATGTCCAGGAAGGCCCGCCCCGCCGCCCGCACCTCCGTGGCGCCACGCGGACGATAGGGCAGGCTCTCGCCCTTGCCGAAGGCTTCCGCCGCCGCCGCCAGAAGGGTGATCGGCCGCAGTTGCGCGCGCAGGAAATAGAAGGCGATCAGGGTCATGAGGATCGAGGTCGCGATCATCCACACCAGAAGCTGATGCGGGTTCGAGGCCGACACCCGCCGCCGCTCGATCTCCACCACCAGCGGCCCCGCCTGTCCGTCAAGGAAAAGACGCACCCGGCGCGGCGCTTCCAGAAAGGCGATGAAGCGCAGGCCGGGGAGTTTCTCGGCCAGGGTCTCGGCCACCACCCGGCCGGACAGATCCCAGGGGTCCCGCCCGTCCACCGCCGGCGGTGGCCCGGCATCTGCCAGGACGGCGAGGTCAAGCTCTCCGGCCAGCCGCGCAGCTTCGCCGGCATCGCCCTGCGTCAGCAGCAGAAGCAGTTCGTTCGCTACGCCTTCGGTCATCTGCCGCGTGACGCCCTCGAAATGCCGCTGGATGAAGGCGATCGAAACGACGATCTGGATCACGATCACCGGAACGATCAGGATAAGCGCCGCCCGGCCATAGAGGCCCCGTGGCAGAAACGATTTCGGCCGCAGCGACATGCGGTCAGGGTAGCGGCCGCGCGGCGGCAACGGAAGGGGGCGGCGGGAATGGGTAGTGGGTCAGTTTGAATTGTCTTTTTTGCGGGGCTTGTAGGGGCCGCGCTTTTTCGGTGCTGGTTGAGCCGCTTCCACCAGTGCAACGAGGTCTTCGATTTCCCACGGGCTGGACACGAGGCCAGCAGCCATCGCGGGCGTCATGCGCAGCGTTTTGTGGGTGCGGCAGAAGTTGTAGTGCATGAAGTGCAGCGCCACGGCATAGGCATGGTTCTCGGCCTTTTTTGAGAAGGCGTTGGTCAGCCGGGTGAAGCGGCGCATCCCCATGCGCATCGTCAGGTTCTGGCGCTCAACGTGCGACGTTCCGACTTGTGCCATGTCAGGCTTGCCGAAGATCGCTTCCTTGATCGCGCCTGTGCATTCGGCGGGAGAATACTTGCGCTCGTGGCCTTTGGTACCTGTCGGGTCGCCATATTGCTTGATCAGCATCGCGTAGTCCACGTCGCCAGAGAAGGCATCGGCCACGGCCTTGAGGTAGGCTCCATGCCCGTCCGTGGTCAGCTGTACGCGGGCAGCCAGACGGTCGGCCAAATCAAACATGAACTCGCGGGCGGTAGCGGCAGACCGATCCCCGACGGTGTAGGAGATCATCAGCTTGCTATCCCGGTCCATCGCGGTCCAAGTCCAGATATCGCCAGCATCAGCCGGGGCGGACTTGGCTGCCTCAACGTTGCGCTCTTTGGCATAACAGAACGACCAGATTTCATCGGCCTGCACATGCGAAGCCTTGACGCTCCGGACGTGTTCATCGTGGTAAGCAGCGCAGGCCTTCCCGGTATCTTCAAGCAACTTCGTGACGGTGTTCTTCGACACGTCCGCGATGCGCGTGGTGGCACGGATGGAGTTGCCTTCCACCAGAAGGCGGAGGATCAGGGCGCGGGTTTTGGTGTCTAGCGTGTTCATAGGTTCAAAGTGACTCTTGGAGAGCATTTTGTCAAGCATAAAGGTCAGATTAAACAATTCAGGTAAGTGCGTATTGACCCCGAATCCTCTGCGCGCTACATTGCCTCAATGAAAGTGCGGTTCGAAGATGAAGACACATCCCTCGTCGAAACCGATCAGGCGCATCGCTTGCGCTTGCCTGTCGCGGTTGTCCAAGCGGTTCGGCGGAAGCTTCGGCTTCTGCGTGAGGCGGCGGACGAGCGCGACCTGTACGCCATGAAGAGCCTGCACTACGAGAAACTGCAGGGCGGCTTGGACGGCCTGCGTTCAATGCGCCTAAACGACCAATGGCGCTTGTTGGTTGAGATCGACCAAGCGTGTGAGCCGTTGGAGGTCGTCATTAAGGAGATCAGTAACCACTATGGATAAGGGGGGCGTCATGAATCCTGTGTTCGACAACTATGCTGAGCCTCCCGGTGTGTTTATCCGGGAAGAACTGGACGCGCGCGGGTGGACGCAGCGCGATCTGGCGTTCATCCTCAATTGCTCGGAACAGACTGTTACCAAGATCATTTCGGGCAAGTCTGGCATAAGTGCGGAGATGGCAAAGGCGCTGGCAGAAGCCTTCGGCACGTCTGCGTCGTTGTGGGCCGGGCTTCAAAAAGAGTGGGAGCTTCGCGAGGCCCGCAACCCTGATCCCTCGATCAAGGCTCGCGCTGCGCTGCAGACTGCCTTTCCGATCAGAGAAATGATCAGTCGGGGTTGGCTGCAGGAGGGTGAGCAAAGTGTGCTGGAAATGCAGTTTCAGCGCTTCTTTGAAGGCAGGCAAGCCGATCAGGTTGGCTTCGCTGCCGCAGCGAAAAAGACGCACACAGAACATTCTCCGGAAGAACTTGCTTGGCTCTTTCGGGTGCGCCAGATCGCACGCGAAATGGATGTGCCCGCGTACTCACCGGAGAAGCTCAGGGCGGCACTCAAGCAGTTGCGCTCGCTCGTTATTGATGCTGAAGACGTTCGGCGGGTTCCTGAAATTCTTCGACAGGCGGGAGTGCGCTTCGTGGTGGTCGAGCGGCTCTCCAACTGCAAGATTGATGGCGTTTGCACTTGGCTTGATGAAAACACGCCCGTGGTCGGCATGACCATTCGCCATAACCGCTTGGATAATTTCTGGTTTGTTTTGATTCACGAGCTTGAGCATGTGCTTCAAGGTCATGGGAAGCTTTCAGTCGGCATCATCGACGACCTGGATGGCGAGGGCGGGTCAGATGGAGAGAATGTTGCCGAAGAGGAGCGCGTCGCGAACTCTGCGGCGCTGAACTTTGCCTTCTCCCGTGAGAAGCTCATGTCCTTCTATGTGCGCAAGTCCCCCTTCATTGCCGAACGCGATGTGATCGGCTTTGCCGGGGTATCTGAGGTTCACCCAGCTATCGTTGTCGGGCAGCTTCAGTATCTCAAGAAGGACTATGCGTGGCTTAGAAAGTGGCTTGTAAGCTTCCGATCAAACTTGATCGAGAACTGCCTTGTGGACGGTTTTGGCACTGTCGCCAAAGCAACGCTCTAGGAGAACGGCTATGGCGACGAAAAGAGAGCAAGGGGCCGATATTCTTGATCGGTACTTGAACGAAGTGAACAGCGACCCGGTATCTCTTGATGAGGTCGCCGATTGGGCGCTCACGAACGGCCTTTACAGCCCGGAACCGCGCGACGTGAGGAAGATGTGCAGGGACGCGATTGCAGATGGGGCTCGCGCGCAGAAGCGCTTTGATGGCAAGAGGTGGTACCGCGCCAAACACGCCGTCACTCAGAACATCGGGGGCGTCCAGATTCCCCTTTGGGCCGACATTGACCTCAATGCCTCCCCGTCCTTTATGGCGAAATCCATCGCACAACGGCGGCAGGGCGTGGTGAACAACTGCTTCCAGATGAAAATGGATGTCGACCACTTCAACGACCAGAATCCGGAGGAACGGATTCAGTTGATCCTTGACTTCACGGAAGACGTGGCAGAACGCGAAGTCTCGGAAAGGCTAGACGACGAGGCTGCCTAATCGGTCTTCTTCCATCGGGCAGCAGCGGCAGCGCGAGCGATTTCGCTCCGTTGCTCCGGCGACAAGGCAAGAGCACGCCTTGCACCCCCGACTCTTCCCCCAGCGGCCTGCGGCTTGGGAGCATCACTAGCGTTATTGTCCCCCGTCGCCACATCCACGATGAACTTGGCAAGCTGGTTGGCGTCACGCGGGCGTTTCGGTCTGTCGGTCATACCATCAAGATAGTGCCTGCCCGCGCTGGGCGCAAACCCTGCCTCACGCGCGCGGGAACTTTCTGATTTCAAACTGACCCACTACCCGGGAATGGAGCGGATCGAGGCGGACCTGCGCCTGGTCAGGGCGGACAATCCCTC
>CAZRQN010000084.1:0-12514 GCA_964602115.1 uncultured Rhodobacterales bacterium
GCGCCTGCCTCTTTCTGACCTTCCCTTGCATCATCCTTGGACAAATACCCCGGGGGCCGGGGCAGCGCCCCGGGTCTCTCCACGAGACCGGACCTCAGAGACACAAGCGCAACGCGAGGCGCGCCCGCCAGGGCGCAAGACGGCCGCAGGCGCTGTCCTCTCCGCCTCCTCGGCGAGGGGGTCCAAGGGGGCGGGAAGCCGCCCCCTTGCTTCCCCCAAGCGGCAAAGCCGCGCGGGAGGGGGGCGAGAACGGCTCAGAAGCGGAAGCGCAGCCGCAGGACCTCTCCGTCACGCAGGACATCCAGCGTCCAGTTCCGGCGGCCCATGCCCGCAAGCACCGGCACCTGCGCCGGGTCGCCCACTGCCATGCCGTTGATGGCGAAGATCACATCGCCCGGACGAAGTCCGGTGCGGGCCGCGCGGTCCTGCAGGTCGGTGACCACCACTGCCGAGACATCGGGCGGCAGGTCGAGCTGGTCGGAGATCTCGCGCGGCAGGCGATCCACCGTCAGCCCCCGCAGCGCCACATCGGCCGTGACGGAAGTGGACTCGCTGGGGCGCTCCGGCGGCGCGGTCAGCGTCACGCTGGCCTCTTGCGCCCGTCCGTCGCGCAGGAACAGCACCGGCAGTTCAGCCCCCGGGCCAGCAACGGCGATGCGGAAATCGACCTCGGGCGGGCTCTGAACCGGCAGGGTGTCGAGCGCGAGGATGATGTCGCCGGGCTGAAGCCCAGCGGCGGCGAAGGGGCTGTCCGGATGAAGTTCCGCTACCACCACCCCCTGCGGCCGGTCGAGCCCCATGGCCTCGGCCATCGCCGCATCCACCGCCTGGCCGGTCATCCCCGCCCAGGGGTGAGTGAAACGTGCAGCACCGGCCCGGGCCTGCTGCAGAACGGCGGCGACGAGTTTCGAGGGGATCGCGAAGCCTACGCCGTTCGAGCCGCCGTCGCGCGACAGGATCGCGGTGTTGATGCCGAGCAGCCGGCCACGCATGTCGATCAGCGCTCCGCCGGAGTTGCCCGGATTGATCGGGGCATCGGTCTGGAGGAAGTAGCCGCGCTCCGACCCTTCCGACAGCGTCGAGCGGCCGAGGCCGGAGATGATGCCGGAGGACACGGTCTGGCCGACGCCAAAGGGATTTCCGATGGCAAGGACCAGCGCCCCGACCTCGGCACGGTCGCTGTCGGCGAATTCCAGCACCGGCAGATCGGCGGCGCCGCGCAGGCGGATGACCGCGAGATCGCTTTCCTCGTCGGTCAGCACGATCTCGCCGTCGAACTCGCGGCGGTCGGCGAGCACCACCCGGATCTGATCGGCCTGACCCACCACATGGAAGTTCGAGACCACCAGCCCGTCCGCCGTGAGGATGACGCCGGAACCCAGCGAGTTTTCCACCTGCGGCCTGGGGTTGTTCAGCTCGTTGAAAAGCTGGGACAGCATCGGGTCGCCGGCATAGGGGCTCTGCCCCTGGTCGGTGAAGGTGGTGGCATAGATATTGACCACCGCCGGCGTCGCCTGGCGCACCAGAGGCGCGAAGGAAAGCTGCATCTGCCCAAGGCTTTCGGGCACTGTCTCGGCCCCGGCGGGTGCCGCGGGGAGATGCAGGCCGGCAAGAAGCGCCAGCGCCAGTCCGGCAAGGAAGCGGCGGACCAAGCGGGTCACCTCCGTGGAAGCATGAACCAATGCCCCGCGTATGCCGCGCCGGTCCTCTTCCCGCAAGCGGCCCGTCAGTGCAGGGCGGAGGTGAAGTCCATCGACACGACCTGATTGTCGGTCCCGTCGATATTCAGCACCGGACCCATCGCCGTCATCCGTACACCGACACGGTTGCACCAGCGCGGCCAGTTGGCGTTCAGCAGCGTCAGGCAATGGGTGGCGCCCAGGCGGCGTGCAGCGCGGCCCAGTTCCTCCACCAGACGCGCATGAACCTTGCGCCGCTCGGCCATCGGCACGTCATGGCTGACGAAGAGCCGCGAGCTTTCCCAGACGGTCTCGGCCACCGGCGCCTCGTCATGGAGCAGATCGGCCGGAATCGTGTCCAGAAGGCCGCGCTGCGCATCGCGGATCATGTAGCTGTAGATCCCGACCTTCATCGTCGTCGGCGTCAGGCGATTGCCGGCCAGGACCCGGCCCAGTTCGTCATGCACCACCACCCAGCGCGAGGCCGGCGTGTCGTACTGGTCATATTCCATGCCCATGGCCTCGGGCAGCTTCCACTTGTTGTGGACAATGAACAGGTCGCGCCGCGCGCGCATGTAATTGGCAAAGAGCTCGCCATGGTTGTGGAGATTGGCGAAAGACAGCGTGGTTGACTGCATGGCGGCCTCCTGCAGGATGGTCTTCACACACTGGACACAACAAGGACGGAACTGTCAGATCAGGCGATAGTCCTTGGCGCGCTGGATCGCCTCGGCGGTGGTTCGGGCCATGAGCCGGATCCGTGCCGAGGTGATCCTCGCCTTCAGCGCACTTTCGGAAATTCCCAGCTTCGCGGCCGCTGCGGCATGCCGGTCCCCCCCGGCGATGAACCGCAGGGCCTCGATCTGGGCCCGGGTAAGTTCCTCCGGCGGCTCGGTCAGGTCATGCAGGCGCGTGACGATCGATTCCGCCAGCTGAATTTCGTTATCGGCGAATTCCCGATCCGCCCTTGCGAATGAAGCGATTGTCCGGGAACGAATCGGCCCGCAGGCAATCGTGAAGCCGAACTTCAGCCCGAATCGCGCGGCTTCGTTGAAGATGCCGAAAGGATCGGGAACCGAGGGATCGCTCCACCGGATCCAGCCGGATTTGGAAAAACCCCAGGCTGTCATCGGGTCGCGCAGCACATATCCGTTCTCGGTATAGTGGTCGAGCCAGCGCTGATCGTAGGTCTGAAAGGTCATCAGCGGGGCCGTGAATCGGATATGCAAGCCGAGGAAATAGCCCCCAGGCGCTATCAGCGACAGCTGATGCAGGTCCAGTTCCATTCCCTGCTTGATCGTCATCTGTACGGTATCGTGCATCATGATTCTGCAACAACCATAGGATGCGAAAACGGACTTCGCCAGATTAAGAACACGGAAACGCGGCATTTTTTGCCAAATCTTGCCAGAATCCCGTTTCCAAACCGGAAACGGAAGCGCCCGCGGACCGGAGTCACCGGTCCGCGGGCGCGATTCAATCGGTCAGAGTAGAGATCAGCTCGCGGGTGATTCTTCGCGAGCGCGGTCGGCGGCACCCTTGGCGGAGGGGTCGCGATCGACGAATTCGACGATCGCCATCGGCGCCATGTCACCGTAGCGGAAACCGGCCTTCAGGACGCGCAGATAGCCACCCTGACGCTCCTTGTAGCGCGGGCCGATCACCGAGAAGAGGCGCGTGACGTGCTTGTCTTCCTTGAGCTGCGCGGCGGCCATGCGGCGGGCATGCAGGTCGCCGCGCTTGGCGAGCGTGACGAGCTTCTCGACCACCGGACGCAGGTCCTTGGCCTTGGGCAGCGTCGTCTTGATCTGCTCATGTTCGATAAGTGCACCCGCCATGTTGGCGAACATCGCCTTGCGGTGCTCATGGGTGCGGTTGAAGCGGCGGTTGCCGTTACCGTGGTTCATCTCTGGTCTCCGTTACGTCTTTATACTTTGTGTTGCGGGGAGCCGTGGCCCTTGTCCCGCGTCGTTGGGGCCTTGCGGCCCGGGTCGTCTTGGTGGGTTGGCACCCACCCTACGCATAGGGCGGGTGAAATCCACCAACCGGTCAGAACTGGTCCTCGAAGCGCTTGGCCAGGTCCTCGATATTCTCCGGCGGCCAGTCCTCGACTTCCATGCCGAGGTGCAGGCCCATGCCGGACAGCACTTCCTTGATCTCGTTCAGCGACTTGCGGCCGAAGTTCGGGGTGCGGAGCATCTCCGCCTCGGTCTTCTGGATCAGGTCGCCGATATAGACGATGTTGTCGTTCTTCAGGCAGTTGGCGGACCGGACCGACAGTTCCAGCTCGTCCACCTTCTTCAGCAGCAGCGGGTTGAACTCCAGCCCCGCGTCCTCGATGCCCTTGCCGGCCTGCTCGGGTTCGTCGAAGTTGACGAAGATCGCCAGCTGGTCCTGCAGGATGCGCGCGGCATAGGCCACGGCGTCGTCAGGCGACAGCGAGCCATTGGTCTCGATCTTCATCGTCAGCTTGTCATAATCGAGCACCTGGCCCTCGCGGGTAGGCGTGACCTCGTAGCTGACCTTCTTCACCGGGGTGAAGATGGCGTCGATCGGGATCAGGCCGATGGGCGCGTCCTCGGGCCGGTTCTTGTCGGCCGAGACATAGCCCTTGCCGGTGTTGACCGTCAGTTCCATGTAAACATCGGCGCCGTCGTCGAGATGGCAGATCACATGGTCCTTGTTCAGCACGTCGATGCCGTTCGAGGTGGCGATGTCGCCGGCGGTGACGACGCCCGGCCCCTTGGCCGAGATCGAAAGCCGCTTCGGCCCCTCGACATCCATCTTCAGGGCGACGCCCTTGAGGTTCAGCACGATGTCGGTGACATCCTCGCGCACCCCGGCGACCGAGGAGAACTCGTGCAGGACGTTGTCGATCTGCACCGAGGTAATCGCACCCCCCTGCAGCGATGACATCAGCACCCGGCGCAGCGCGTTGCCGAGCGTAAGGCCGAAGCCGCGCTCCAGCGGTTCGGCGATGACAGTCGCCGTCCGGCTGGCGTCCGGACCCGGCTTTACGACCAGCTGGGTCGGCTTGATGAGTTCGAGCCAATTCTTGTGGATCATGCCTGTCGCCTCCATACCTGCCCGCCAGCCATGACCGTTGCCTGCGGGCGCCCGAGGTGAATCGAATCCCGGACCGCGCTGGGGGCGCGATCCGGGGAATTGCAAATAATCAGACGCGGCGGCGCTTCGGCGGCCGGCAACCGTTGTGGGCGATCGGGGTCACATCGCGGATCGACGTGATCTGGAACCCGACGGCGGCAAGCGCGCGCAGGGCGCTCTCGCGGCCCGAACCGGGGCCCTGAACTTCCACTTCCAGCGTGCGCACCCCGTGCTCCTGGGCCTTGCGGCCGGCGTCTTCCGCAGCCATCTGCGCCGCATAGGGCGTGGACTTGCGCGAGCCCTTGAAGCCCATCGTGCCGGCCGAGGACCAGGCGATGGCATTGCCCTGTACGTCGGAGATCAGCACTTTGGTGTTGTTGAAGGACGAGTTCACATGCGCCACACCAGCGGCGATGTTCTTGCGTTCCTTCTTCTTGGTGCGGGCGGCGGTCTTGCTTGTTTCGCGTGCCATGATCCGTGCCCCTTATTTCTTCTTGCCGGCGATGGGTTTCGACGGGCCCTTGCGGGTGCGGGCGTTGGTATGGGTGCGCTGACCGCGAACCGGCAGGTTCTTGCGGTGACGCAGGCCACGGTAGCAGCCGAGGTCCATCAGACGCTTGATGTTCATCGACACTTCGCGCCGCAGGTCGCCCTCGACGGTATAGTTGGCGTCGATATGCTCGCGGATCGCCAGCACTTCGGCATCGGTGAGCTGGTTGACGCGGCGGGCGGCGTCGATGCCGACGGCCTCGCAGATCTTGCCGGCAACGGCCGGGCCGATGCCGTGGATATAGGTCAGCGCGATGGGAACGCGCTTGGCGGTGGGAATATTGACGCCTGCGATGCGGGCCAAGGTCTTCGTCCTTTCGTTGCGGTTCCGTAGCACCAGAACCTTTTTTCACAACCGCAGCCCCTGCGAGGGGCCACGCGACTCGATGGCAGCAAAGCCACCTGTCAAGTCGATTCTCTTGCGAGACGGGGCGACTTATGGGGTTTTGACCGGCGCGTCAAGGGCCGGCGCCGCAGTGCCGATGCGGCAGTGCGGCGCTCGCGGAACCCCGCCTAGAGGAGCTTGCCCATCGCCTCGGCCACCGCGTCGGGCGCGGCCATGCCATCGACCGAACGCAGCTGCCCCTTGGCATAGTAGTAGCCGATCAGCGGCGAGGTCTTCTTGTAGTATTCCATCAGCCGCGTCTTCAGCGCCTCGGGATTGTCGTCGGCGCGGCGGGTGAATTCGGTCGAACCGCAGGCGTCGCAGGTGCCGGCCACTTTCGTCGGCCGGGTCTGGTCGTGATAGACCTCACCGCATTTGGAGCAGGTGAAACGCCCGGCGATACGGGCGACGAGCGCCGCGTCGTCCACCTGCATCTCGATCACTGCATCCAGCGTCATCCCCAGCCTCGCCAGAAGCGCGCCCAGGGCATCGGCCTGTTTCAGCGTGCGGGGGAAGCCGTCGAAGATGAAGCCGCCGCCGGCGGTGCCCGTCAGCTTCTCCTCGATCAGGCCGATGACGATGGCATCGGTGACCAGTTCGCCCCGCGCCATCACCTCCGCGACCTTGCGGCCCATCTCGGTGCCCGAGGTTTTGGCTTCGCGCAGCATGTCGCCGGTGGATAGCTGGACCATGCCTCGTTCCTCGACCAGCCGCTTGGCCTGCGTGCCTTTGCCCGCTCCGGGCGGTCCGAGGAGGATGAGGTTGGTCATGGTATCACCGACGGCTGGGGGGACGGGAAGCGGAGCCGGACGAGCGCTTGCGCCCGCGCAGCTGCGCCTTTTCGATGAGGCCCTCGTATTGGTGGGCGAGAAGATGCGACTGGGCCTGCTGGATCGTGTCCATGGTCACGGAGACGACGATCAGCACCGACGTGCCGCCGAAGTAGAAGGGAATGCCGAACCGGGCGGTCAGGAACTCGGGCATCAGGCAGACCAGGACCAGATAGGCCGAGCCGAGCACGAGCACGCGGTTGACGACGTACTGCAGGTACTCCTCGGTCTTCTTGCCCGGACGGATCCCGGGGACAAAGCCGTTCTGGTTCTTCAGGTTCTCTGCCACGTCATCGACCTTGAACGTCACGTTCGCCGTGTAGAAGTAGGAGAAGAACACGATCATCGCCGCATAGAAAAGGATATAGAGCGGCTGGCCGTGGCCGAAGAAGGCCAGGATCGTGGACAGGATCGGCCCGGTGCCCTGCTGGCCGGAGAAGGTGGAGATCGTCACCGGCAGAAGCAGGAGCGACTGGGCAAAGATGGCGGGGATGACGCCCGCGGGGTTGACCTTGATCGGCAGGTGCGACGACCCGCCGTCATAGACCTTCATCCCCACCTGGCGACGCGGATACTGGATATGGATCTTGCGCAAGGCGCGTTCCATGAACACCACGAAGGTGATCACGACAACCACGAGCACGATCACGCCGATGATCAGCGCCGAGCTGATCGCGCCGGCCCGCCCCTGCGACAGCAGCTGCACGATTGCGGCGGGGATCCCCGCGACGATGCCGACGAAGATGATCAGCGAGATGCCGTTGCCGATCCCGCGCGAGGTGATCTGCTCGCCAAGCCACATCAGGAACAGCGTGCCGCCGACCAGGGTGATGATGCAGCTGAACATGAAGAAGAAGCCGGGATTGGTCACCAGACCGCCCGACTGCAACCCGACGGAAATGCCATAGGCCTGCAGCGTGGCGAGCCCCACCGTGGCATAGCGGGTGTACTGGTTGATCTTCTTGCGGCCCTGCTCGCCTTCCTTCTTCAGCTGTTCAAGCTTCGGCACCATCGAGGCGAGAAGTTGGACGATGATCGAGGCGGAGATATAGGGCATGATCCCGAGGGCAAAGATCCCCATGCGCTTGATCGCGCCCCCGGTGAACATGTTCAGCATGCCCCCGATCCCTTGGGTTGCGCGGTCCATGAACTCGCGCAGCGCTTCGCCGTCGATGCCGGGGACGGGGATATAGGTGCCCAGCCGGTAAACCATCAGGATGCCGATGGTGAAGAAGATGCGGGCGCGCAGGTCGGAAGCCTTTCCCAGAGCGCTCCAGCTCAGGTTGGCGGCCATCTGTTCGGCGGCGGATGCCATAGGGTGCCTTTCCGCGTGTCATGAAGACGCGCCGCCGGACCGTTCAGGGTCGCGGCGGCGCGATGGGTCGGGAAGCGATGTAAGCCCTCACGTCCGGGCTCACAAGCCTATTCGGCAGGGGTTTCGGCCTTGGCCGCCACGCTCAGCGTGCCGCCCAGCGCCTCGACCGCCGCGATTGCCGCCGCCGAGGCGCCGGTCACGGAGATCTTGAGGTTCTTGGTCTTGGCCTCGCCCTTGGCGAGAACGCGGATGCCGTCGCGCTTGTGGCTGGTGAGCCCGGCCGCGACCAGCGCGTCTTCGGTGATCTCGGCCTTGGCGTCCAGTTTCCCGGCGGCGATGAACTTCTCGATCAGGCCGAGGTTGACCACCGCATATTCCTTGGCGTTCGGCTTGGTGAAGCCGCGCTTGGGCAGGCGGCGGAAAAGCGGCATCTGGCCGCCCTCGTAGCCGCCGAGCGCCACGCCGGAGCGCGAGCCCTGGCCCTTGATCCCGCGTCCGGCGGTCTTGCCCTTGCCGGAGCCCGGGCCGCGCGCCACGCGCTTCTTCTTGCGGGCCGCGCCCTCGTTGTCGTGCAGATCGTGCAGTTTCATGTCGCAATCTCCTTGGCCGGAAATCCCGTACCTGCGACGGATGCGGGAAACACGGCATGTTGAACGGCCCGCGCAACGCGCGGGCCGGTGCGGGGGCCTATAGGGGGAGTCGCAAACCGGCGCAAGCCGGTTCGCGGCCGTGGCCTCAGGCGCTGGCGGGCCAGACGAAATCCGGGCGCAGGCTGTCATAGACAGGGCGGCCGTCGCTGGGCTTGGCATAGCCTTTCGATTCGTCCCAGAACGCGTGGTAGGTCGCCGCCGGGAAGCTCGCCACGTCATAGCCCATGACATTCGGCACCGCGACACGGATGCGGTGCTGCTTGTCGTCGAGCATCAGCGCCGCTCCACAATCGGTGCAGAGGCAGATCTCCAGCGGCCCGTCGGGGTTGTTGGCGTTGAACGGCACCCGCTTCATCTTCTCGGGGTGATCGGCGGTCAGGTCGCCATAGTTGAAAAAGGCGACATGGGTGGTCTGCTGACCGGTCACGGCCTTGCAGACATTGCAGTGGCAGACGTGGTTGTCGATCGGCCCCGCGCTGGCATGAACATGCACATGGGCGCAGCCGCCGTTGAATTCGGCCATGATGGTCCTCCCTGATGCGCCACCCCCTCCTCGGGGCGGTTCTTGGCGCAGTGTTGCGCGGGAGAGCGGGCGGAGTCTAGCGTGGATGCGACCGCCCCTTTGAACGGACCCGGAGAAACGCGTGCAGCCGCCATGGATGCCGCCCGCCGGATCCTGTGCGCGGACCCGGCAAACGAAAACGCCCCGGCATGACCGGGGCGCTCCTGTCGATCGCCGGACGGGGTGATTAGCCCCGCTCCTCCACGATCCGCGCCAGGTGCGGGATCGCGTTGACCATGCCGCGCACGGAGGGCGTGTCCTCCAGCTCGCGGCGGCGGCGGATCTTGCCGAGGCCGAGGCCCCTGAGCGTCTGGGCCTGGACGGCCGGACAGCGGGCGGCGGAGGCGTATTGCTCCACCACGATCGTCTTCTTCTTCGCGTCCGACATGATCAGGCCTCCACCGCTTCGGCTTCGGGCTTCTTCAGGATCTCGGCCACCTTCTTGCCGCGGCGGGCCGCGATCATCCGGGGGCTCGATTCCCTGGTCAGGCCGTCAATGGTGGCACGGACCATGTTGTAGGGGTTCTGCGACCCCAGCGACTTGGCGACCACGTCCTGCAGGCCCAGCATCTCGAACACGGCGCGCATCGGGCCGCCGGCGATGATCCCGGTCCCCGGCACCGCCGAGCGCATCACCACCTTGCCCGCGCCATGGCGGCCTTCGATGTCGTGATGCAGCGTCCGGCCGTCGCGCAGCGGGATGCGGACCATCGAGCGCTTGGCCTGTTCGGTGGCCTTGCGGATCGCCTCGGGCACTTCCTTGGCCTTGCCCTTGCCGAAACCGACACGGCCACGCTGGTCGCCCACCACCACGAGTGCGGCAAAGCCGAAGCGCTTGCCGCCCTTCACGGTCTTGGAGACGCGGTTGATCGCGACCAGACGGTCAGCGAATTCGGACTGCTCCTCGCGGCCTTCGCCCCGGCGGCCCTCGCCACGATCGCGGCGGTTTTCACGTTCTGCCATCTGATACTCCTCAGAACTTCAGGCCGCCTTCACGGGCGGCATCGGCGAGCGCCTTGACCTTCCCGTGAAAGAGGAAACCGCCACGGTCGAAGTAGCACTCTTCGACCCCGGCCGCCTTGGCCCGTTCGGCGATGGTCGCGCCGACCTTGGCCGAGGCCTCGACGTTGTTCTTGCCCACGAACCCCAGGCCCTTTTCGAGCGTGGAGGCCGCAGCCACCGTCACCCCGCGCACGTCGTCGATCAGCTGCGCGCTGATGTTCTTCGACGAGCGGTGGACGGACAGGCGAAGGCGCCCATGCGCCGTCGCCTTGATCTTGTTCCGGACGCGCAGGCGGCGCTTGAGGAACAGCTCTCTCTTGGAATTTGCCATGTCCCCGGTCCTTATTTCTTCTTGCCTTCCTTGCGGAAGACATATTCGCCCTTGTAGCGGATTCCCTTGCCCTTGTAGGGCTCCGGCCGCTTCCATTCGCGGATGTTCGCCGCCACCTGGCCGACCAGCTGCTGGTCGATGCCCTCGACGACGATGACGTCCTGCTTGGGCGAGGGCGTCGTGACGGTCACGCCCTTCGGCACCTCGAAGTTGACGTCATGGCTGTAGCCGAGGTTCAGCTTCAGCGTGGTGCCGGAAATCGAGGCGCGGTAGCCGACGCCCTGAATTTCCATTTCCTTGCGGAAGCCCTTGGTGACGCCCTCCACGAGGTTGTCCACCATCGAGCGCGCCATGCCCCATTGCTGGCGCGCCCGCTTGGACGTGCCGCGCGGCGCCACCTTCACCGTATCGCCCTCGATGGCGATGGTGACATCGTCGGTGGCGGTGAAGCTGCGGGTGCCCTTGGGGCCCTTCACTTCGATCGTCTGGCCGGAAAGCGTGGCGGTCACGCCTTTGGTCAGGGTCACGGGTTTCTTGCCGATACGAGACATGCCACCCTCCTCAGAACACGGTGCAGAGGACTTCGCCGCCGACATTGGCGGCGCGGGCATGCGCATCGGACATCACGCCCTTGGG
This sequence comes from uncultured Rhodobacterales bacterium, assembly GCA_964602115.1. Taxonomy (GTDB): domain Bacteria; phylum Pseudomonadota; class Alphaproteobacteria; order Rhodobacterales; family Rhodobacteraceae; genus JANOGU01. Next base: position 11,045 of record CAZRQN010000084.1, read on the forward strand.
CGTGGAGACGATCGAGACGCCGAGGCCGTTGCGGACCTGCGGGATGTCTTTCACGCCCATATAGACGCGACGGCCGGGCTTGGAGACGCGCTTGAGGTCACGGATGACCGGCGTGCCCTCGAAGTACTTCAGCGAGATGACCAGTTCGCCCTGGCCGTTCTCGGTGTCCTTCTTCTCGTAGCCGCGGATGTAACCTTCCGACGCCAGCACATCCAGCACCCAGGCGCGCAGCTTGGAAGCCGGCGACGAGACGGTGGACTTGCCGCGCAGCTGCGCGTTGCGGATGCGGGTCAGCAGGTCGCCGAGGGGATCGTTCACGGACATGTCTCGTCCTCCCTCACCAGCTCGACTTCACCATGCCCGGGATCTGGCCGAAGGAGGCGAGATCGCGCAGCATGATGCGGCTGAGCTTGAGTTTGCGGTAATAGGCGTGCGGACGCCCCGTGAGCTGGCAGCGGTTGTGGATCCGCGTCGCCGACGAGTTGCGCGGCATCTGGGCGAGTTTCAGCGTCGCCTTGAAGCGCTCCTCCACCGGCTTTGCCCGGTCGGCGATCAGTGCCTTGAGGGCGGCCCGCTTGGCGGCGTGCTGCTTGACCAGCTTCGCGCGCTTCACCTCGCGGTTCACCATGGATTTTTTGGCCATGTTTCCTGTCTCCCCGCTTACGACGCGAACGGCATGTTGAAGTGCTTCAACAGCGCCTTGGCTTCGGCGTCCGTCTTGGCGGTCGTGCAGATGATGATGTCCATCCCGAGCACGTCGTCGATCTTGTCGAAGTCGATCTCCGGGAAGACGATCTGCTCCTTCAGGCCCATGGCATAGTTGCCCCGGCCGTCGAAGGAACTGCCCTTCACGCCGCGGAAGTCGCGGACGCGGGGGAGAGCGATGGTGATCAGCCGGTCGAGGAATTCGTACATCCGGTCGCCGCGCAGCGTGACCTTGCAGCCCAGCGGCATCAGTTCCCGGACCCGGAAGCCGGCGATCGACTTCTTGGCATGCGTCACCACGGCCTTCTGGCCGGCGATCAGCGTCAGCTGCTCGGCGGCGGTCTTGACCTTCTTGGTGTCCTTGGTGGCCTCGCCGACGCCCATGTTCAGGACGATCTTGTCCAGACGCGGGATCATCATGTCGTTGCCATAGGCGAATTCCGACTTCAGCGCCGGACGGATCGTCGCCTGGTACTGCGCCTTCAGACGCGGCGTGTAGGTGGCGGTGTCGAGCATCAGATCACCTCCCCGGTGGTCTTGGCGAAGCGCACCTTCTTGTCGCCTTCCATACGGAAGCCGACGCGGGTGGCATTGCCGTTCTTGTCCACGATGGCGAGGTTCGACAGGTCGATCGGCATCGCCTGGGGGATGCGGCCGCCCTGCGAGGCGGTGGACTGCTTGGTGTGGCGGATGGCGATGTTCACGCCGTCCACGACCGCCTTGTTGTCCTTCGGGCTGACGGAGGAGATCGTCCCCTTCTTGCCC
>CAZRQN010000085.1:0-12342 GCA_964602115.1 uncultured Rhodobacterales bacterium
ACGCTCATTTATTCAAGCTGGAACAAGGATATGGGTAATTCCGGCAGGGAGATGGAAAGGATTTCCGCCGCGCCCGGCCGGTTAGGGATCGCGCCTCCCACCTTTGCGGAGGGAGGCGCGGGGCGCGCCTTCAGCGCGCGTTCTGCACCAGGTTCGCCACATAGGCGAGGATGCCCAGCAGGACCACGCCCTCGGCCAGCGGCGCCACCGGCACCATCTGCGCCTCTGCGATCCGGCCGGAGAACAGCAGGAACAGCATCACCAAAAGGACCAGGGCCCCGAGCTGGTGCAGGACGAAATGCACCCTGGCCAGCACCGACTCGCTCATGGCCGGAAAGAGGCCGTAGAGGATGCCGAAGAGCGTCATCAGGACGAAGCCCAGAAGGTTGATATGGGCGTGCAGCGGCGCGAAGGCATAGTCCTGTACCGCGCCCATATACATGCCAAAGCCGATGCCGATCAGAAGATAGAGCCCCCCGGTCACCAGGAAGCCGCGCGAGATATTCATGTCCCCATCCCCATTGTTGGCCGCCGGAGGGCCGGCGGCAGGTGCAGGATAGCCGGGCGGCAGGGGTTGGTGAACGTTTTTTGTGCGGGGATGACGGCGGATTGTGCAAGTCGCGGGTGATCCACGCGGGGCGGGCGGCAGGGTGGGTGCGAGCTCGCAGCCTGCCGCAGAGGAGCCGTAGGGTGGGTGCAACCCACCATTCGCCGGGGGATGGTGGGTTGCACGCCGCCGACGATTGACCCTCCGCTAGTGGATGGTGGGTTTCACCCACCCTACGATTAACCCTCCGTTAGGGATGAGTGAGCGATCTACCGGCATGTCCCGGTACATCCGACCGAAGCTTCCCGGTGCCACGGTGTTCTTCACCGTGGCGCTGGCAGACCGGCGGAGCGACCTCCTAGTGCGGCGCATCGGGGCGTTGCGTGAGGCCGTCGCGGCGGTTCGGGCGGAGCGGCCCTTCGGAATCGAGGCCTGGGTGGTCTTGCCCGATCACCTGCATGCGGTGTGGACCTTGCCGCAGGGGGACGCGGATTTCAGCACGCGGTGGAAGGAGATCAAGGCGCGGTTCACCAAGGCGGCGGGCGTGGTCGGGCGGCGCAGCGCGTCGAAGGTCGCCAAGGGCGAGATGGGGGTGTGGCAGCGTCGGTTCTGGGACCACCATATCCGCGACGAGGCGGATTTCGGGAGCCATGTGCGGTATTGCTGGGGGAACCCGGTGAAGCACGGGTATGTCGAGACGGCGGCGGCGTGGCCGTATTCGTCGATCCACCGGGATATCCGGGCGGGGCGGGTGGAGGCGGAATGGGCGGGGGTGGAGGCGGACGGCCGGTTCGGGGAGAAGGGTGGGTGGAACTCACCGATGGGTGGGGTGCGCGGGGGACGGGTGGGTTGGCACCCACGCCATACTTGCAACCTTACATGCTGAAAAGGGTCGGCACTAACCGTGGCCGTTCTGCCTCGCTTCATGCGCAGCATGAACAAGTCTGGCCCAAAAATATGATAGCGCAAGCCAAGCAAGCCCGAATGCTACAAGCCATGCAGCCGTCTCGGACCAGTAAGGATCGTTGGAAAACACGCTGATCAGCGCTGCCGCGACCAGACTTCCCCAAGGGACGACGTATCCGAGCAAGATGCACACTGCGCAAAATGCAAGGTGACCGTTCGAAAGCCTACTCATCGCTTCGCCCACCCTTGTTTCTGCAAAAGTGCTCGTAGGCCCAACACATAGCTAGTGCACTTCCGCCTACCAACCACACGACTGCCGTCCCCACGAGGTACTTCTCGATGTTCTCGGCGCTAGCGAGCAACGTCACGAAAGCCGCCCCGCCAACGCCAAGCACCGTAGAAATGCATGTTCGACTCAATGATGATCCCTAAGCTATACACACTTAATGTGTTCTTATCGTGGCGAAACGGACCTCGCAAGAAGGTGAAGGGGGTCGGGCTCCGCTGCGCATCGCCACCCCTCACCTCGCAAACTTCTTGTACTTCACCCGCTTCGGCTCCACCGAATCCGGCCCCAGGCGCCGCACCTTGTCGGCCTCGTAGGCCTCGAAGTTGCCCTCGAACCACTCCACATGGCCTTCGCCCTCGAACGACAGGATGTGCGTGCACAACCTATCAAGGAAAAACCGGTCGTGGGAGATGATGACGGCGCAGCCGGCGAAGTCTTCCAGCGCGGCTTCCAGCGCCTGCAGCGTTTCCACGTCGAGGTCGTTGGTGGGTTCGTCGAGCAGGAGCACGTTGCCGCCGCGCCGCAGGAGCTTGGCCATGTGGACGCGGTTGCGCTCGCCGCCGGAGAGGAGCCCAACCTTCTTCTGCTGGTCGCCGCCCTTGAAGTTGAAGGCGCCGCAATAGGCGCGGGAGTTCATCGTGGCGTCGCCGATGTCGAGAATCTCCAGGCCCTCGGAGATTTCCTCCCAGACGGTCTTTGAGGCGTCCAAAGCGTCGCGGGACTGGTCCACATAGGCGAGCTGCACCGTGTCGCCGAGGGTGATGGAGCCGCTGTCGGGCGCCTCCTGCCCGGTCAGCATGCGGAACAGGGTGGACTTGCCGGCACCGTTCGGGCCGATGACGCCGACGATGCCGCCGGGGGGCAGCGAGAAGGTCAGGTCCTCGATCAGCAGGCGGTCGCCATAGCCTTTGGTCACGCCGTCGATCTCGATCACCTTGCCGCCGAGGCGCGGGCCATTGGGGATGATGATCTGGGCGGTGGCGATCTTGTCGCGTTCGGTCTTGGCGGCCATCTCGTTGTAGGCGTTGATCCGGGCCTTGGACTTGGCCTGGCGCGCCTTGGCGCCGGCCCTGATCCATTCCAGTTCGCGCTCCAGCACCTTCTGGCGGCTCCTGTCCTCGCGCGCTTCCTGGGCGAGGCGCTTGGCCTTCTGTTCCAGCCAGGCGGAATAGTTGCCCTCGTAGGGAATGCCCCGGCCCCGGTCGAGTTCGAGGATCCAGCCGGTGATGTCGTCGAGGAAATAGCGGTCGTGGGTGACGATCAGGATCGTGCCCTTGTATTCGATCAGGTGCTTCTGCAGCCAGGCGACGGTCTCGGCGTCGAGGTGGTTGGTCGGTTCGTCCAGGAGCAGCATGTCGGGGGCTTCAAGAAGCAGCTTGCAGAGCGCCACCCGGCGTTTCTCGCCCCCCGAAAGCGTGGCGACCGGCGTATCGTCGGCAGGGCAGCGCAGGGCCTCCAGCGCCACGTCGATCTGGCTGTCGAGGTCCCAGAGGTTTTCGCTGTCGATCTGGTCCTGAAGGGCGGCCATCTCCTCGGCCGTCTCGTCGGAGTAGTTCATGGCGAGCTCGTTGTAGCGGTCGAGCTTGGCCTGCTTGGCGGCGACGCCCAGCTTGACGTTGCCGCGCACGTCGAGCGTTTCGTCGAGCTGCGGTTCCTGGGGCAGGTAGCCGACGGTGGCGCCCTTGGCGGCCCAGGCCTCGCCGGTGAAGTCCTTGTCGATGCCGGCCATCACCCGCATCAGCGAGGACTTGCCCGAGCCGTTCACCCCGACGACGCCGATCTTCACCCCCGGAAGGAAGTTCAGGCGGATGTTCTCGAACACCTTCTTGCCGCCGGGATAGGCCTTGGACACGCCATCCATGTGATAGACATACTGGTAGCTGGCCATGATCTCGCTCCGCAGGCTGGAAGATGCGCGGGTGAGATAGGGGAAGGGGCGGCCGAGGGCAATCGGCCGCCGCAGCTTCGGGGGTGCGCCAGACCATGGCGGCACCCCCGGCCGGGCGTCAGGCGGCGAAGGCGGCGGCGTGGCGGGCGAAGAAGCTCTCCGCCGTCTCGGGCTTGCGTCCGGTCATGCGTTCGACGGTGTCGGTGGTGATGGCGTGGAAGCCCTGGGCGATGGCGAGGTCGAAACCGGCCATGACCTCGGCGAGGAACGGCGGCAGTCCGGCGGCGCTCAGGCCCTGCCGCAGCGCCTCGGCACTGATCTCGGCATGGGCGAGCGGCCGGCCGGTGGCGGCGGCGACGATGGCGGCAAGCTCGGCGCGGGTCGGGGCGGAAGGGCCGGTGACGTTGAGCGTGCGGTTCTCGTCGCCGGCCGAGAGCAGGGCGGCGGCATCGACGCGGGCGCAGTCCTCGCGCGAGACGTCGGAGGAGCGGCCGCCGGCGGTGGCGGTGGCCCAGGTGCCGCGTGCGATTGCCGAGGGCAGGGTGCGCAGGAAGTTCTCGAACCACAGGCTGTGGCGCAGGAGCGTATAGGCCATGCCGGAGGCCGCGATGGCGCGCTCGGTGCCGAGATGGTCGGCGGTCAGCGGCAGCGGGTTGTCGTCGGCCGTGCCGGGGCCGGATGTGTACAGCAGGTGCCTGACCCCGGCCCGTGCGGCAGAGGCGACCGCGACCTCGTGCTGGCGCAGGCGGGCGCCGGGGCCGTCCATCCGGTCGGAGGCGATCATCAGGACGGCGCCGATGCCCCGGAAGGCGCGGTCCATCGACGCGGGGTCGTCGAAGTCGAGCGGCACCGTGCGCAGGCCCCGCGCGGCGTAGCCGGCGAGTTTGGACGGGTCGCGGCTGCCCGCGACGATGCGCGCAGGATCGACTCCCGGCGTGGCCAGAAGTGCGTCGAGCACAAGCCGCCCGAGGTGGCCGGAGGCGCCGGTCACCAGCACGGGGAGATCGAAGGGCGTGGTCATGGGGATTCCTTGCAAACGGTTACGATCTTAGACATGGTCTCAAATCGAGACTGCCTGAAGATAGGTGCCGAAGGTTGCCGGCGTAAGGCGGCAGGAAATGGTGCTGTGGTTACACGGAGGGAACCTCATGGACGGGTCGGAATGGGGAGAGGGCTACCGGGCGCAGGTCGTCGCCTCCTTCCACGCGGGAGAGCTGTACGACCGCTGTCCGGTGAGATCTGTCCTCGACCGGATCGGCGACAAGTGGACGGTGCTGGTCATCCTGCTGCTGAGCGAGGGGCCGCTGCGCTTTGCCGCCCTGCGGCGGGCGATCCCCGACATTTCGCAGCGCATGCTCACCCAGTCGCTGCGCGGGCTGGAGCGCGACGGGATGGTGATGCGGACGGTCTATCCGACCAAGCCGCCGGCGGTGGACTACCGGCTGACGGCCCTTGGCCGGTCGCTGCTCGGGCCCCTGGGGTCCCTGACCGACTGGGCCAACCGCAACCATGCCGCGATCGACGCGGCACGGGCGGATTTCGACCGGGCGGCAACGGACGCCGCCGCCTGACGCATCACAGTTCCTTGCCGAACCAGCGCGTTGCCGGAAAGCCGGTATAGGGGGCGATGGCGGTCCAGCCGCTGCGCTCGTAGAGCGCGATGGCCTCGTGCAGGCTGGCGTTGGTGTCGAGCTTGAGGCGGGTCTTGCCGAGGCTGCGGGCGAGGTCTTCGGCGGCCTGCATCAGGCGGCGGGCGAGGCCCTTGCCGCGCGCCGCCGGCGCGACCCAGAGGCGCTTGATCTCGCCCTCCGCCGGTCCCCAGTCCTTGAGGGCGACGCAGCCGAGGACGGCGCCGTCATCGTCCCGGGCCAGCAGGAAGCCGCCGCCCGGCGGGCGGAAAAGCCGCGCCTCGGGGTCCGGGTCGGGAACATGCGCGGCCGGCATGCCGGGGATGCGCTCGGTCAGAAGCCGCAGATAGGCGGCGAGGCAGGCACGGGCCTCGGGCGCTTCGGGGTCGGTGGGCGAGATATGGGCCATGCGATTGACCGTTCTTGAGGGTGGCCGTCACGAAACAGGATCGGCGGCGCAATCGAGCGCCGGCCAGGTTTCAAAGGCGCTTGGACATCCAGATATTGGCCGGCGCCCCGGTATGGGGTTCCGTCTCGGTCCAGCCGTCCGAGCGGTAGAGCGCGACGGCCTCGGTCAGGACGGTGTTGCTGTCGAGTTTTGCATGGGCATAGCCGAAATCGCGGGCGCGGGTCTCGGCGGCGCGCATGAGGCGGCGGCCGAGGCCCTGGCCGCGCGCGTCCGGATCGACCCACAGCCGCTTGAACTCCGCCACATCCGCCGACATCCGCCGGAGCGAGACACAGCCGATCGGCAGGTCCTCCGACCAGGCGACGAGGAAGAAGCCGTCGGGCTTGCGGTATCTTTCAGCCTCGGGCAGGGGCAGGGGGAACATGCCGGGTGTCACGCCCGGGACCGTTTCGGCGAGAAGACGGTAGTAAGCCCCGACGCAATAGAGCGCGGCGGGATCGTCGGGATCGGCGTCGCGGATCTCCACCTCGTCGCGCAGCATGACGGTGGCGATCAGGTCCATCGCGGCGATGACCGCCTGCCGGCGGACGCCGGCGCGGTCGAAGACCTGGCGCGCCTTGGCATGGCCGAGCGCGTCATAGACCTGCCACTCGGCCTCGCCGGCCGGGGTCAGGGTGGCGATGCGGCGGCGGCGGTCGGCCGGGTCGGGGGCCATGGTGATGAGCCCCTCGCGCTCCAGCCCGCGCAACAGGCGGCTCAGCAGGCCGGTGTCGAGACCGAGCCGCCGGCGCAGTTCGGCGACATCGGTGCCGCCGGCCTGGACCAGTTGCAGCACCCGCGCGGCGCTGAGGGGCCGCCCGCGTCCGAGATAGGAGGTGTCGAGCGCGCCGATCTCGCGGGTGACGACGCGGTTGAAGCGGCGCAGGCGGGCGATGGCATCGAGCATGACTGACTCGGATCAACTAAATTAGCTGACTGAAGTCCGATAATGTTGCGGCGTCAAGGGGCGTCGGGGGTGGGCGCCTGGGGATTCCCGCTTTACGCCGCAGCGAACAGCGGCCAAGCTGCGTCCGGGAGGCGCAACGGAGGCCCAGAATGCGCGCGGGGTTCCCGGTTGCGACCAGAGGCATGGTGGTTGGCCTGCTGGGCGGGTCTTTCGATCCGGCGCATGCGGGTCACGCCCATATCACCCGCGAAGCGATGAAGCGCTTCGGGCTGGATCGCGTCTGGTGGCTGGTCTCGCCCGGCAACCCGCTGAAGCCGCGTCCGCCGGCGCCGCTGGCCGCGCGAATGGCCGAGGCGCGGCGGCAGATGCGGCACCCCAGGGTGGCGATCACCGATCTTGAGGCGCGGCTGGGCACCCGGGCGACCTTCGACACGCTGGCGGCGCTGAAGCGGTACTATCCGGGCGTGCGCTTCGTCTGGCTGATGGGCGCCGACAATCTCGCCCAGTTCCACCGCTGGGGGCGCTGGCGCGAGATCCTGGGCATGGTGCCGGTGGGGGTGCTCGCCCGCCCCGGCACGGGGGAGGAGCGGCTGTCGCCGGCCGCCCGGGCCTATGCTTTCGCCCGCATTCCGGAGGGCGCGGCCCCGGCGCTGGGGCGGCTGTCTCCGCCGGTCTGGTGCTTCGTCAACCTGCCGATGGTGGACCTGTCCTCCTCCGCGATCCGTGCCGCCGGGGGCTGGCGGTCAGGGAGCAAGGCGCGGCGCGCGGCCGAGATCGAAGGGCCCGAGCCGGACGCGGCCGGCAGCGAAATCCAGGACCAGCTCCCCGGGCGGGAGGGCACCTTCGGGCAATAGCCCGGCGGTGGCGAGAAGGGTGCCGGCGGCGGCCGGGTCCGAAAGCGAGACGGTGATCCGGCCCACGGCCAGGCCCCGGGCGTCGGGGGCAAGGCTTCCCGAGGCCTCGGCACGCAGCGTCCCGAGGTTCAGCTCGGCGCGGGTGATCTCGATCTGCGCCGCTGCGGGCGGTTTGGCCAGTGCCGCACGGTCGAGCGGTGCGGACAGGGTGAGGAAGCCGTCGATCCGCGCCGAACCGCTGGCGGCGGGAAGACCGGCAGCAAGCGCCGGCGGCAGGGCGGCGTCGGTCAGTTCGGCGAAGATCTGGTAGCGTGCCCCCCCCTCCGCCCGCCGCAGCGCCAGTTCCAGCCGGCCGGCACGGGCGCCTGCAGCGGTCAGGTCCATGGCCTCCAGCACCACCCGGTCGAGCGCCGCGCCCGAGGGGTCGAAGACCAGGCTGGCCCGCATCCTGTCGGCGGTCAGGGTCAGGTCGCCGGCCGGCAGGGTCAGCGTCTGCACGGGGGGGAAGGCAAGGATCAGGTGATTCGGCTGGTAGGACAGCGCAAGGATCTGCAGGAAGCCGCCCTGCCATCCCCAGCCGCCACGGGCCACCGCCGGGGCGGCAATCGTCAGGTCAAAGCGGTTTGGGAAGCCTGCGATGGCGATGCCGCCATGGTTCGCCTGCCATCCGGCCGCAGGCGCGGCGGCAAAGGCGGCCTCGGCGCCGTGCAGCGCCGCTCGCGAGCCCACCATCCACCAGCCCGCCCAGAGCGTTGCCAGCAGGATCGATGTCCAGAGGATGAGACGCATGGATGCGGTGCCGGAGCCGTCAGCCGGCCGCCTCGGCCACATGCTCCAGCCAGGCCACCGTTGCCCCGTCCAGCGCCTCCTGGATCGCCAGATGGGTCATGGCACGGTCCTCTGCCGCGCCGTGCCAGTGCTTTTCGCCGGGCGGGAACCAGACCGTATCGCCGGTTTCAAGATGAAGGACCTCGCCGCCCCAGGTCTGGGCGCGTCCCTTTCCTTCGGTGATGAGGATCAGCTGTCCCAGCGGATGCGTGTGCCAGGCCGTCCGCGCCCCCGCCGCGAAACGGACCGAGACGGCATGTGCCCGCGCCGGAGCCTCCGGCGTGTGGAGCGGGTCGAGCCAGGTCTCGCCGCTGAAATAGTCGGGATTTCCGGCGCGGGTCGGACGGGAAGCGGACGGGCGGTGCAGCATCGGGCGGTCCTCCTGCCGGCAGTGTCGCCCCGCGCCGCAGCGGGGGCAAGCGGGGTTGCACCGCGCCGGCGCGCGGGGGACAAGGGCGCCGCGAGGGGGCGCCATGTGGGTCTTCGGTTACGGTTCGCTGATCTGGGACCCGGGCTTTCCGGTGGCCGAAGCCGTGGTCGGCCGGGTGGACGGCTGGCACCGCAGCTTCTGCATGCGCTCGATCCACTATCGCGGCACGCCGGAGGCGCCGGGGCTGGTGCTGGCACTGGACGCGGCCGAGGGCGCGACCTGCAACGGCGTGGCCTTGCGGGTGGAGCCGGCGCGGGCCGAGGAGGTTCTGGCCGGGCTGCGGGAACGGGAGCTGATCTCCTATGCCTATCGCGAGGTGACGGTGCCGGTCGTCCTTGCGGACGGACGGCAGGTGGAGGCGCTGACCTATGCCATCAACCGCGACCATGACCAGTACTGCGGCCTGACGGCGGATGAGCAGGCCGCGATCATCGCCCGCGCCTCGGGCGCCCGGGGTCCGAACCGCGACTATCTCTATGCCACGGCCGAGCACCTGCACGCCCTGGGCATCGCCGATGCCGAGATCGACGCATTGGTCACAAGGGTGCAGGCGCTGACCCGATAGTGTGTTGGCAGGAAGGGCCTGCCGCAATATGCTGGGTGCGGGTCGGCACAAGGGGGTGGGCGCAGCGCGGCATGGACAGGTCGCAGGCGGGCAGTGCGCCATTCTTCACCCAGCCTGTCCGGCAGGTTGCGACCATGTTCGCGATCCTGGCGGTTGTCGGTGCCGGTGCCTGGGTGGCGCGACGGGTCATCGAAGGGATCCTGTTCACCAATCCGCTGCTGAACATGGCCATCCTCGGCGTCTTCGCCATCGGGGTGCTGTCCTGCTTCTGGCAGATCCTGGTTGTCGGCCGTTCGGTCGGCTGGATTCAGGGCTTCACCGGCCAGCGCCCGGGTGTCGGGGCGGCGGATGCGCCGCTGCTTCTGGCGCCGCTTGCCTCGCTGATGGGGTCGCGCGGGCCGGGGACGCAGATCTCCACCTCGTCGCAGCGTTCGATCCTCGATTCCGTCGCCACGCGGGTGGACGAGAGCCGCGAGATCACCCGCTATCTGGGCAACCTTCTGATCTTCCTCGGCCTTCTCGGCACCTTCTGGGGGCTGGCCACCACCGTGCCGGCGATGGTGGAGACGATCCGCAATCTTTCGCCCCAGGAGGGCGAGACCGGCTCGGCGGTCTTTGCCCGGTTGATGAGCGGGCTGGAAAGCCAGCTTGGCGGCATCGGTACCGCCTTTTCCTCCTCGCTGCTGGGGCTTGCCGGCTCGCTGGTGATCGGGCTCCTCGACCTTTTCGCCGGTCATGGCCAGAACCGCTTCTACCGCGAGCTGGAGGACTGGCTTTCCACCATCACCCGCGTCGGTCTGGCCACCGACGGCGGCGATGGCGAGGAGACGGCGGCCGGGGTGATCGTGGCACAGATGGAGACACTGGCCGGGATCTTCGCCCAGTCTGACGCCAACCGCGCGCTTCTGGACCAGCGCATCGGGCTTCTGGCCGAGGCGGTGGGGCGGCTGGCGCAGAAGCTGGAGGCCGAGGCGGGCGCGGCGGCGCAGCTGGCCAAGATCGCGGCGGCACAGCCGGGCATTCTTCTGGCGCTGGAGCGGGTGGCGGTCGGGCAGGACGCCACCATCGCGGCCATCACCCATCTGGCCGAGGGTGGCGGGCAGGATGCCGAGAGCCGGATGCGCCTGCGTTCCATCGACGTGCAGCTTCTGCGCATCCTGGAGGAGCTGGCCGCAGGGCGGCAGGAGGCCATCGCAGAGCTGCGCACCGATATCGCCGGGATGACGGCGGCAGTGCGCTCGCTCGCCCGCAGCCCGAAGGTCTGAACCATGGCGCTGGCGCGACGCGGGGTCCGGGGAGAGACGCCGATCTGGCCCGGCTTTGTCGATGCGATGGCCTCGCTTCTGCTGGTCCTGCTTTTCGTGCTGACCGTGTTCATGATCATGCAGTCGGTCCTGTCGGAGACGATCGACACCCAGGGCAATGAGCTGGACGCGCTGAACGAACAGGTCGCGGGCCTTGCCGATGCGCTGGGGCTGGAACGCGATCGCGCTGCCGCGCTGGAGGCCGACAAGACGCGGCTGACGGGGGCGCTGTCGGCGGCGGAGGCGGAGGGCGAGCGGCAGTCGGCGCTGGTGGCCACGCTGACCTCGCAGCTTTCGGCGCGCGAGGGCGAACTGGCACAGGCCGAGGCGCGCATCACCTCCTTCGAGGCGCAGGTGGCCTCGCTGATCGCCGCCCGGGATGCGGCGGAGGGCAGGGCGGGGGCGCTTTCGGCCTCGCTGGCGGACCTGAGGGAGGCGCAGGCCAAGCTTCTGTCCGACAAGGAGGCGCTGGACCTGGCGCTGGCCACGGCGCGCAAGGAGATCGACGCCCGGACCGAGGCGGCGCGACTGGACGCCGCCCGCCGCGAGGCGCTGGAGGCGACGGTGGCCGCGATGCGGTCGGAGGCGGCACAGAAGGAGGCATCGCTGGCCCAGATGCTGGCGGCCCTGGAGACAGCGCAGGGCCGGGCGGCGGCGCTGGAGCGCGACCAGTCCGCGAATGCGGCGGCACTGGCCGAGGCCAGGGCCGGGCTCGACGCGGCAGAAAAGGCGAAACTGGCCGAGCAGGCGGCGGCCGAGGCGCTGCGCGCACGGCTTGCGGGGGCGGAGGCGGCGCTGACCGAGGGGGAGAAGAAGCGGCTGGCCGATCTTGCTGCGGCGGAGGGCTTGCGGGCCAGGCTGGCCTCGTCGGATGCCGAACTGACGGCCATGACCCTGGCGCTTGAGGAACAGCGCAAAAAGGCCGAGGAGACATTGACCCTGCTTGCGGCGGCGGAGGCGGCGGGGAAGCAGGCGCGGGGCGCGGCTGAGGTGAAAGCCGGGCTGCTGGAGACGGCGCAGAAGGTTCTGGCGACGCGCAACGCGGAACTCGCCAAGGCCGGGCGCGACATGGCGGTGCTGAACCAGCAGATCGCGGCCTTGCGCACGCAGCTCGGCTCGCTTCAGGCCCTTCTCGATGCCGCCGGGGCCAAGGATGCGGCGGCCCGGGTGCAGATCGAGGCGCTGGGCAGCCAGCTCAACGCGGCGCTGGCACGGACGGCCGCCGAGGAGCGCAAGCGGGCGGAACTGGAAGAGGCCGAGCGCAAGCGGCTGGAGGCGGAGAAGCAGGACCTTGAGACCTATCGCTCGGAGTTCTTCGGCCGTCTGCGGCAGGTCCTGGCCGGACGCCAGGGCGTGCGGATCGAGGGCGACCGTTTCGTCTTTTCCTCCGAGGTGCTGTTCCAGCCGGGTTCGGCCGACCTTGCCCCGGAAGGGCAGGCGCAGATCGCCGGCGTGACCGCAACGCTTCGGGAGGTGGCCGGAGAAATCCCTCCCGAAATCAACTGGATCGTGCGGGTGGACGGCCATACCGACAACCTGCCGCTCTCCGGCACCGGCGCCTTCCGCGACAACTGGGAATTGAGCCAGGCCCGGGCGCTTTCGGTGGTGCGCTACATGCAGGACGAGCTTGGCTTTCCGCCGGAGCGGCTGGCCGCCACCGGCTTCGGCGAGTACCAGCCGGTCGCTGCAGGCGACAGCCCCGAGGCGCGGGCCCAGAACCGCCGGATCGAGCTGAAGCTGACCGACCG
>CAZRQN010000086.1:0-12265 GCA_964602115.1 uncultured Rhodobacterales bacterium
CTCGATGATCGGCTTCATCGCGCTGGCGGGCATCACCGTGCGCAACTCGATCCTGCTCGTCGATTTCATCCGCCATGGTGCCGCCGGAAAGGTGACGACCGACCTGCTGATAGAGGCCGGGGCGATCCGCTTCAGGCCGATCCTCCTGACCGCCATTGCCGCGATGATCGGGGCGGTGGTCATCCTCGCGGACCCGATCTTCCAGGGTCTGGCGATCTCGCTGCTGTTCGGGCTGCTCAGCTCGACGCTTCTGACCGTTCTTGTGATCCCGGCCATCTACCGCGTGTTCCGAACATGACCGGGATCACCCAACCCATGCCCCATCAGGGAGGAGACTGAGATGGCACACGTCGTCGTGTTGGGCGCCGGACTCGGCGGCGCGATCATGGCTTACGAGCTGAAGGACCAGCTTCGGCCCGAGGACAAGGTCACGGTCGTGACCAAGGACCCGAAATATCACTTCGTGCCGTCAAATCCGTGGATCGCGGTCGGCTGGCGCGGGCGCGAGGACATCACCGTCGATCTTGCCCCCGCCATGGCCCGGAAGGGGATCGACTTCATCCCGGTCGCCGCCGAGAGGCTGCATCCGGAGGAAAACCGCATCGCGCTGGTGGATGGCCGCTCGGTATCCTACAACTATCTGGTGATCGCCACCGGGCCTGAACTGGCCTTCGACGAGATCCCCGGCCTCGGCCCGGAGGGACATACCCAGTCGATCTGCCACATCGACCATGCCGAGGCGGCGCGCGGCGTGTTCGAAAAGCTTCTCGCCAGTCCCGGCCCGGTCGTCATCGGCGCCGCACAGGGGGCAAGCTGTTTCGGTCCGGCCTATGAGTTCCTGTTCATCCTCGAAACCGCGCTGCGCCGGGCAAAGGTACGCGACCGCGTCCCGATGACCTTCGTGACGCCGGAGCCCTATATCGGCCATCTCGGGCTCGACGGGGTGGGCGACACCAGGGGGCTCCTGGAAAGCCAGATGCGCGGCAAGCACATCAAGTGGCTGACCTCGACCCGGATCAAGCGGGTGGAGGAAGGCCGCATGATCGTCGAGGAGATTGCCGAAGACGGCAGCGTGAAGGCCGAGAAGGACCTGCCTTTCGCCTTCTCGATGATGCTGCCGGCCTTCCGGGGGATCAGGCCGGTCTCGGGAATCGAAGGCCTGTCCAACCCGCGCGGCTTCACCATCGTGGACAAGCACCAGCAGAACCCGAAGTACCGCAACATCTTTGCCGTCGGCGTCTGCGTGGCGATCCCGCCCATGGGGCCGACGCCGGTGCCCTGCGGCGTGCCGAAGACCGGCTTCATGATCGAGTCCATGGTGACCGCGACCGCCCACAACATCGGCAATCTGGTGCGCGGCAAGGAGCCGGACAGCGTCGGCACCTGGAATGCCGTCTGCCTGGCCGACTTCGGCGACGGGGGCATCGCCTTCGTCGCCCAGCCGCAGATCCCGCCGCGCAACGTCAACTGGTCGTCCTCGGGCAAATGGGTTCATCTCGCCAAGGTCGGGTTCGAGAAATACTTCCTCAGGAAGCTGCGCAAGGGACAGTCGGAGCCCTTCTACGAAAGCCTCGCGCTCAAGGCGCTGGGCATCGACAAGCTCAAGCAAACCATCAAGGGATGAGGTTCGCCATGTCGATCGACCGTGCCGTTCTGCGTTTCGCCGGGGCCATGGTGCTGCTCAGCGTGCTGCTGACGGCCTATGTCTCACCGCTTTTCCTCTGGCTCACCGTTTTCATCGGGCTGAATCTGCTCCAGTCTTCCTTTACCGGCTTCTGTCCGGCCGCCATGGTGTTCCGGGCCGCCGGGGTGAAGAAGGGCTGTGCCTTCGAATAGGGCAGGGGCGATGGACAAGATTCTGGAGGGCTTCGGCGGGACACGGGACCAGGCGGCGCGGGCGGTGGCGCTGCTCAAATCCCTGTCCCACGAGGGCCGGCTGCAAATCCTGTGTCTGCTCGTCGATGGCGAGCTGAGCGTCGGGCAATTGGCGGAGGGGTTGGGAGCAAGCCCGGTCAGCGTCTCCCAGCAGCTGATGCGCCTGCGCGCCGAAGGCATCGTCCAGACCCGCCGCGAAGGGAAGAACGTCATCTATCACCTTGCGCGAGAGGAGGTGGCGGCAATCGTCGTCGCGCTTCGCGACACGTTCTGCAAACGGCCCTGACCGGGTTGCTTCGCGCGTCCTGCCGGACGCCCCCGCGCCCGACGTCGAAAGCCTGCGCGCCGGCGTTTTCTCGATACCCGCCCATCGCCGGGCGCAGCGGCCTGCGCCATGCGGCAAGGGCGGTCAGCCCAGCATGACGCCGGCCTTTTCCGCTTCCGCGATCAGGAAGGGCAATCCCTTTTCGATGACATCTGCAGCGCGCTCGGCCACCGGCCGCCACACCGCCAGGCCGCCGGCGATCTCCGGGGCGACATGGACGAAACTCTCCACCGTCAGCGGTCCGTCGAAACCGATCGCCTTCAGCCCGGCGAAGATACCCTTCCAGTCCACCGTTCCCCGCCCGGGCACGCCCCGGTTCGATTCCGACATGTGGACATAGCCCAGCCACCGGCCGGCATCGGCGAAGCCCTCGGCCATCGAGGCCTCCTCGATGTTCATGTGGTAGGTGTCGAGATGCACAAAGACATTCTCTGCCCCCGAGGCTTCGGCGAACCAGCGGCCCTCGGCTCCGGTGTTCATCAGATGGGTCTCGTAGCGATTGCAGGGCTCGATCCCCAGACGCATGCCCAGCGTCTTTGCCCTGGCCGCCACGCGGGCGATCAGCTTCACGATCGCGTCCGTTTCGGACTGGGTTCGCGGCGCGCCCGATGTCTTGCCGATCGTCCCGTAGGTGACGCCGGACAGGACCTTCGAGCCGGCCCTGTCGGCGACCTCCAGCGCATGGCCGAGGAAATCGACGACGCCATCGAGATCCCTGACCGGATCCATGCTGCGCGGCAGGCCCAGCGAGCAGACAAGCTCCATCCCGTTCCTTGCCATCGCGGCCTTGGTTCCGGCGCTGTCATAGGTCGCCGGATCGAGCAGCGGCGTCTCCACCACGCTCACGCCCTGCGCGCGGCAGGGAGCAAGCAGCGCATCGGCCTGGTCAGGCGACCACAGCGGCGTGAGGGCGAGCGTATGGATTCCGAGACGCGGCATGGGTCATCCTCAATGGGCGCCGACGATATAGGAGACGACCTCGGCCATGTCGGTCTTGTCTCGGGCGAGGTCGGCGATCACATTGCCGCGGCGCAGGACGGTGATGCGCTGGCAGGCCTGGAAGATGTCGTTCAGGCGGTGCGAGATCAGGATCACGCCGATCCCGTCGCGCGACATCTGGGCGATCAGATCAAGGACGGAGTTCACCTCCTTGACCGCCAGGGCCGCCGTCGGCTCGTCCATGATGACGAGCTTGGGCTTGAAGGTCAGCGCCCGGGCGATGGCGATCGTCTGCTGCTGTCCCCCCGACAACATCCCGACCGGGATGTGGATCGTCGGCACCTTCACCCCCAGCCGGTCGATCATCCTCTGCGCTTCGGCGTCGATCTTTTCCTTGTCCACGAACCCCGGGATCAGTCCCCAGAGCCGCTTGGTCGGCTCGCGGCCCAGGAAGATGTTGTTGGCGACGTCCTGCTGCGCGGCCAGGGCAAGGTCCTGGTAGATCATCTCCACGCCCCTGGCGCGGCGTTCGCCGGGAGAAACCTGCGTCACGTCCTGGCCGTCGAAATGGATCGTGCCGGCGTCAGCGGAATAGACGCCGGTGATCGTCTTCATCAGCGTCGATTTGCCGGCGCCATTGTCGCCGACGAGGCCCACGATCTCGCCCGCGCCGACGGATAGATCGACACCGTTCAAGACCTTGACCGCGCCGAACCCCTTTTCCACGCCCTTGAGTTCGAGGAGGCTCACAGCACTTTCCCCCTGGCCCGGATCTGGTCAAGCCACACCGCCGCCACCAGGACGCCGCCGATGGCCATCTGCTGGTAGTAGGCCTGCATGCTCATCAGCGTCAGGCCGTTCTGCAGCACCCCCATGACCAGCGCGCCGATCATCGTGCCGAGGATCGAGCCGCGACCGCCGAACAGGTTGGTCCCGCCGATGATCGCCGCCGTGATGGCCGCCAGTTCGTAGTTCAGCCCGGCCGTCGGATCGCCGGTATTGACCCGCGCGGTGAAGACCAGCCCGGCCAGACCCGCCATCAGACCCGAAAAGGCATAGAGGCGGATGCGCAGCCGCCTGACGTCGATGCCGGTGGCCCGGGCGGAGTTCTCGTTGTCGCCCAGGGCCAGCGTGTGATGGCCGAACCGCGTGTGGGCGAGGATGAAGTGGCAGGCAAGGGCGGTCAGGACCAGGATATAGACCGGCGTCGGGACACCGAAGGGCCGCGCCTGGCCGAGAAACAGGATCTGGTGCGGAAGGCCATAGATGCCCTGGCCGTTCGAGATGATCAGCGCCAGGCCGCGCGCGATGCCCATCATGCCCAAGGTCACGATGAAGGCGGGAACCCGGGCGATCGCCACGGTCAGCCCGTTCAGGAAGCCCGCCAGCGTTCCGGCGACCAGGCAACCCAGGATGACGAAGGGCCAGGGCAGGCCGAGGTAGTTGGACAGGGCGGCACCGGCGACCGAGGACAGGCCCAGTACCGAGCCGAGAGACAGGTCGATCCCCGCCGCGCAGATGACGAAAGTTGCGCCGATGGCCAGGATGCCGACGGTGGTCGTCGCGAGCATGATGTTGAAGAAATTGGAGAAAGACAGGAAGACCGGGCTGATGAAGGCCATCAGCACGATCAGTCCCACCAGGACAAGCAGCGACTCGAGGCGGATATGCGCCCGGTCCAGCAAGGCATTCAGGGTCATCATCGGTCCATCGCGGAGGGTCGGGCCGGACCGTGTCCGGTCCGGCCCGGCGTCATTCGGCAAAGTCAGTCACTTCACATAGGCCAGCATCGGATCGGTGCCGGCGTCCAGAACTTCCTTGGTCAGGACCATGGTGGGAACGAACTGGTACTCTTCCAGCGTTTCGCCGGCCAGCACGCGCTTGGCGCCCTCCACGGCCTGTTTGCCGACGAGATAGGGCAGCTGCGCGACGGATGCTGCCAGCCGGCCCTCCTTGATCGACTTGACCGCATCCGAATTGCCGTCAACGCCGATCACCGTCACCTGCGCGTCCTTGCCCGCCGCGAAGACGCTTTCCACCGCTCCCAGGGCCATGCCGTCATTGGCGCAGAAGATCGCAACCAGGTCGGGATGGGCGGTCAGCGTGTCGGTGGCGATCGAGGCGGCCTTGCCGCGATCCCAGTCGCCGGGAAGCGAGGCGACCACTTCCAGGCCCGGCGCCAGCTCGGCCAGCTTGTCCTTGAAGCCGGTCGCGCGCTTCTGGCCGGTGATGTTGCCCGACAGGCCCTCGATCACCAGAACCGGACCCTTCGCATCGGCGCCCAGCTTGCCGACCAGCCATTCGGCGCCCTGCGCGCCGGCCTGCACGTTGTCCGAGCCGATGGAGAAGGCGATCTTCACGCCGGCATCGGCCGCGATCGCGTGATCGAGGTTCCCATCCAGATCGACGACAGGAATGCCCTTTTCATTCGCCAGTTTCAGGCACGGCAACAGGATGGTCGAGTTGATGGCTGCCGTAATGAAGGCGACCATCGGCTTTTCCAGCATGGTGTTGCAGGCGTTCAGCTGCGGCTCTGCCGCCTGGTCGCTCTCCACCGCCTGCACGTCCACCTCGACGCGCGCCGCCGCCGCGCCTTCGCGCACGCCGAGTTCCATCGCACCCCAGAAGGGGTTCGACAGGGTCTTCATCAGCACACCCATCGTCTCTGCCGAAACCGGAAGAACCGTCAGGCCCAGGATGGCCGCGCTGGCCAAGAGTTTACGCATCGTCTTCCTCCCCAAACGCTTCCCGTTCTTATAGGGGGCAATGGCTTGCGCTCTTGCCCCTGCGGCCTGCGCGATCGGGAAGCACCGCCCCCGCAGGCCGCTTTCTTACCTCCCATCGCGCGGGACCGGCGGCCCGAGCGTGCCTCGAAGCATCAGGGCACAGGGAATATGCGTCGCCACCGCCGGGCCTTCCTCGCCTTCGATCCGCGCGCGCAGCCGCGCCCAGGCGGCCTGCGCGATCGCGTCCACAGGCTGCGCCACCGCCGTCACCGGCGGGTGCATCTGCGCCATCCAGGCACTGTCGTCGAAACTGGCGAATGCGGTATCGACACCGGCCCTTAGGCCGCGCCTCGCCAGGGCGCCGAAGGCGGCAAGCGCGGCCAGGTTCTGCATGGCGAAGATGGCGCGCGGCGCGCCATTGCGCTGAAGATGCGCCTCGAACGCCGTCTCGGCCGAAGTCAGAGAAACGCCGCAGTCCAGCAATTCGATCCCGACCGCTTCGCCCGAAGCCGCGACGGCCGCCCGGACTCCGGCGATCCGCTCGGCCATGTTGGGGACTGTGGCATCCGAGACACCCAGCAGGACATGGCGATGGCCGAGGGCGATCAGGCGCGCCGTCACGTCCTGCGCCGCCGTCATGCTGTCGGCACTGACCTCGTCCGTGGCGAGCGTGCCGGAGATCCGGTCCACCACCACAACCGGCACCTCGCCGCCGGCATAGGTCTGAGACCGGCTTCCGACCGCAGGCGCAATCAACAGCCCCGCAACGCGCCAGCCCAACAATTCCTCGACCTCACGGGCTTCGATCTCCGGGTCTTCCCGGCTGGTCGTCGCGGTCAGGCGGTAGCCGTTCTGCTCGGCATAGCGCTCCAGCGCTGACAAGAGTGCGCCAAAGAAGGGGTTTTCGAAATCGGGCAGCACCACGCCGACAAACCGGCTCTCGCTCCGGCGCAGGTTCGCGGCGATGGAATTGGTCCGGTAGCCCAGCTCCGCCACGGCATGCATCACGGCCCTGCCGATCGGATCATCCTGGCGCCGACGCCGGTTGATCACATTGGAGGCGCAACCCGGGGACACACCCGCCCGCTGCGCCACGTCTCGGATGGACGGCCGCCGCAGGCCCTCGGTTCTGAACCCGGAATTTGAGGTCACGAATCTTCCCCCTTGCGGCAGAATAGAAAAAACGTTTCATGACGTAAAACGTTTTTTCGGAGCCGTCACCATGCAAGTGCTCTATGATCCGTTCCCGAGGTCCACCGGCGAGATCTTCGACGCGGAGACGCTGGCGCAGTTTCGGTCCGGGCATCGCGTGGTCGAATGGCAGGGCGAGGATCGCGACGCCTTCTATGCCCGCCACCTGCCCGAAACCGAGGTCCTCGTCTCCCAGCAGGCCATGGGAATGGACCGGCTGGCCCTCGCACCCAAGCTGAGGGCGATCTTCAACGTCGAGACAAACTTCCTGCCCAACATCGCCTATGAGGAGTGTTTCCGTCGCGGTATCCATGTGCTTGCGCCGGGTGGGGTCTTCGCGCTGCCGGTCGCCGAAATGGCGCTCGGCATGGCGATCAGCCTGGCGCGCAACATCCATGGCGAGCACGCGGCCTTCCTTTCCTCCCGGGAGAAATGGCTCTTCGAGGGCAATCGGGATTCGGAACTCCTGACCGGCTCGACCGTCGGGATCATCGGCTTCGGCGACCTCGGCCGCGCCCTGTGGAAACTGCTTGCGCCCTTCGGTGCGCGGGTAAGGGCCTTCGACCCCTGGCTTCCCGCCGGGCATCTCAAGCGTCTCGGGGTTGAGCCTGCCGGCTTCGACGAGGTGATGGCACAAAGCCGGTTCATCTTCGTCATGGCGGTGGTGACGACCGAGAACGCCGGCATGATCGACGCCCGTGCTCTGGGTCTGATGCAGCCCGGCGCCAAGCTCCTGCTGATGTCACGCGCCGCCTCGGCGGACTTCGCAGCCCTTACGGCCGCCGCAGCCTCGGGCCGGATCAGGGTGGCAACCGATGTCTTTCCGACGGAACCGCTGCCCGCAGACGATCCGATCCGCGCCGTTCCGAACCTGCTGTTTTCGCCCCACCGGGCGGGCGCGCTGGAGATGGCCCTGCGCGAAATCGGCACCCGGGTTCTTGAGGATCTGGACCTGATCACCAGGGGCCTCGCCCCCGTCGCCTGCCGAAGGGCGGAACGGGAGACGGTGGCCCGCTTCCGCTCGATGCCAATCGGCGGCAGCGGAACGGCCAGCTGAGCCGGCCCGGCTCCCGCAGCGGCGGACCAGGTGATCCGCCTTCAGGCGTCGATGTCATCTCGCCGCATGGCGGGCGGCTCGACGCACAGCCACAGACCGTTGGAGCAGATCTCTTCCGGCTCATCGAAGCTGAAGATCACATAGGTCATGAACTTCTCCGGGCGGCGGAGCGCTATCCCGGCACTCAGCAGCTCCCGGGCGGTGCGGAACGGCGCCGACGACCCTGGCGCAGCAGAGACCTTCTGACCGGGAGACAGCAGGACCGGTTCCTTCGGCACCCCATAGCCAAGCCGGCCGGCAAGGACGAGCACAGGCTGCGCGTCTTCGTTGCGCTCGAGGAATGCCTCGTCAAGCAGGAGCCGATCGACGCGGACGATGGGCCGGAACCGCCCCGAACGCAGCCGGACGCGGTCGCGCACGCGCAGAGCCTGGGCAGGATAGGGGCCGTATTCGGTCTCGACCGGGGTCAGGGGGCCGAAGCCCGGCATGTTCCAGGCCGCGCTCTTCGCCCGGGCCCGGACAGCGCCCTGCGCCGGACGCGTGATGCCCGACCCGAGGGCCGATTCAATGAACTGTTGCACTGGTCACTCTCACACTGAACGCACGGGC
This sequence comes from uncultured Rhodobacterales bacterium, assembly GCA_964602115.1. GTDB lineage: Bacteria > Pseudomonadota > Alphaproteobacteria > Rhodobacterales > Rhodobacteraceae > JANOGU01. Next base: position 8,723 of record CAZRQN010000086.1, read on the forward strand.
CGCAGATTTCCCCCACGGCCGTTGGGCATATTACCACGGCACAGCCCGGAAATTGAGGCGATCCCTGCCGGAAACGAGGTGTAAACAAAGTGTTGACAGAAGGGGTTGCCCAGATTTCCACGACCCGGATTGTCCGCGTCACGGAAACGAGCCGAGCATCACCGCACGCTTGAGTTGAAAAATGGCGGCGTTGCTGGAACAATCCTGCCTTCCGGCATCGGCACCCCATGGCAATTCTGGCGCGACCGTAAGCCTTCCGCCCAAGGCATGCCTTGCCTGCCCCGCCGCATGGGTCAGGCCCGGCAGTCCCTTCGAATCACCCCGCGCGCCGGAAAGCGAACTCGTCCGGGCTTCCCTGCCCGGCGGATCTCCAGGTGACGGGAACGCCGCGCCACTCGGCGACAGCAGCGCGTGGTTTCGGTCCGCCCCCCCTGTCCGCCCCCCCCTGTCCGCAATGTCCCGCGACTGCGCCGGTCACCGCCTCCCCCTCGCGCGCCCCGGGCTCCAAGCCGCGCGATGCGCCGCAAGTCCGGCCCCTCCATGATCCGGGTGAACACATCCGTCCGCAGCAGCGCCCGGACCAATGACACCGCTCCTCGCCCCCGTTCGCTTCCAGCGATTGGGGAGGGTCCTGCGCGGGCCATAGTCCGGTGGCTCATCCCGCCACGGCAAGCCAATGCGCTTGAGAAAGGCCAGCCGGCCTTGCCCAGGCCATTCATCGGTCCTGAACCTAGAAGCGTGCGCCGCTGATATCGCCGCCAAGGGCGTAGCGGCCGCCGATCACAAACTGCTCGGCACTCATCGCGATGTGCTTCGCGGCGGCGCGCACGTCGCGTTCGCGCCGTTCGAAGGGCTGGGACTCGGCAAGCGCCCGGGCCCCGACCAGATCGTTCACCCGCAGCACGACGCTCATCGCGATCTCTGCGGCGTGCGAGCAGGCAAGCCGATAGTCGATCCGCGCCGCCACCAGATCGGAGCCGTCACCTTCGACCGACGCGCACAGGGCCGACATGGCCGACCGCATATAGGCGCCGGCCGCCCTGCATTTCGCCAGGCAGCGCCCGATCTCGGCCTGAACCAGTTCGCGCTCCGCGATAGGGACGGTGACGCCCAGCCGACGGTGGCCGGAACCGACCGCGGCGAGCGCATCCATCGCGCCTCTGGCGATCCCGAGTGGTACCGTGGCGACCGTCCAGACAAAGGCGGAAGCACCCGGGAGCCGATAGACGACACCGGGCTGGGTCGGACGTGGCTGCAGGTCGCATACGAAATCGGCCGGCAGGAAGGCGTGGTCCGCCTCGAAATCCCAGCTTCCGGTGCCGCGCATCCCCGACACATGCCAGTTGTCGGTCAGCTTCACCGCCTCACGCGGCAGGAAGGCGAGGACGATCCGCCCGTTCCCCGGCCCCTTCCCCTCGTCCACCTCGCAAACTGCGGCAAAGCTCGTGGCGTGGGGCGCGCCGCTGGCAAAGGGCCAGCGGCCGGTGATGCGGTATCCGGACCTTTCCGGGATCGCCCTGCCGGTCGCGCCCGTGCTGGACGCGACGAAGGCGGACGGTGGCCCGAACACCTCCCGTGCCGCACCCAGGGGCAGATAGCCGCCGGCACGCGACATGCCGCCCCCGTTTCCGACGAGCCAGCCGATTGTCCCGTCGAAAGCAGCGACATGCTCGACCACGGTCATGAAATCGAGGGGCGAAAGCCCGCATCCGCCCAGCTGAACCGGCAGCAACAGGCGAAAGAACCCCGCTTCGCTCAAGGCGCCGAAAACCTCGTCGGGCAGCCTGCGTTCTGCGTCAAGGCGCCCGGCCTGCTCTGCGAGCAGGGGGCGGATCCGTTCGAACCTTTCGATCATGGATGCGGCGGTCGATGCCGATGCTCCATCCAGCACGATGATCTCCTTCCCGAGTGCCGGAATGGTCGGCCTCGATGCGGTGCGGGGCAACAGCAAAGAATTCGGGTCAAGGTGAGCACAATTCATCTAGAATAGGCGACATGCACCACCTTCCGCCTCTTCGGGAGCTTCAGGCTTTCGAATCCGCAGCCCGCCTTCTGAGCTTCAAGAAGGCGGCCGAGGAACTGTCCGTCACACCCACGGCCATCAGCCACCAGATCCGGCTTCTGGAGCGCTATTGCGGCCAGCCTCTGTTCCAGCGCCAGCCGAGGCCCCTGCAGCTCACCCCTGCCGGCGCACAGCTTCTGCCGGTCGTCCGGGACGCCTTCCTGTCGATCTCCGACGAGCTTGCCCGCTTGATCCCAGGCAGCCGGATCGGCCACCTGCGGGTGACGGCAACCAGCGCCTTCGCCGCACGCTGGCTGTTGCCGCGCCTGGAAAGCTGGCGGGCGGAATCGCCGGGATCGACGCTCGATCTTGTGGGAACGGATACGGTGCTGAACCTCCGCACGGGCGAAGTTGACGTCGCGATCCGATACGCGCGGCGGCCCCCGGCCGACGGAGTCGCGGTGGAGCTGCTTCGCGATACCTTCCACGTCGTTGCGGCGCCGTCGTTGCTTCGGGGAGGCGCCGCCGCGATGGATCCGCAGGCGATCCTCGATCTGCCGCGGGTCGAGGTCGGCTGGCCCCTGACCGACCTCGGTGCACCCACCTGGCGCCACTGGGAGACGGTGGCCCGCGCGGCAGGCCACCGGATCAGCAGAGCCGTCCGGCCGCCGCAACTGAAGTTCCACGAAGAGCACCACGGGATCGAAGCAATCGTGGCCGGGCAGGGGCTTGGGCTGTGCAGCGACGTGCTCGTGGCACGCGAGCTTCGCGATGGCCGCCTTCTCCGGATCAGCGATATCGTCCTGCCCGGCTACGGCTTCTACTTCGTCTATCGTGCCGAGCACCCGAGGCGAGGAGCCCTGGAAGCGCTGCTTCGCTGGATGGAGCGCCAGGCCGCCGGGTGATGCCGATCGTCAGACAACCACAGGCAAGGGGCCGAAACTCCGCGTCCTGCCATGCCGGCCCCGACACCGGCAGCCGAACGGATTGCGACGACCGCGAAGCGCATCTGGCGCAACCTGGCGTTTCACCCTGCGCGAAAGTTGCGGGCCATGCGCGCGAAAGCGGGCAATAGTGAGCAAGATCCGGGGCGCGTGGCGGCGGTTGCAGCCTGGGTCTATCCCGTCACTGCCAAAATTCCTGCAAACGGGGAAAATGTCAGGGTGGTTCTCCACCTTCCCCGCGACCGGCGCCGGAACCGGCGAAAATCCTTGGCGCTATTCAATGGATTGTCAGAACCTGCTCTACCGAGAGGAACACGGAACCTTTTTCAGCCGTACTGGGGCCGTACAAGGCATGCCTCTCCCCGAGCCGAGAACGGGATGTCGGCGGCACAACCCTGCCGGAGGTGACCTCTGGCACCCCTTGAGCAACCGTGACGTGGCGCGACCGATCCTGACGCGGCAGCGCCGTCTCCCGGCGAAACTCCGGCACCGGCCTGTTCCCCGTCCCGCCGAACACCGCCCCGCACCTCAACGGGTGCCCGCCACCTTTCCCGGGAAAGTCCGGCACGCGCCCGGGCGCATCGAGCCGCTCCGCAA
>CAZRQN010000087.1:0-11408 GCA_964602115.1 uncultured Rhodobacterales bacterium
CTGCGAAGTGAACCTCGATCCGCCGAACCCCGGGTCCGACGCATTCCACGCCGCCCTGGGCTTTGCCGAACTGGGGCGCGGCAGTCCCGTGCCCGGAAAGACGGTCCGCTACCTGATCCGGAACGTCTAGCGCAGTCGGCCCATGGCAAAACCGACCGCGAGGCGGTTTCTCATCGCCACCATCAGCATCGCTCCCGGAAGCAGGCCAAGGACGCTTGCAGCGGCCAGGAGCGCATAGTCGCCGACCAGGACGCCCCCGGCGCGGCTCATGATCCCCGCGATGGGCTTGGCCTGAACCGTTGTCAGCGCATTCGCCATCAGGAACTCGATCCAGGAGAACATGAAGCAGAAGAAGGCTGCCACCGCCACGCCCGGGGCGATCTGCGGCAAGAGGATGCGGCGGAAGAAGGCGGCCAGGGAATAGCCGTCCACCCGGGCGGCCTCGTCCATTTCGGCCGGAATGGCGGAGATGAAACCTTCGAGGATCCAGACCGCGATCGGCAGGTTGAAGAATGTGTGCGCCAGCGCCACCGCGAGATGGGTGTCGATCATCCCCAGGTCGGCGAAGATCTGCACATAGGGCACCAGCAGGATCGGCGGAGCCATCATGCGGAACATCAGGAACGAGAAGAACAGCAGCCTGTGCCCCCGGAACCTCCGCCGCGCCAGGGCATAGGCGGCAGGGATCGCCGCGCCGACGCAGATGGTGACGTTCATCCCGACATAGATCAGCGCGTTGAGATAGCCCCAGATCCAGTCGCCCTGGGTCAGGATGGCGGCATAGTGCTCCAGCGTCGGCTCGTGCGGGAACAGGGTCAGCGCGCCGGCGATCTCGCCGTTGCTCTTCAGGCTCATCGTCACCAGCCAATAGACCGGCATCAGCGCCAGGGCCGCGAAGATCACCGGGACAGGCGACGGGCGGTTCATGCGGTGTCCTGCGACGGGACGAGTACCTTGAAGAACGCCCAGCAAACGGCGGCGGCGGCGAAGAACCAGATCACGGACATCGCCGCGCCCTCGCCCAGGTCGAACTGGATCAGTGCAGTCTGGACGAGTTCTGTGGACAGGAAGGTCGTGGCCACGTCCGGTCCGCCCCGGGTGACGACATAGGCCTCGGTGTAGATCATGAAACTGTCCATTGCCCGAAGGAGTGCGGCGATGAGCAGCACCTGCCGCAGGCGTGGAAGCTGGACATGGCGGAAGACAGCGAAGCCGGATGCGCCGTCGATGCGTGCCGCCTGGTAATGGGCAGCAGGAATTGCCTGAAGCCCGGCATAGCACAGCAGGACCACGAGCCCGGTCCAGTGCCAGGCGTCCATCAGGAGCAGAACGGCCCAGGTCCAGCCCGCGCTGTTGAGATCAATGCTCATGCCCGCCGTCGAGGCGATTGCGGTGAGGATCCCGGTCCCCGGCAGGACCATGACCTTCCACAGGTAGCCGACCACCAGCAGCGGCGCGAGCAGGGGCAGGGCGAAGGCCAGAAGGCAGGCCGAGGCCAACAAGCCGCGCGACGGAAGTTTCAGCGCAATCCAGAGGCCCAGCGGCACCTGAACCGTCAGCGCCAGGGCCGTGAACAACGCGCTGCGCCCGACGGCCCCCCAGAAGTCCGGCGACCCCAGGACAGCACGGAACCAGTCCAGCCCGACCCAGACGAAACTGTTGCCGGCAAAGCTGTCGTGCAACGCATAGAAGAACACGAAGGCCAGCGGCACGACCCCGACCAGCAGCATCAGCAACAGCGCCGGCGCCATCAGCAGCAGCGCCACGGATGTCCGGTCGATCACCGTACCCCCTCCTTCCCCGCCACGGCGGCGGAGAGGGGCAGGCTAGGGCTTGCAGGCGTCACCTGCAACGCCGGCCCCCATTGCCTTTCGCCCCCGTTTCCCGCACATCGCCGGACGGAACGGGGGAGGCGGAAATGACCCGGATCGACGATACGTTCGCGCGGCTGAAGACGCAGGGGCGCAAGGCCTTCGTCGCCTATATCATGGCCGGGGATCCTGACGTGGCCACGTCGCTTGCGGTGATGAAGGGTCTGCCCGGTGCCGGGGTGGATGTCATCGAGCTTGGCCTGCCCTTCACCGATCCGATGGCCGATGGCCCGACGATCCAGCGCGCCGGCCAGCGGGCGCTGGACGGCGGCATGACCTTGGACCGGACCCTGCAGATGGTGCGCGACTTCCGCACCGGCGATGCGACGACCCCGATCGTGCTGATGGGCTACTACAATCCGATCTATTCCCGGGGCGTCGAGCGGTTCCTGGGCGAGGCGGTGGCGGCGGGAATCGACGGGCTGATCGTCGTGGATCTGCCCCCGGAGGAAGACGCCGAGCTGTGCCTGCCGGCTCAGGCGGCCGGGCTGAACTTCATCCGCCTCGCCACGCCCACGACCGATGACCGGCGCCTGCCCACGGTGCTGCGCAATACGTCCGGCTTCGTCTATTACGTCTCGATCACCGGGATCACCGGCGCCGGCGCGGCCCAGGCAGCAGAAGTCGGGCCGGAGGTCGCGCGGATCAAGCGTGCGACGGATCTGCCGCTGGTGGTGGGCTTCGGCATCAACACGCCCGGGTCGGCACGGTCCATCGCCTCGGTTGCGGATGGCTGCGTGGTGGGCTCGGCCATCGTCAAGCTGATCGGCGAGGGGCAAAGCCCGGCGGACGTCCTGGCCTTCGTTGCAACGCTGGCCGAGGGCGCGCACGCGGCCTGACGCGTCAAAGCCCCTTGCCCCCAAGGCGCCGTCCGAAGCAGTCTGCTTCGCAAATGGGGGAGCTTGCTGTGACAAAAGGACGGATCGAGGCCTTTTCCGACGGCGTGATCGCCATCATCATCACCATCATGGTGCTGGAACTGAAGGTGCCGCATGGGCACGACCTTGCGGCGTTGCAGCCGCTGCTGCCGGTCTTCCTCTGCTATGTGCTGAGCTTCGCCAATGTCGGCATCTACTGGAACAATCACCACCACCTGTTTCACGCGGTGAAGCATGTCGGCGGCTGGGTCCTGTGGGCGAACCTTCACCTCCTTTTCTGGCTGTCGCTGATGCCCTTCGCCACCGCCTTCCTCGGCGAGAACGGGGTGACGCAGGGAACTGTGCTGGTCTATTGCCTGGATCTCTGGGGATGTGCCCTGGCCTATTTCCTGCTCGAAGCAGCGCTGCTCATGCAGCATGGACACAAAAGCGATTTCGCGGCGCAGCTCAAGCGCGGGACAAAGGATCGCCTGTCTCTCCTCCTCTACATCGTGGCGATTGCCGCCACATTCTGGTGGCCCCCGCTGTCTCTGGCCCTGGTGGCGCTGGTGGCGGCGATGTGGATTGTCCCTGACCGGCGCTTCGTCGAATGAGCAGCGCATCGCCGGGCGCGATCACCTGCATCGACGATCTCAAAGTCCTGCACCGCCGTCGGGTGCCGCGCATGTTCTGGGATTACTGCGAGAGCGGCAGCTACACCGAGCAGACCTTTCGCGAGAACACCACCGATTTCGCCCGGATCCGGCTGCGGCAGCGGGTGGCGCGGGATCTGTCGGACCGCGAACTTTCGGGCCAGATGATCGGCCAGCCGGTAGCCATGCCGGTGGCACTGGCGCCGGTGGGCTCGGCGGGCATGCAGCATCCCGACGGCGAGATCCACGCCGCGCGGGCGGCGGCGGCCTTCGGGGTGCCGTTCACGCTGTCCACCATGTCGATCTGTTCGATCGAGGATGTCGCGGCCGCCTCGCCGGCGCCGTTCTGGTTCCAGCTCTATGTCATGCGCGACGAGGATTTCGTCGATGCGGCCATCGAACGGGCAAGGAAGGCCCGATGCTCGGCGCTGGTACTGACCCTCGACCTGCAGATCCTCGGACAGCGGCACAAGGATCTGAAGAACGGCCTGACCTCGCCGCCGCGCCTGACGCTGCCCAATATCCTCAACATGATGACCAAGCCGCGCTGGTCGCTGGGCATGCTGGCCACCCCGCGCCGCCAGTTCCGCAACGTCGTCGGCCATGTGAAGGGCGTGACCAAGCTTGCCGATCTCAACGCCTGGGCCAATGAGCAGTTCGACCTGAAGCTTGACTGGTCGAAAGTGGCCCGCATCCGCGACCGGTGGGGCGGAAAGCTTGTCCTCAAGGGCGTTCTGGATGCCGAGGACGCGCGGATGGCGGTCGATGCCGGGGCGGATGCGGTGGTGGTCTCCAACCACGGCGGGCGGCAGCTCGACGGGGCGCTGTCTTCGATCCGGGTCCTGCCGCAGATCGTCCGCGCCGTGGGGGACCGCACCGAGGTCTGGCTCGACAGCGGCATCCGCTCCGGTCAGGACGTGCTGAAGGCGCTGGCGCTCGGGGCCAGGGGCACAATGATCGGCCGCGCCTATATCCACGGCCTGGCCGCCTTGGGCCAGGCCGGGGTGACCAAGGCGCTGGACATCATCCACCGCGAACTCGACATCACCATGGCGCTCTGCGGCGAGCGGCGGGTCCGGGACCTCGGGCGCCAGAATCTGCTGGTTCCGGCGGATTTCGAGGGCGACTGGGCGGAGAACTGAGCCGACGCCGGGTGCGTCACACGGTGGGACGCCAAAAAACTTCCGTGATTTCAAATAATTGACTGATTCTATTCGGGGTTTGTTAAGGTCTCGGATCTTCCTGACCGACCGCACGCCGGGTGAAGGCGCGGCCAAGCAGCACCACGCCAAACAGGAGCAGCGCGGCAAAGGCGAAGGACATCCGCAGGCCGAACGTGCCGGCGATCAGACCCAGTGTCGGCGGGCCGATGAAATAACCGAAGTAGCCCAGCAGCGTGGCGCGGGCGACGGCCCGGGCGCGGGCCTCCGGCGCGGCGGTGCGCCCAACCAGCGACAGCGCCGTGGGTGCGAGCACGGAGGCGCCCGCACCCAGGACGATGAACCCGGCATAGGCGACGGCGGGTGTCGGGGCGGCGGCGACGATCAGCGCACCGGCGGCGCCGACCCCCGCGCCGCCGATCAGGAAGGGCAGGGCCCCGAAACGCGCGACGAGCCCCTGCCCCGCCAGGCGCGCAAGCCCCATGGTGATGGCCAGCGCCGCAGGCCCCGAGGCGCCTGCGGCGGGCGTGCCGCCCAGCGTCTTCTCGACATGCAGCGCCGACCAGCTTTCGGCAGCATTTTCGGTCATGAAGGCGATGAGCACGATGGCGCCGCCGATCACCGGCAGGATACCGAGCGCTCCGGTGCCGGCCGCAGGACGCGACAGGCCGGTGATCCGGCCGTCGCGTTCGACGGTGGCTGCGGCAAGGACAAGGGCCATCGCCGCCATCGCCACCATGTAGAGGCCCGGCGGATGGCCGGCCGCTCGCCACAGGCCGGTGGCGACGGCGCCGCCGGCATAGCCGAAGGAATAGACCGCATGGCAGAGGCTCATCAGATGCAGGCCGCGCCGGTTTTCGATCTCCGCCACCCGGGCGTTCATCAGGATGTCCGTCACCCCGGTGGCGCCGCCGCAAAGCGCGGTGGCGAGGAAGAAGGCGGCGGCCGAGGCACCAGCCTGACCCGGAAGGGCGAAGGCGAGCGCCATCGCGCCGGCCGCGAGGGGCAGGGCCGCCCGACCCAAGGCGGCGCCGGCGGCGGGTGCCGCGAGCATGGTGAGCACGGCCGCGACAGGCGCCCCGAGCATCAGGAAGCCGAAGGCCGCCTCGTCCGCGCCCAGCATGGCCATCAGGTCCGGCACTGCGGCGGCGAAGGTTCCCCAGCAGGCCCCCATCGCCGCGAAGGCGCCGAGAGGCGCGCGGGCGGCGGAAAGGGCGGGGCGCATGGGAGATGTTCCGGGCTGGAGCTGAGGCGAGAGCTAGACGCACCGCAGCGCGAGGTAAAGCCCGGGCGCTCACGCAGCCGGGAGGGGATCTTGCGGCGGCGGGGTTTCGCGTCCTTGATGCGCGCGCTGGCGTGGAGGTTGCGCATGGACGACTGGGACGAGATCCGCACTGCCTTTGAAGTGGCCCGCCAGGGGACGGTTTCCGGCGCCGCGACGGTTCTGGGCGTGCACCATGCCACGGTGATCCGGCATGTCGATGCACTGGAACGGCGGCTTGGCGCCCGGCTCTTCCACCGCCATGCAAGGGGCTATGCGCCCACCGAGGCCGGCAAGGACCTTCTCGGGGTCGCCCAGGCGACCGAGGAACAACTCGCGCAGCTCCGCAACCGCATAAAGGGGCAGGGCGAGACGGTCTCGGGCGAACTGGTGGTGACGTCGGTGGCCGGGATGTCGCGACTGCTCGTGCCGGTGATGACCGCCTTCCAGCTGGCGCATCCCGGTCTGACGCTGCGCTATCTGACCGACATGCGGCTTTTCCGCCTCGACTATGGCGAGGCCCATGTGGCGGTCCGCGCCGGCAATCCGCCGGCCGAGCCCGACAACGTGGTCCAGCCCTTCATCACCATGCGCACCGGCCTTTACGCCAGCCGCGCCTATGTGGCGGCGATGGGCCAGCCACGGGGACCGGAGGATTTCGCCCGGCATCGCTTTCTCGGCGCCGATGATGCATCGAGCCGCGCGCCCTTTCATCAATGGCTGCGTGCGACGGTTCCGGCCTCGACGGTGGTGTTCCGCTATACGGAACTGGCCGCCGCTGCTTTCGCCCTGAGGGCCGGGGCCGGGATCGGGTTCATTCCCGTCTTCGAGGCGGCCGCCGACCCGGACCTGGTGGAGATCATGCCGCCGCAGCCGGAATGGACCACGCCGCTGTGGCTGGTCACCCATGTGGATCTTCACCGCACGCTGAAGGTGCAGAGCTTCCTCGCAGCGCTCAAGACGGCTGCCGGAAGCTGGGCCACGCTCTAGGCTCGGCGCCGCGCCTTGCGCCGGGGTGCCTTTGCCGCCCGGGGGGCAGGAACACCGGCTGGCGCTTTCCAAGACGGGTTGTGCGGTCGCGGTGGCCCTGCGACAGTGCACCCCGAATTGGGGCCGGATACGGGTGACCGGCGACGCAGGCCACGCCCGTGATATGGTCCGGTCAGCACGCCGGTCGCCGCAGGAAGCCGGCGACCTCAACAGCAAAGACTCGCGCCGGCTCCGTCCGGGCGGTGCGAAACGGGGAGCGGGACGCATGGAAGCCATCGAAAAACTGGTTCACAACAAGCGATTTCAACTGTTCATCATCGCAGTCATCCTGTTCAACGCGGTGATCCTCGGCCTGCTGACCCTGGACCTGTCTCCGGGGATGCGGGAGCTGCTGAGCACGGTGGACGACATCTGCCTGGCGATCTTCGTCACCGAAATCGTGCTGAAGCTTCTGGTTCTGCGGGCTTCCTTCTTCCGCGACGGCTGGAACGTCTTCGACGTGCTGGTGGTCGGTATCGCGCTGATCCCCAATTCCGGGGCGCTGTCGGTGCTGCGGGCCCTGCGGGTGCTGCGGGTGCTGCGCCTGGTCACCGCGATCCCGTCGATGCGGCGGGTGATCAACGGCATGTTCGTGGCCCTGCCCGGCGGGGCATCGGTCGCCGGGGTGCTGTTCATCATGTACTATGTGGGCGCCATCATCGCGCTGAACCTGTTCCGGGATGTGCCCGAGCACTTCGGTGACATGGGCACGACCTTCTTCACCCTGTTCAAGATGATGACGCTGGAAGGCTGGCCCGACATCGCCAGCGTGGTGATCGCCAAGCACCCGCAGGCCTGGATATTCTTCGTCTGCTTCATCGTCTTCACCACCTTCACCACGCTGAACCTGCTCTTCGGCATCATCGTCGATGCGATGGAGAAGGCGAAGGAAGAGGAAGTGCGCGAGGAGATGGCCGAACAGGGCATGGAAATCAGCGAGGAAAACAGCGAGATGCGCATCGCCCGCATCGAGGAGGATGTGAAGCACATCCGCACCCTGATCGAGGAGATCAAGGCGCGGGCCTGACGGGGCGTTGCGCCCCGGCGCGGGCTCTGGCATCGCTTGGGCACCGAAGCAGGGAGCCCGCGCATGACCATCCGCGTCACCGTCTGGGGCGAGAATATCCACGAGCGCAAGAACCCGGTCGTTGCAGGGATTTACCCGCTGACCATGCATGGGACGATTGCTGCGGCGCTGAACGCCGTCCCCGGCCTGGCCGCCGCCACCGCAACCTTGCAGGACCCCGAGCACGGGATGACGGCCGAAAGGCTGGCGGCCACCGATGTGCTGGTCTGGTGGGGCCATGCCGCGCATGATGCGGTTTCCGACGCGGTGGCCGAGCGGGTGGCCGAGGCCGTCTGGTCCGGCATGGGCCTGATCGCGCTGCATTCGGCGCATTTCTCCAAGCCCTTCAAGCGGCTGATGGGCACGCCCTGCAACCTCTCCTGGCGGGAGGCCGGCGAACGCGAGCGTCTGTGGGTCACCGCCCGCAACCACCCGATCGCCGCCGGCCTGCCCGACCATTTCGAGTTGGAGATGGAGGAAATGTACGGCGAGCCCTTCGGCATCCCCGAGCCGCAGGAAACCGTGTTCATCTCCTGGTTCCAGGGCGGCGAGGTCTTCCGCTCCGGCGCCACCTGGACGCGCGGGGCGGGGCGGGTGTTCTACTTCCGCCCGGGGCACGAGACCTATCCCAGCTACCACGACGCCAATGTCCAGCGGGTGATCGCCAATGCCGTGGCCTGGGCGCACAATCCCGCGCCGCGTCTGCCGCGCGTCACCGATGCCCCCAACCGCCCGGTCGCGCAGGCCTTGGAGCCGATCACCGAGCGCGGGCCGCGCCTGCACGCCGATGGCGAGGAGGGCTATCGGTGAGGCGCCGCCCGGTCCGCCTGCTGATCCTCGGCACCGGCGGGATGGCCAATACCCACGCGAGCGCCTTCGCCGCCATGCCGGGCGTGACCCTGGCCGCCGGCGTCGATACCCGCCCGGCGCAGCTTGCCGATTTCCGGGCCCGGCACGGGATCGGCAAAGGCTTTGCCTCGGTGGAGGAGGCGCTGGACTGGGGCCGGTTCGATGCCGTGGCCAATGTCACCCCCGATCCGGTCCACCACCCTACGACGCTGCCCTGCCTTGCCGCCGGCAAGCATGTGCTGTGCGAAAAGCCGCTCGCCACCTCCGCCGCGCTGGCCGCCGAGATGGCCGAGGCCGCCGCGCGGGCCGGTGTCGTCAACATGGTCAACCTCAGCTATCGCAACGTCCCTGCGCTGCAGCAGGCGGCGCGGATGGTGGCCGAAGGGGCCATCGGCGCTATCCGCCATGTCGAGGCGAGCTATCTGCAGAGCTGGCTGGTGCAGCCCGCCTGGGGCGACTGGCGGACGGAGCCGCAGTGGCTGTGGCGCCTCTCGACTGCCCATGGCTCCAAGGGCGTGCTGGGCGACGTCGGCATCCATATCCTCGACTTCGCCACCTATGCCGCCGGGCTCGACGCCGAGGAGGTCTCCTGCCGGCTGGCGACCTTCGACAAGGCGCCGGGCGGGCGGATCGGCGACTATGTGCTCGACGCCAACGACAGTGCGGCGATGACGCTGCGGCTGGCCGGCGGGGCGCTGGCCAGCGTGACCGCCAGCCGCTTTGCCACCGGCCATCTCAACGACCTTTTCCTGCGCCTTCACGGCACCGGAGGCGGGCTGGAGGTCAGCTTCGCGCGCGGGGAAAGCCGGCTGCGCGCCTGCCTTGCCCCGGGGCTTGAGGCCGCTGCATGGCAGGAGCAGGACTGCCCGAAGGTGCCCACGATCTATGAGCGCTTCATCGCCGCGATCCGGGGCGAGGGGGCGCCCGACCCGAGTTTCGCCCGTGGCGCGGTGCTGCAAAGGGTGCTCGATGCCGCCGAAGCTTCGGCCTTGCGGCAGGCGACCAGCCTGCCGGTGTGAGCGCCCGGCTTGATCCCCGGCGGCCGAGCGCCTAAGACCGCCGCCGCCCGGGCTGGCCGGAGCTGGAGAGACGCGCATGGCGCTGAAGATCGGAATCGTCGGCCTGCCGAACGTGGGGAAGTCCACGCTCTTCAACGCCCTGACCCGCACCGCCGCCGCCCAGGCGGCGAACTTTCCCTTCTGCACCATCGAGCCCAATGTCGGCGATGTCGCCGTGCCCGACCCGCGCCTTGAGGTTCTGGCGGGGATCGCGGGATCGAAGCAGATCATCCCGGCACGGATCACCTTCGTCGATATCGCCGGTCTGGTGCGCGGCGCCTCCAAGGGCGAGGGGCTCGGCAACCAGGTCCTTGCCAATATCCGCGACTGCGACGCCGTGGCCCATGTGCTGCGCTGTTTCGAGGATGGCGACATCACCCATGTCGAGGGCCGCATCGATCCGATCGCCGATGCCGAGACGATCGAGACCGAGCTGATGCTGGCCGATCTGGAATCGGTCGAGCGCCGGCGGGCGAATCTGGTGAGGAAGATCAAGGGCGCCGACAAGGAGGCGCTGGACCAGGACCGCCTGCTCGCCGCCGCCCAGGTGGCGCTGGAAGCCGGCCGCCCCGCCCGGACCGTGACCGTGGCCGGGGATGACCGCCGCGCCTGGGACATGCTCGGCCTGCTGACCGCCAAGCCGGTGCTGTTCGTCTGCAATGTCGAGGAGGCCTCGGCCGGCACCGGCAACGCCCAGACCCAGCGCGTGGAGGCCATGGCCAAGGCGCAAGGCGCTGGCATCGTTGTCATTTCCGCCCGGATCGAGGAGGAGCTGGCCCAGCTGCCCGAGGCCGAAGCGGCGGAGTTCCTGGAGGCGATGGGCCTGCATGAGGCCGGGCTTGACCGGCTGATCCGCGAGGGCTTCAGGCTCCTGGGATTGCACACTTATTTCACCGTCGGGCCCAAGGAAACGCGGGCCTGGACCATCCCGCTCGGCACGCTCGCGCCCCAGGCCGCCGGGGTGATCCACGGCGATTTCGAAAAGGGCTTCATCCGCTCCGAAACCGTGGCCTATGCCGATTACGTCGCCGGCAAGGGCGAGGCCGGCGCCCGCGAGGCCGGCAAGTTCCGGCTGGAAGGCAAGACCTACGAGGTGCAGGACGGCGACGTGCTGCACTTCCTGTTCAACGCCTGAGGGGCGGCAGAACCCCGTCCCGCCGGCGTCGGTTTCCCGTCCCGCCGCCGTCCCGCGCGCGTCGGGCATCCGTCCCGACAGACCGCGCGGCCCACGCCCCTATCCGGCAACGCCCCCCTCGCCCCCCGCCGCCGCGATCTCTGCCGCCAGCCGGTCGCATTCGGCGATCAGGTCATCGCATTCCCGCGTAAAGCGATTGTCGGGATCGAGGGCGAAGACCTCCCGCGCTTCGACAAGGTGACGCCGCGCGACGGCAAGGTCGGCCCGGTCCCAGCCTAGCCGGAAGCGGGCCAGCGCCACCTTGCCGAGACCGCCGTGACTGTCGGCCCACAGGTACTCGGCATCCTGCCTGGAGCGGATCGTCAATGCTTCCGAGAAGGCATGATGCGCGGAACCGAGCGTCCCGGCATCGCCGAGCAGCCGCGCCTGCGACAGGTGTGCGATGGCGAGGTTATGCTGCGTCGTGGCC
>CAZRQN010000087.1:11508-11874 GCA_964602115.1 uncultured Rhodobacterales bacterium
CAGTCCATCGGCGCGGCCGCGCGGGTGCGGACCTCCAGCGCGGCGCGATAGGCGGTGACGGCCTCTGCCAGCAGCGCCCCGTCGCCCGCCCGTTCGCCGAGGGCCCGCAGGGCATTGCCGAGGTTGCTCTGCGTCATGGCCCAGTCCATCGGCGCGGCCGCGCGGGTGCGGACCTCCAGCGCGGCGCGATAGGCGGCGACGGCTTCTGCCAGCAGCGCCCCGTCGCCCGCGCGTTCGCCGAGGGCCCGCAGGGCACCGCCGAGGTTGTTCAGCGTCCCGGCCCAGTCCATCGGCGCGGCCGCGCGGGTGGTGACCTCCAGCGCGGCGCGATAGGCGGCGACGGCTTCTGCCAGCAGCGCCCCGTCG
>CAZRQN010000087.1:11974-12136 GCA_964602115.1 uncultured Rhodobacterales bacterium
CCCGCGCGTTCGCCGAGGGCCTGCAGGGCGGTGCCGAGGTTGTTCTGCGTCCCGGCCCAGTCCATCGGCGCGGCCTCGCGGGCGTAAACCTCCAGCGCGGCGCGATCGGCGGCGACGGCCTCTGCCAGCAGCGCCCCGTCGCCCGCGCGTTCGCCGAGGGCC
>CAZRQN010000088.1:0-12065 GCA_964602115.1 uncultured Rhodobacterales bacterium
GAATGGCTCAACCTCCCAAATACCCTCAAAAAGCAGGGAGTCGTGTAGCATGGCCTCTTTCTGACCTTCCCCTGCATCATCCTTGGACAAATACCCCGGGGCCCGGGGCAGCGCCCCGGGTCTCTCCACCAGAGCAGACGGAACCGACACGAGCGCCACAGGAGGCGCGCCCGCCAGGGCGCAAGACGGGGAAGGCATCACCCTCTCCGCATTCGCGGCGAGGGGGTCCAAGGGGGCGGGAAGCCGCCCCCTTGCTTCCCTCAAGCGGCGAAGCCGCGCGGGAGGGGCGGTTTCCGGGCCTTCTCCGCCGCTGGCGCGGTCATCTCTGGCTGCGGCCGAACTCCGGGCGCAGGAAGAAGGGGCGATCGGTTCCCGGACCGCCGAGCAGGTCCTCGGGCAGCAGGCGGCTGTCGCGCAGCGCTTCGTCGAGCGCGCGGGAGGAGAGCGCGGCCCGTTCGATAGCCGGTGCGTTGCGGGAGGGGCCGAACAGCACGCCGCCAAGGGCGGTGGGCCAGGAGAAAGCGAGGGGCAGCGCGGTCATGGCAGGTTTCCTCCGGCAGGGCGCGGCAGGTCGCGCCACCCCCTGACCTTCGCGCCATCCGCCGGCGGCTGCTTGAGCGCCGGCTGAGCGCCGGTTGAAAAATGTCAGGGTTCTGCCTAGTCTTCCGGATGATCCTGCGTTTCGGACCCTTCGAACTGGACGAGGACCGGGCCGAGTTGCGCGGGCCCGACGGTCCGGTCGCGCTGGAACCCAAGGCCTTTGCGCTGCTCTGCCTCCTCGCCGGCAATGCCGAGCGGCTGATCCCCAAGGACGAGATGATCGACCGCCTTTGGGGCGGACGGATCGTATCCGATGCGGCGGTGGCCACTGCCATCCGGCAGGTCCGCCAGGCGCTGGGCGACGATGCGGAACGCCAGGTCTATCTGCGCACGCTGCGCGGGCTGGGACATCGCTTCGTGGCCCCGGTGACCATGGCCCGCGCGGCGCAGGCCGGGCCGGTGCCCGAAGCCCCTCCGCCCTCCGATGCTCCTGCGGCCCGCCCTCCCACCATCGCGGTCCTGCCTTTCGAGGCGGCGGAGGCCGGACCGGGCAGCCTGGCGCAGTCCTTCCCCGCCGATATCCTGTCGGCGCTCGCCCGGTTCCGCTGGCTGCGCGTGATCGCGCGGGAGAGCACCTTCCGCCTGCCCAGCGGATCGGCCACGCCGGACACGGTGCGGCAGGTCCTGGGGGCCGACTATCTCCTTTCCGGGCGGATCGAGGGGGCTGCGGGGCGCGTCGCCGTGGCCGTCGATCTGGTGGAAACCCTCGGCGGCACGCTTTTGTGGTCGGACCGGTTCGAGGCAGGGAAGGACGACATCCACCTCCTGCGCGAGCGCATCACCGGCACGATCCTCGCCTCGCTGGATTTCAGCATTCCGCTGGCCGAGGCCGCGCGGGCGCGGCTGAAGCCGGTCGAGAAGCTCGACGCATGGAGCGCCTACCATCGCGGCCTGAGTCACATGTACCGGTTCAACCGGTCCGACAACGCTGCGGCGGAGGCGCTGTTCAGCCGGGCGCTGGCGCTCGACCCCGGCCTGTCGGTGGTCTGGGCGGCGCGGTCCTTCACGCACTACCAATGCGCCGTGATGGGCTACACCGACCGGACCGCAGCGGTGCAGGCGGCGCGGCAGGATGCCGAGCAGGCGATGGCGGTGGACCCGCTCGACCCGCAGGCCAATTACGCCCATGGCCGCGCCCATGTGCTGCTCGGCCGGCCCGAGGACGGACTGCCCTGGCTGGACCAGGCGCTGCGGCTCAGTCCCAGCTTCGCCAAGGCCCATTTTTCGCGCGGCAACATGCGGCTGATGCTCGGCGACATCGACGCCTCGAGCGCGGACATGGGTGAGGCGCTGGACCTGTCGCCGCTCGATCCCCTGCTGACGGTGATGCGCGGCTCGCGCGCGATGACCAACGCGCTCACGGGAAACTTCGACCGCGCGGTGGAATGGGCGCTGCTGGCCGCCCGCACGAGCCACGGTCATTTCTGCAACATGATGGGCATGGTCGCCGTTTTCGGCATGGCGGGCCGCTCCGACCTTGCCGATCATTGGGCCCGCGCCGTGCGCGAGCTGCGCCCCGACGCGGCCATCGCGAATTACGAGACCGCGTTGCCCTTCGCGTGTGCCGAACACCGTGATGCGTTTCGCCACCACCTGCGGGCGGCCGGCTTTCCGCAGGGCGATTGATCCGGTTCTGGACTGCGGTCATCGCGAATGGACCGCCCGCCCTAGTCTCGGCGGCGGTGACGGAGGGAAACCCGTCCCGGGCCTGACCCGGGACCTCTCCCCCCGGGCCGCAGCGCTCGGCGGGAGGTGAGGCCCCGGGTCAGGCCCGGGGCGGGGTCTTGCTGTCCCTGTGGCGGGACGATGCCCCGCGTCCGACCGCGCTTCAGACGGCGGCCTGCACCGCCGTCACGATCCCTTCCACCACCTCGACCATCAGGGCCTCGTCCTCGCATTCGGCCATGACGCGGATCAGCGGCTCGGTGCCGGACTTGCGGATCAGGAGGCGGCCCTTGCCGTCGATCCGCGCCTCGGCGGCGGCGATGGCCGCCCGGACCGGCGCGGCGTCGAGCGGCGCGGCGCCCGGGGCGTAGCGGACGTTCTTCAGCATCTGCGGCACGGTCTCGAACTGGCGCACCAGGGCCGAGGCCGGGGCGCCAGTGCGCGCCATGGCGGCGAGGAACTGGATCGCCGCCACCAGACCGTCGCCGGTCGTGGCGTAATCGGTCATCACGATATGGCCGGACTGCTCGCCGCCGAGGTTCCAGCCGCCCTCGCGCATCCGCTCCACCACATAGCGGTCGCCGACCGGGGCGCGCTCCAGCCGCAGGCCGCGCGCGGTCAGGAAGCGCTCCAGCCCGAGGTTGGACATCACCGAGGCGACGAGCACTCCGTCCTTCAGCCGCCCCTCGGCCGCCCAGCGCGCGGCGAAAAGCGCCATGATCTGGTCGCCGTCGGCCACCTGTCCGGTCTCGTCGATCAGGATCACCCGGTCGGCGTCACCGTCCAGACAGATGCCGACATCGGCGCCGTGCGCCACCACCGCCTCGGCAGCGGTCTCCGGATGGGTGGAGCCGCAGCGCTCGTTGATGTTGAGCCCGTTGGGGCTGACGCCCACCGGGATCACCGTGGCGCCCAGTTCCCACAGCACTTCCGGCGCAGCGCGATAGGCGGCACCATTGGCGCAATCGACCACGACCTTGAGCCCGTCGAGCGTCAGACCGGCAGGAAAGGTGGTCTTGGCGAACTCCTGATAGCGCCCGCGCCCATCGTCGATCCGCTTGGCCCGGCCGATCGCCGAAGGCGGCACCAGCGCCGGCGCTTCCTCGGTCAGCCGTTCGATCTCCACCTCCGCCGCGTCGTCGAGCTTGAACCCGTCGGGGCCGAAGAACTTGATGCCGTTGTCGGCCGCCTGGTTGTGGCTGGCCGAGATCATCACGCCGAGATCGGCCCGCATCGAGCGGGTGAGGAAGCCCACCGCAGGCGTCGGCACCGGGCCGAGGAGCAGCACGTTCATCCCCATCGAGGTCAGCCCGGCGGTCATGGCGTTCTCCAGCATATAGCCGGACAGCCGCGTGTCCTTGCCGATCACCACCCGGTGGGCGCCCTTGGTCGTCTCGCGGAACCAGGCCCCGGCGGCCGCACCGAGGCGCAGCGCCATCTCGGCGGTCATCGGATGGGTGTTGGCGGTGCCGCGCACCCCGTCGGTTCCGAACAGTTTCCGGCTCATGCGGCCTCTCTCATGGCGGCCCAGAGGGCCAGCGCCTGGCGGGTTTCGGGGACATCGTGGACGCGCAGGATCTGCGCCCCCTGCGCCGCCCCGGCAAGGGCGACAGCCAGCGATCCGGGCAGGCGCCGGTCGGCAACCGGCTCGGCGCCGATGGTGCCGATGAAGCGCTTGCGCGAAGCGCCGAGCAGGACCGGGCAGCCGAGGCCGTGGAAAAGCGACAGGCCCCGGATCAGCGACAGGTTGTGCGCTGCGGTCTTGCCGAAGCCGATGCCGGGATCGACGACGATCCGCTCCTGCGGGATGCCGGCGGCCCGGGCGGCGGCGATCCGGGCCTCCAGCCACAGATAGACCTCGACCAGCACATCGGCGTAGCGCGGATCGTCCTGCATCACCGCCGGCGTGCCCTGGGCATGCATCAGCACCACCGGCGCGCCGGAGGCCGCCACCACCCCGGCCAGCGCCGGATCATGGGTGAGCGCGCTGACATCGTTGACCACGGCCGCGCCGGCGGCGAGCGCCGCGCGGGCGACCTGCGCCTTGCGGGTATCGACGCTGATCCGGTGGCCGGCGAGCGCGGCAATCACCGGGCGGATGCGGGCGATCTCCTCGTCTGCCGGAACCTCCGCCGCGCCCGGCCGGGTGCTTTCGCCGCCCACGTCGATCAGGTCGGCGCCCATAGCCGTGGCCTCGGCCACGGCGGCGACGGGGTCGAGAAAGCGACCACCGTCGGAGAAACTGTCGGGCGTGACATTGAGGATGCCCATGATCAGGGGCCGGTCCAGCGCCAGCCCGGCCAAGGCGGGGCGCGGTTCGGTCAGGCGGTCGCGCTGCTCGGCAGGGATGTCGCGGGCGGCGATCACCGGACCCCGGCGGCCGGGTTCCACCACTTCGGCGCGGTCGAACCAGATCGGTCCGCCGGCAAGCGGCAGGGCGCCGTCCGGACGGCAGGTGTCGGGCAGGACGAGCGGGCGAAAGAGCGTCATCGGCGCCCGGATTGTCGCAATTCCGCGCGCAAGTCCACCCCGGGGGGTGTCAGGCGCGCTCGACGGGCACGCGGCTTCCCGCCGGGACCGTTACAGAGCCGTGAGCGAGAAGCGCCCGGGCCGAGAGGCTTTCGGCCAGCCAAAGCGCCAGCGCCCCGGGGCTGCGGTCCTTCGGGCCCTCGGTGGCGTCGAGCACCATCTTGGAAGGCGCCCAGACCACCGTGCGGCCGTGTTTCATCGCCCAGTCGATCTCGGTCCGCGCGGCCACCACCACGCAGCGCGGATCGCGGGCGGCGAGCCGCCAGGCGTTCTGCTCGATGGCCAGAAGATCGACGCGCCGCTGGGTGGGCGCGTGGCCGGTCTCGGGGCGGGGCAGGTCCGGCAGGCCGACGCAGAGGACCACCGGCGCGCCGTGTCTTTCCCATCCCGTCAGGCGCTCCGGCAGTTCAGGGGCCGCGAGCGCGGCATTGTCCAGAAGCACGACCAGCGGATGCACCGGCGCCTCCTCTTCCGCCAAGGGATCGGCGGCGCGGCGGCGGACGATCTCCACCCCGAGCGCGAAGGGCCCCAGGTCGAGCTTCTCGATGCGGACGAAGGCGCGTTCGGCGGCCGGGGCGCGCAGGATGCGGGTGGCGACACGCTCGGCCAGCGTTTCCAGAAGGTTCAGCCGTTCCGCCGCCAGTTCCGCCGCCACCGCCTCGACCAGCAGGTCGTAGGACAGGATGCGGTCCACGTCATCGGCGGCAGGCCCCAGCGGGCGGACCTCGACGACGATGGAGACGCGCAGGCGCTGGCTGCGGCCGCGCTCCTGCTGGAAGGCGCCGATCTCGGCTTCCACCACATGGTCGCGCAGGGAGATGCGGTCGCGCGGGTCACCGCCGGCGCGGGAGTCGAGTGGCCCGAAGGCCTGGGTCAGGTCGCTGTCCATGGTCCCATCCCTGGCCCTGCGCGGCCGGGATGGCTGAGTCCGGCGCGACCGTCAAGCGGCCGCGCGCGACCTCAGTTCATTGCCGCCACCACCACCGGCTGCGCCCCGGGCTGGCGGTAGAAGGCATGGGCGCCGATCACGGCGGTCAGCGGGAAACGCGCCGCCCAGGCCGGGCGCACGGCGCCGGTGTGGAAATGGGTGGCGCCATCGGTCAGGAGGCGCGGCGCCCCGGCCAGCATCACCGCCGCGATCCGCCCGGCGATGGCCCAGGCAGCGCGGTCCGCAACGGCATCCGAACGCCCGTCGCAGACGAAGGAGAACTGGCAGCCCCCGGCCCCGCCCTGCCCCACCACCGCGCAAACCGTGGAGGGATAAAGCGGGCTGTCCACCCGGTTGAGGATCACTTCGGCCACCGCGAACTGGCCTTCCAGCGTCTCGCCCCGGGCCTCATGGTAGATGGCGCGCGCCAGGCATTCCCATTGCGCGCCCTCGGCAGGCGCGGTCTGCGCCGCGAGCCAGACGAGCGAATACTCGATCTCCGGCGCCTGGCCCTTCTTGGCCCGCGCGGGCTTTGCCACTTTCAGCGCCCCCTGGGGGATGGCGGCCAGGGCATCGCGTTCGGCGCCGAACAGTGCTGCCAGTGCCGCATCGGGGGAGCCGTCGCCATTGGATGTGCTGAGCGTGCTTTGGGCAGAAGCGGCGGAAACGGCGATGACGCAGGCGACAAGCGCGCCGGTCAGGCGGGTCAGCAGGCGCATCGGTGACGTCCCCCATCTGTGGCGGCGCTTTGAAGATCGCGCCACAAGCAACGGGAAACACGGGTAAATCCTTTTCCGCCCAAGAGTCACGCTTTGTTAACTCTGCGTAACCCTTCGTGAGCGGCTTTCCGCCGAAACGGACGGCCGGGAATCTAAGGATCGTGTCGCAATCCTTTGGGCCTACTAGATTTTCGTCGCCCTATCCATCAGCGCCAGATGCGCGGCGGCCAGTCGCGCCAGCGGAACGCGATAGGGCGAGCAGGAGACATAGTCGAATCCGGCCTTTCTGCAGAAGGCGATCGACTCCGGGTTTCCGCCATGCTCGCCGCAGATCGACAGCGTGAGATCCGCCCTCGCCCTGCGCCCGCGCTCGGCTCCGATCAGCAGCAGCTCGCCCACGCCATCGACGTCCAGCACCTGGAACGGGTCCTCGGGAAAGACCCCCTTCTGCACATAGGTATTCATGAACCGCCCGGCGTCATCGCGGCTGAGGCCATAGGTCATCTGGGTCAGGTCGTTGGTGCCGAAGGACAGGAAGGTCGCATGCTGGGCGATCTCGCCGGCCCGCAGCGCCGCGCGCGGGGTTTCCACCATGACCCCGAGCTTGAAGGTGAAATCGACCCCGAACTTGACCTTCACCGCCGAGGCCACCGCGTCGATCCGGGTCTTGACCAGTTCCACCTCGCGGCGGGCGGAGACGAGCGGGATCATCACCTCGGGCACCACGGCGGCACCCCGGCGGGCGACCTCCACCGTCGCCTCGAAGATCGCCCGGGCCTGCATCTCGTAGATTTCCGGCAGGACCACCCCCAGCCGCACCCCGCGCATCCCGAGCATCGGGTTGAATTCGGCCAGCGCCTCGGCCCGGCGGGTGACTTCCGACAGCGGACGGTCCAGCGCCTCGGCCAGGTCGCGCAGGCCCTCGCGGTCCTGCGGCAGGAACTCGTGCAGCGGCGGATCGAAGAGGCGGATGCACACCGGCATTCCGGCCATGATCTCGAAAAGCTGGACGAAGTCCTCGCGCTGCATCGGCAGCAGGCGGGCGAGCGAGGCTGCGCGGTCCTGCGGCGTGTCGGCGAAGATCATCTCGCGCATGGCGACCAGACGGTCCTCGTCGAAGAACATGTGCTCGGTGCGGCAGAGGCCGATCCCCTGCGCGGCGAAGGCGCGGGCGGTGGCGGCATCGGCCGGCGTGTCGGCATTGGCGCGCACGCCGATGTCGCGCACCTCGTCGGCCCAGGAAAGGAAGCGGCGGAAGGTCTCGTCCTGCGCGGGTGG
Organism: uncultured Rhodobacterales bacterium; assembly: GCA_964602115.1. Lineage (GTDB taxonomy): Bacteria > Pseudomonadota > Alphaproteobacteria > Rhodobacterales > Rhodobacteraceae > JANOGU01. The sequence goes on from CAZRQN010000088.1 coordinate 7,720, forward strand.
CAGCATCTCGGCGGCGCCGAGCAGGATGTCGCCGGTGGTGCCATCGACGGTGATCGTGTCGCCCTCGGCCAGCGCCCGCCCGTCCGGGGCGATCAGGCGACGGTCCTTGAGGTCGAAGCGCAATGCCGTGGCGCCGACGATGCAGGGCAGGCCCAGCCCGCGCCCGATCACCGCCGCATGGCTGGTCATGCCGCCCCGCTCGGTCAGCACGCCCACCGCCGAATGCATGCCGCGGATATCCTCGGGCGCGGTCTCGCGACGCACCAGGATGCAGGGCTCGCCCCGCGACTGCGAGGCCTGGGCAGCGGCCGATGAAAAGACGATCTTGCCCGTCGCCGCCCCCGGGCTTGCCGCGATGCCCCGGGCCAGCACGTCGCGCGGGGCGCGGGGATCGACCTGATTGTGCAGAAGCTCGGTCAACGCCCGGGGTTCGACCCGCAGCAGCGCCTCCTCGCGGGTGATGATCTCCTCGTCGGCCATCGCCACGGCCGAGCGCAGCGCCGCCCGGGCCGAGCGCGAGACGCGCACCGCATCCAGCACCGCGATGCGGCCGTCCTCGACGGTGAACTCGATCTGCATCTCCTCGCGCAGCCGCGCCCGGCAGGTGGCGGCATAGCCGACAAGCGCGTGCAGCACCTCCGGCGCGGCATCCTCCAGCGAGGGGCCGCGCGGGTCGCGGGTGAGGAACAGCGCTTCCGGCCCCGACAGGCTGGCCCGGTCCTGCGCCTGGGCGCGGAAACGGCCGGTGACGCGCGGCTGGCCCGTGACCGGGTCGATCAGCTGGATCACCCCGGCACCGCAAACGCCCTGCCCCAGGCCCTGGGCCATCTCCTGCACGACAAGGCCCAGCCCGGCGCTTTCCGGCGCGCCCTTGGCCTGGCGCAGCAGCCGGGCGGAGGTCCCCTCCCAGGCACGGGCCATCGAGCGCAGCACTTCGGCGAGCTGCAGGCCGGGATCTTCCGGGAAGGGCTCGTCCATCTCGTGCCGCCAGGCTTCCAGCGCCGCAGCCGGGCTGGTCAGGCCGTCGAACATGTCGGGGTCGAGCCGGGCGACATGCACGGCAAAGCCCTGCAGGAAGCGCAGCCACAGCGCGTCGGCCGCCTCGGCCCCATGCGTCGCGGTCAGGCGGCGGTGGCGCTCGGGGTTGAGCCCGATGTTGAGCACCGTCGCCGGCCCGCCCCAGTCGGGGTTCTCCGGCGAGGGACGGACGGAAATCAGCGGGCCCGCGCCGAAATGGGCGAGGATCGCGGCGACATCGACCTTCTGGCCGGCGGCAATGGCGCGCACCGTCTGCACGGGGATCGCCACCGTGCGCGGCACCGGCAGGTCGAGCCGCACCAGACGCTGCAGGCATTTCGCCCGCCAGCCATGCGTGGCCGTGGCGATCCGCGCCGCTGGCGTCACCGCTTCGAACTCCGGCATGGGATCGTGTTTCTGCACTGCGGCATCCCTTTTCGGCCGCACCATACGCCCAAATTTTCACCGTGCAAGAAAAGCTTTTGTCCGTTGCCCACATGAGGATCCGGCGTTGTTGTCCTTGACAGCGCAGGGGCCGTGCCGCGCCTATGGACTGCCGCAAGAGGGAGACGACCGATGGAGATCGAGGCGCTTGAGGAGGAGGCCCGCAGCCTGGCCCTGGCCCGCTGGGACGAGGGCGTGGCGGTCGATCTCGGACTGGCGCTCGTCACCCTGGCCCGGGAGCGGCACCTGCCGGTGGTGATCGACATCCGTGACGCCAGCCGCTGCTTCTTCCATGCCGCGCTTCCCGGCGCCACGCCGCAGAACGACCGCTGGGCACGGCGCAAGTCGGAAACGGCGCTGGCCTTTCTGGAAGCCTCGCTGCTCGTCGGCCGCCGGCTGGCCAAGGCGGGGCAGACGGTGGAAGACCACGGGCTGCGGCACGAAACCCATTCCGTGCATGGCGGGGCGGTGCCGATCCGGGTGGCAAGCGCCGGCGTGGTCGCCGTCGCCACCGTCTCCGGCCTGCCGCAGGTGGAGGACCATGCGCTGGTGGTCGAGGCGCTTGGCTCCCTCATCGGGCGCCAGGGCGGCTGACAGCAGAAGCGCCGGCCTGCCCCGCAGGCCGGATGTCCATCATCGACAGAGGCGTCGCATACCCATCGGCGCAGCGCCTGCCTCGCGAAGGGCCCGGACAGGAGCGCCCAGGACCATCGCCGGCCAGGCGACCGCGATCATGGCACCTATTGGAGGCGAGATGCGCGGATCCGGGATGACCCGGACCCTGCCTTCAGTCCAGCCGCTTCAGCACCTCAGCGAGAGTCCCGACCAGCATGTCGATATGCGACTTCTCCACGATCAGCGGCGGGCTCATGGCGATGATGTCGCCGGTGGTGCGGATGAGAATTCCCTGCTCGTAGGCGTTCAGGAAGGCGGTGAAGGCCCGCTTCGTCGGCTCGCCGGCGATCGGGTCCAGTTCCACCGCCCCGATGAGGCCGAGGTTGCGGATGTCGATCACATGCGGCAGGCCCCTGAGCGAATGCAGCGCCTCTTCCCAATAGGGGGCGATTGCGGCGGCACGTTCGAACAGCCCCTCCTCGCGATAGGTCTCCAGCGTGGCGATCCCGGCGGCCGAGGCGATGGGGTTGCCGCTGTAGGTGTAGCCGTGGAACAGTTCGATCGCGTGCTCGGGCCCCTGCATGAAGGCGTCATGCACCGCGCCGGTCGTCAGCACCGCGCCCATGGGAATGACGCCGTTGGTCAGGCCCTTCGCCGTGGTCATCATGTCGGGCAGAATGTCGAAATGCTGGGCGGCAAAGGCACTGCCGAGGCGGCCGAAGCCGGTGATGACCTCGTCGAAGATCAAGAGGATGCCGTGCTTCTGCGTGATCGCCCGCAGTTTCTCCAGATAGCCCTTCGGCGGGATCAGCACGCCGGTCGAGCCCGCGACCGGCTCGACGATCACCGCCGCGATGGTCTCGGCCCCGTGCAGCGCCACGATCCGCTCCAGCTCGTCGGCAAGGTTCGCCCCGTGCTCGGGCTGGCCCTTGGCGAAGGCGTTCTGCGCCGGCAGATGGGTATGCGGCAAGTGATCGACGCCATTCAGCAGGCTGCCGAAGAAACGGCGGTTGTTGACGATCCCGCCTACCGAGATGCCGCCGAAATTCACCCCGTGATAGCCGCGCTCGCGCCCGATCAGCCGGGTGCGCGACGCCTCGCCCCGGGCGCGGTGATAGGCGATGGCGAGCTTCAGCGCCGTCTCGACCGACTCGGAGCCCGAGTTGGTGTAGAAGACATGCTCGATGCCCCTGGGCGCGATGTCGATGATGCGGTTGGCCAGTTCGAAGGCCACCGGATGGCCCATCTGGAAGGCGGGGGCATAGTCGAGCTCGGCCGCCTGACGCTGGATCGCCTCGGTGATCTTCGGCCGGCAGTGGCCGGCGTTGCAGCACCAAAGCCCCGCCGTTCCGTCCAGTACCTGCCGGCCGTCGGCGGTGGTGTAATGCATGTCCCTGGCCGCCACGAACATGCGGGGGGACTTCTTGAACTGCCGGTTGGCGGTGAAGGGCATCCAGAAGGCGTTGAGGTCGTTGGGCGCACGCGGGCGATCGAGTGCCATGGAGAGGCTCCGGGTTTGAAGTTTGACCGGACGGTCAATCCGCTGCTATCACGGACATCCGGCCACCCGCCACAGTCATCTCGTGAATTCCGAGGCGTTGCGACCCCTGATGAGCCGACCCCAGACGCGAATCCAGCAGAAGAACTCCGAAGCCATCCTCGAAGCGGCGCTGGAGGTCTTTTCGGCGCAGGGCTTTCGCGGGGCGACGCTCGACCAGATCGCCGAGGTGGCGGGGCTGTCGAAGCCCAACCTGCTCTATTACTTTCCCTCCAAGGAGGCGATCCACCGGGCTCTGCTGACCGATCTGCTCGACATCTGGCTTGACCCGCTGCGCGACCTCGACCCCGAGGGCGAGCCGGTGGCGGAGATCCTGCGCTATGTGCGGCGCAAGCTCGACCTGTCGCGCGACTACCCGCGCGAAAGCCGGCTCTTCGCCAACGAGATCCTCCAGGGCGCCCCGCGCATGGGCGAGGTGCTGGGCGCCGACCTCAAGGAACTGGTCGAGGCGAAGGCGGCAGTCTTGAGCGGCTGGATGGCGGCCGGACGCATCGCCCGCATGCCGCCGGTGCACCTGATCTTCTCGATCTGGGCACTGACCCAGCATTATGCGGATTTCGACGTCCAGGTCCGCGCCGTCCTCGGCGCCGGCCATGACCCCTTCGCCGAGGCGCAGGACTTCCTCGACACGCTCTTCCGCCGCTTGCTCGCCCCCTGACCTCCCGCGCGGCTTCGCCGCGCGGGACCAGGCAAAGGGGGGCCACCGGCCCCC
>CAZRQN010000089.1:0-12056 GCA_964602115.1 uncultured Rhodobacterales bacterium
CCGGATAGCAGGGCATGTCGTTCTGGTCCCATTCGGTGACCGGCACTTCCTTGAGCGCGAAGTAACCTTCGAACTGCTCGATCAGACTGCGGCTCTCGTCGAAGGGGATGAGGATCTTCGCCGCCACCGCCGCCCAGCTGGCGGCCTCTTCGGGGCGCAGGCCGATCCGCGCGGCCACCTGGGCAAGGGCCGAGGGGTTGAGGCGGGCAAGATCGTCATGCACCCGCGCCGCCTGCACCAGATGCCACTGCGCCATGCGGTTGGTGAAGGCGTTGTTGTCCACATGTTCATGGAACTCGTCCGGTCCGATGACACGGGTAAGGACGAAACGGTCGTCTGAAGACCGATGCTCCAGCCGGCTGACCCAGAAACGGCTGGTCTCGAACAGGATCTCGGCGCCGTGGTCATACATGAACTGCATGTCGCCGGTGGCCGAGACATAGGTCAGCACCCCATAGGCAACATCGGCGGAGACATGGATCTCCTCCTCGCCGGTCCAGATCCGGTGCAACCCGTCGGCGGTCCATTTCGGCGTGGTCTCAAGCCCGGTGTCCGCCGATTCCCAGGGATACTGCGCCCCCTTGAATCCGTTCTGCACCGCATTGGCTCGGGCGCCGGCCAGCGTGTGGTAGCGGTAGAGCATCAGTGCCCGGGCCGTTGCCGGCTGGGTATAGATGTAGAAGGGCAGCATGAAGATCTCGGTGTCCCAGAAGACATGCCCCCGGTAGCCTTCGCCCGACATCGACTTGGCCCCGATGTTGACGGTCGGGTCCTCCTCATTGGCGGTGATCAGCAGGTGATAGACCGAGAAGCGCGCCGCGCGCGTCGCCTCGTCATCGCCGGCAACGGTGCAATCGCAGTCTTCCCATTTCGCCGCCCAGGCAGCGCGGCTCGCGGCCAGTGCCCGGTCGAAGCCAACAGCGGAAAGCGCAGCGACTCCCTCGCGGCATCGCGCCCCGGGATCGCCCTTTCCATGATCGCGCGACGTGGCGATATGGACGAGCTTGTCCAGCCGGATCGTCCGTCCGGCGGTGCCGTCGAAGTCGAGCCTTTCGGCGATCCGCTCATAGCCCTCCTCGATGGTGCGGCTGGCGAGCGGGCTGTCGGTACGCGTCGCGGCGGCATAGGACAGCACGATCCCGGTGTCGATCGTCGCCATCTCCAGATAGATTCCCTCCGGCAGCGCCTTGCGGGCCGCTTCACGCAGGTGCTTGGACTTGGCCCATTTCTCCCAGCGCACCTCCGGATGGAACTGCGGGCTCCCGGGATAGACCGGCAGCCGGTCGAGGTTGAACCTCCGGCCGTCGAGCGCGCTTTCCACCGAAATGGGGCTGTCGTGGTTCTCCGGCGTAATTTCCACCCGCAGCCCGCAGCTATGGCGGTCGGCCATCGAGGCGAAGCGCAGGGTTTCGATCCTCGTGCGCCGGCCCTGCCCGTCCTGGAACAGCGTGCTGCGCCACAGGACCCCCTGGCTCATGTCCAGGGCCCGGGCATGGTCCAGCACCCGGCAGGACTGGACATCCAGCCGATGCCCGCCGACCCGCACGCAAAGCGCCAGCCAGTCGGGCGCATTCACGAGGTCGATGACCGGCGAGTCATGCGCGTCGAAGACCCCATTCAGAAAGGTCCCCGACCGCTCGCCCTTGAACCCTTCCTCCAGCGTTCCGCGGGTGCCGAGGTAGCCGTTTCCGATGGTGAACAGGGTCTCCGCCACATTGGCGGCGGCAATGTCGAAGCCGTGTTCCTCGACCAGCCATTCCTTGGCATTCAACCTGTCACGCATAGCGCACTCCACGCCAAAAGGGTTTCGCCGCCGGCGGTGCGTTCAGGCGCCGTAGGCTTCGGCAATCTGTTTTTCGGTTTCCGGAAGCGGCCGGTAGATCGCCAGTTGCGAGCCGACGCAGCGCTGGGCGCCCATGGCATTGCCGTACTGGCAGGCGCGGACGTAGTCGCGGTGGCGCAGGTAGCCGAAGGCCATGCCGGCGGCGAAGGAGTCGCCACAGCCGGTGGTGTCCACCACCGTCTCGACCGGCACGCGCTTGACCATCTCTTCGCGCATGCGCCCGGACTGGTCGCGGAAATAGACCACGCAGCCATGCTGATCGAGCGTCACGCACAGGGCCTTGACCCCGCGATCAAGGCAGTGACGGGCGAATTTCGGCAGTTCGTCCATCGCCAGCTGGCGCGTGTCCTCCAGCTCGCCCGCGTCATATTCCGATGCGAACCAGGAACAGCCGGCCTCTTCCAGGTTCATCTTCAGGATGTCGATATAGGGCAGCCAGCTGTCGCGGTCGGCCCAGAAGCGGTGATGCCGCTCCCCGGTGCGCGCCAGCGTGTTCGTGGGCCCATGCGCGTCCAGAAGGACGATGCCGGTGCTGTTTTCCTTGATGTATTTCAGCGTTCCCCGGCTGACTTCATAGTCGGTGATCGGCACGCAGACGAAGATCTCTGCATCCAGAAGCCCGGCGAGATCCTCGGGCAGGATCGGATCCATGAACCCGGTCTGCCGCTCGATGCGCTTGTTCTGGTCAACATAGTGCAACTGGACCACGTCGCCCTGATCCAGTGCCGAGGTGATGCCGGCGGAATCGACATTGGCGAACTGGCCGAGGATGTCCTTGATCGGCTGCTGGTCGCGTTTCCGGACATGGCACACCGGATGGACAACCCCGTCCTCGCCCAGCAGCGTGGCCAGCGCCGCCGCCGTATAGAGCGCGCAACCGTATTTCTCGAATTGCGCGCCCGTATGGGTGATGATGCGGTCTCTCGGGATCGGCCCCAGAACAGCTACCTTGGACTTCTTCGCCATCGTCACGCCCCTCGGTTCAGTGGCTTCTCTACGGATGTGCCGCCGGCCATCACGGCCCGTAGATCTGGTCCTTGGTGTAGATGCCGCCGTCGATCACCGTCGCGTCGATGCTGTCCTTGGTGACAGCGACCACAGGGGTGACGAAGGTTGGCACATCCACGGCGCCGTTGCTGCGCATCTCATAGCCCGAGATCACTTCGGTCACCGGCTTGTCCTTGGCCTTGGCCAGGGCCACCGCGACTTCGGCGGCCTTGGTGGCCAGCGGGCCGATCTGCTTCCACACATCCATCGCCTGCTTGCCCTGCGCCACCAGGCGGATGTTGCGCAGGTCGGCGTCGGCCCCGGCGACGAAGACCTTGCCGGCATTATCCAGCCCCTCGTCGGCCAGCGCGCTCATCACCCCGAAGGCCATGCCGGAGTTGTTGCAGATGAAGGCGTCCACCTTGTTGTCGAACTTCACCAGCAGGGACTCGGCGGTCTCCCGGGCGAGATCGGGCGACCAGCCGGCATGCGAACGCTGCGCGACCAGCTTGATCCCCGGGTTCTTGGCGATCACGTCCAGGACGCCGCTCGACAGGGCCTGGGCGTTGGAGTCCCCCGGCTGACCCATGATCAGCGCCACGGTCCCCGTGACATCGCCGTTCTTTTCCCGCAGCGCCGCCAGCATGGCCTCGCCCTGCATCCGGCCGACGGCCCAGCTGTCCTGCATGACCATCGCATCGAGCGGGCCGTTGGTGATCATCGAGTCGTAGCCCACCACCCGCACGCCGCGCTGGTTGGCCATGGCGACCAGCGCCCCGGCGGTGCCGGTGTTGACCGGCTGCAGCACGATCACGTCGATGCCTTCGTCGAGGATCGCCTCCACCTGCGAGAGCTGGAGTTCCTCGTCGTTGTTGGCGCTGTCGAAGACGACATCGGCGCCCAGCCCGGTCGCCGCCTCGATGAACAGGCTGCGGTCGGTCTCGTAGCGGGCCTCCTGCATGGTCTTGAGCAGGAAGGCGATGCGCGGGCGGGCGTCCTCGGCCACCGCATGGCCGGCCGTCACACCCAGGGCCGCAGCCAGTGCGGCAAGAGCGCGGACGAAACCTGCAAGCGCCGGAAACTCAAATCGGATCTTCATGGGGCGATCTCCGGTTCTGGGTGACGAGGAAGAAGCTGCCGCGGACCGGGAGCAAGGGCCCGCGGCAGGATTGGCCCAGTCCTACTTGCGCTTCTGAAGGACGTCGAACCAAACGGCGAGGATGATGATGAAGCCCTTGATGATCAGCTGGTAGAAGGTCGAGACCCCCAGAAGGCTCATGCCGTTGTTCAGGACGCCGATGATCAGCGCGCCGATGACCGTCCCGCCGATGGTGCCCGAGCCGCCAGCCAGCGAGGTACCGCCGATGACCACCGAGGCGATGGCGTCCAGTTCGAACATCGTACCGAGGTTCGGCGAGGCGCCGTTGAGGCGGGAGGCGAGCAGGATGCCGGCCAGTGCGGAGAGCACCGAGACGGTGATATAGACCAGAAGCTTGGTCTTATAGACGTCGATCCCCGACAGCCGCGCCGCATCCTCGTTGCCGCCCAGCGCATAGAGCCGGCGACCAAAGCGCGTCTGGCCGAGGGTGAAGATGCCCAGGCCGGCGATGACGGCGAAGACCGCGACCGGAACCGGGATGCCCTGGTAGCTGGCGAAGACATACATCGACAGCGCCAGTCCGGCACCGGCCATGATCAGGCTCGTGACCATCTGGACGGTATCGACCTTGCTGCCGGCCTTGCGAGCCTGGGCCGCGCCTTTCAGCGTTCCCCAGACCATCAGGGCAAAGACCGCGACGATGATGACGGTCGAGGCCGTGGGCGGGATATAGGCGCCGCCGATCAGCGGAAAGGTCGTGTCCGTCACCGGCACCGAGCTGCCGTCCGAAAGCGTCAGGGCCAGGCCCCGGGCGATGGTCAGCATGCCGAGCGTGATGATGAAGGGCGGGATCTTGTAATGCGCGATCCACCATCCGTTCCAGCCGCCGATCACGCCGCCGACTAGCGCGACGGTGATGACGATCGAGATCCAGACGTTGATGTCATGCTGCATCAGGATCGTGACCACGATCGCGGCCAAGCCTGCCACCGATCCGACCGACAGGTCGATGCCGGAGATCAGGATCACCATCGTCATGCCGACGGCGATGATGCCGATGATCGTCACCTGACGGGCCAGGTTGCTGAGGTTCCTTGCAGTGAAGAAGGAATCGTCGGCCAGGCTGAGGCCTGCGACCAGCACCAGTAGGGCGATCAGCGTCGCATTGTTCTTGATGAAGCTGAGAACGGGTGAATTACTCATGGCCTTTGCCCCCTTTGGCGCTTCCGGTCGCGTATTCCATGATGGTCTCCTTGGTCGCCGTCTCGCGGGTGAACTCCGAGACGATGTTCCCCTCGGCCATCACTAGGATGCGGTCGCTGAGGCCGAGCACCTCGGGAAGTTCCGAGGAGATCACGATGACGGCCACGCCCTGTTCGACCAGGCTGTTGAGAAGTTTGTAGATTTCGACCTTTGCGCCGATATCGATTCCGCGCGTCGGTTCATCGAGGATGAAGACCTTGGGGCTGGAGTTCAGCCATTTCCCGAGGATCACCTTCTGCTGGTTGCCCCCCGACAGCGTGCCGATCACGGTGCTGATCGAAGGCGTCTTGACCCCCAGGCGCTTGACATAGTCCGAGACGATCTCGCGCTCCCGGGCATGGTTGATGACCCCGAGGATCTTCGACGAGATCGTCTCCAGCGAGCTGATCGTGGTGTTGAAGCTGATCGGCTCGGAGAGGAACAGGCCCAGCGCCTTGCGGTCCTCGGTCAGGAGCGCGATGCCGTGGTCGATGGCGTCGCGCGGCGACTTGATGTTGATCTTCTTGCCTTCGAGCCAGATCTCGCCCCGCGATTGGCCGGGATAGGCCCCGAAGATGCCGCCCACCAGTTCCGTCCGGCCCGCGCCCATCAGGCCCGAAATGCCGAGGATTTCGCCCTCATAGGCGACGAAGGAGGACTTCTTCACCCGCTTCTCGCCCGGCAGGCTCGGGTGATCGACCTCGAGGTTCTTCACCTCCAGGATCTTGCGGCCGCGCTTGGGCTCGCGCTTGGGGAACATGTCCTTCAGCTCGCGGCCGACCATGCGGGCGATGATCTGGTCCAGCGTGATCTCGGCAATGGGCGTGACGTCGCCGATGGTCTGGCCGTCGCGCAGTACCACGATCCGGTCGGCAACCTGCCGGATCTCCTCCATCTTGTGGGAGATGTAGCACATGCACACCCCATCCGCCTTGAGCTTGCGGATGATGCGGAAGAGGTCGGCGACCTCCTTGTCGGTCAGGGCCGAGGTCGGCTCGTCCAGAACCAGGATGCGCGCCCGCTTGGACAGCGCCTTGGCGATCTCCACCATCTGCTGCTTGCCGACGGTGATCGACGAGACCTTGTCGGTGGGCCGGAAGTCGCGGATGCCCAGCTCGTCGAGCAGCGCCTGCGTTTCCTGGTTCAGCTTGGCCCAGTTGATCCGGCCAAGGCTGTCGGTGAACTGGCGGTCCAGGAAGATGTTCTCGGCAACCGTCATCTCCGGGATCAGGTTGAGTTCCTGATAGATGATGGCGATGCCGGCCTCTTCGGCCTCCTTGGTATTGGCGAACTGCTTCTTTTCGCCCTTCACGAAGATGTCGCCGGTGTAGGTCGGGTAGGGCCAGACCCCCGACAACACCTTCATCAGTGTCGATTTTCCCGCACCGTTCTCGCCCATCAGCGCCAGAAGTTCGCCGGCACGGGCCTCGAAGTTCACATGGCTGAGCGCTTTGACGCCCGGGAACTCCTTGGAGATATCGACCATCTGCAGAACAACGTCATTGGCCATCGTCCCATGTCCTTTCGGCAAGCCTTCGGCGGCGCCTGCGGCGGGTGCCGCAGGCTGTCGTCGCCTGGCATCGTTGAGGGCGCGCGGCGATGCCGCGGCCGGTCCGTCGCTGTCGGCAGGGTGAGGCGCCCGGCCAAGCCGGGCGCCTCAGGGGATCAGGTCAGCCGCCGTAGACCTGCTCCTTGGAATAGACGCCACCTGCAATCACGGTATCGTCCAGGTTGTCTTTGTTCACGAGCACGACCGGCGTGACGATCGTCGGCACGTCCACTGCGCCGTTGTTGATCGAACGGTCGGCCTTGATCACGTCGCCCACCGCCCCGTCCGGGTTGGAGGCGAGGTCGAAGGCGACCTGGGCGGCGGTTTCCGCCAGCGGGTCGATCTTCTTCCAGATCTCGACCGACTGCTTGCCCTGAGCGACGAACTGGATGTTCACCAGATCGGCGTCGGAGCCGGCCACGAAGACCTTCTCGGTGTCGGCCAGACCCTGCGCGTCCAGCGCCGCCACGACGCCGCGCGCCATGCCGGAGTTGTTGCAGATGAAGGCGTCCACCGCGTTGGCATATTTGGTCAGCAGGTTCTCGGCCGTGGCCATGGCCTTCTCGGTCGCCCACAGCTCGTGCGACTGCTCGGCCACCAGTTCGAGGCCCGGGTTGGCCTTGATGATCTCAAGCGCGCCCGAGGACATGGCAATGGCGTTGGAATCGCCCGGGTGGCCCATGATGAGCGCAACCTTGCCCTTCACTTCGCCGCCCTTGTGGGCCTTGAACCACTCGACCATGGCCTCGCCCTGCAGCTGGCCGACGGCCCAGCTGTCCTGCATCACCATCGCGTCGAGCGGGCCGTTGACCAGCATCGAGTCGTAGCCCACCACCTTGACGCCATCGGCGTTGGCCATGCTGACCATCGAGCCGGCGGTGCCGGAGTTCACCGGCTGCATGACGATGACCTGCGCGCCCTGGGCGAGCATGTTCTCGAATTTGGAGAGCTGGGTCTGCTCGTCGTTGTCGGCGGAATCGAACAGCACTTCCGCGCCGAGTTCCTCGGCCTTGCGAATGAAGGCCGCCTTGTCGAGCTGGTAGCGCTCTTCCTGCATGGTCTTGAGCAGGAAGCCGATCTTCACGCCTTCCGCCTTGGCTTTGGTGGCCGGCAGGATGCCGGCGGCGGCCACGGCGGCGGTCGAGGATACGACGAACGTGCGTCTGCTGATGGTCATGGACTCTCCTCCCTTTGCTCCCGCCGTCAACACGAGCCTGAGCCCGGGCATTCATCCGCAGCGGTCGAGCTTTCATATCCACGCGGATCGGGGCTTGCATAAAAATAACCATGCGGCATGATCATCCCCGCATGATCATGTGGCCCGGGCATGAACCGGCCAAGCGGGGACCGATGGCCGAGAGCGGATTGCTGCGAAAGACCGACCGCGACCGGCTGTCGCGCCAGGCCGCCTATCTGCGGGCGCGCCACAGTTTTACCCAGGAGGAAATCGGCCGCACGCTGGGCGGAATCTCGCAGTCGCACGTGTCCAGGCTGCTCAACCATGCGATTGAAAAGGGCTGGCTTTTCACCGAACTGCGCTTTGCCGAGGAAAGCCTCACGCTCGACGAGCGGCGCGACCTCCAGGCGCTGCTGGAGCCACGGCGGCTGGTGGGACGGCTGGAGGAAATCTGTGCCCGCCGGGGTGGAAGGGTCCCCAGCGTGCGGGTCTTCGACAGCGGCTCGGACGCCCCAACCAGCGGTGCATTCGAAATCCGCTGCCGACGGTTCGGCCGTTCCGCCGCCGGAAGAATCGACGAGCTGCTGCGCCGCAGCCGCATCGTCGGCGTCACCTGGGGCCGCACCGTCAGCTCGCTGATCGACGGCCTGACCGCGTCCAACCGGCAGTTCAACCTCGATGTGCCGCTGACCTTCGTGCCGGTCTCAGCCGAGCTGATCACATTGGCCGCGCCAACCTATTCCTCTTCGCAGCTAGCCGACCGCCTGATCGACACGGTCAACCGCGGCATGGGCGAGCGGCTCGGCCTCGGCGGCGTGCCGGCCTTCATTCCCCGCCGCTACAGCGCCGCCAAGGCGCAGGCGGTGCGGGAATATCTGCTCGACGCCGAATCCTACCGCCGGATCTTCTCGGGCGAGACGCCCTTCGTGACCCGGATCGACACGCTCATCACCTCCGTCGGCTCGGCCGAGCGGCCCTTGGGCGGAGCGATGGGCGAGGTTCTCTCGGCGGCCGGGATCTCGGCGGCCGACCTGCGCTCGATCATCGCCGGCGACATCGGCGGCGTGCTCATCGCCCGCCCCGACGCCACAGAGGACGAGGACCGCATCGTCGATGACATCAACGAGATGTGGACCGGAATCACCCGGACACAGGTCCTGGGCGTGGCCGACCGGGCGGAGGGCGGAGACGGCCCCGGCGTGGTCGTGGCCGCGATCGGGCGCGAGCGCACCGGGATTGTCGCCGAGCTGATCCGGCGCAGCATGATCAACGAGCTTCTGATCGACTGGGATCTCGCCCGGTCGCTTGAGGAGCATTTCCGCTCCATCTGAGGCGGCGGGCGCAGGCGCCGGACAGGCCCCGCCAGGGGCCCGTCCGGCGAAGTGTCAGCCGCGCGTCACTGCGGGATTTCGCCCTCGATCCCCTCGACGAAGAAGTTCATCCCCGCCAGCGTGCCGTCGTCGATCACCTGGCCTTCGGTCAGCAGCACGCTGCCGTCCTGCTTGTTCAGCGGGCCGGTGAACGGGTGGTAAGCGCCCGAGGCGATGGAATCGCGCATCGCTTCCGCCGCCGCCTTCACGTCATCCGGCACGCCGGTGATCTCGCCGATCTTCACCTCGCCCGGCCCGATCCCTTCCCAGGCATCGGTCTGCGCATAGGAGCCGTCCATCAGCGCCCCCACGCGCTTGACGTAATAGGGACCCCAGTTGTCGATGATCGAGGCGACGCGCGGGCTCGGCTTGTAGTCGGCCATGTCGGTGGCCTGGCCGAAGCCGATGACGGCGCCGTTGGTCTTGGCCATCTCGGCCAGGGCCGCCGTCGAATCGGTATGCTGCATGATGACGTCCACGCCCTGCTCGATCAGGGCCTTGGCGGCATCGGCTTCCTTCGCCGGGTCATACCAGGTGAAGGCCCAGACGACGCTGATCTTCACGTCGGGGTTGACCTTGCGGGCGTGGATGAAGGCCGAGTTGATCCCCATGATCACCTCGGGGATCGGGAAGGAGGCGATATAGCCGATCTTGTTCGACTTGGTCATCTTGCCCGCGATGGTGCCCAGCACGGCGCGGCCCTCATAGAAGCGGGCATTGTAGGTCGAGACGTTGGCGCTGTCGCGCTTGTAGCCGGTGGCATGTTCGAACTTCACGTCCGGGAACTTGGCCGCGACGGCATTGGTCGCGTCCATGAAGCCGAAGGAGGTGGTGAAGATGATGTTGCAGCCCGAAAGCGCCATCTGCGTCAGCGCCCGCTCGGCATCCGCGCCTTCCGGCACGTTTTCCTGCCAGGCGATCTCCACCTTGTCGCCATAGGCCTCCTGCAGCGCCAGCGCCCCGGTATGGTGCTGCTGGGTCCAGCCGCCGTCATTGATCGGGCCGACATAGAGGAAGCACGCCTTGACGTGGTCCATCTGGGCCTGCGCCGCACCGGCGATCCCCATGGCCAGAGCGGCGGCGGTGGCGAGTAACGTTCTGCGTTTCATTTCATTCTCCCTGTGGCGAGGCTTTTCTGCCCCGGTGATTAGGCCAGGCCCCGCTCAGCGCGCGGCATGGAAGTTGACGCCCAGGGCAGCCGGGGCGTTGAGACTGGTTCCGCCCTTGCCCGAAGACATGATGACAAGCACCAGGATGGTTATCAGGTAGGGGGACATCGACAAGAGTTCGACCGGAATCGGCACGCCCGCCGCCTGAAGGTTGAGCTGCAGCACGGTGATCCCGCCGAAAAGCCAGGCGCCCAGCAGCACCCGCCACGGCCGCCACGAGGCGAAGACCACGATCGCCAGCGCGATCCAGCCGGCGCCGGCGGTGATCCCGTCGGTCCATTGCGGCACCCGGACAAGGCTGACATAGGCGCCGCCCAGGCCCGCCATCGCCCCCCCGAACAGGATGGCCAGCAGGCGGATGCGGTTGACCTTGTAGCCCAGCGCATGGGCGGAATCGTGGCTCTCCCCCACCGCCCGCAGGATCAGCCCGGTGCGCGTCCGCGTCAGCACCAGCCAGACAGCGGCCACCGCGAGGATCGAGACATAGACCATCGGGTCATGCGAGAAGAGAACCTTTCCCAGGAAGGGAATGTCCGCCAGCGGGCCGAAGGGCACATCGCCGGTCAGGGGCGGCTTGATCCCGACATAGGACTGGCCGATCAGCGCCGACAGGCCGAGACCGAACAGCGTCAGCGCCAGGCCCGTCGCCACCTGATTGGCCAGCAGCACCTGGGTCAGAAGCGCGAAGACCAGGCTCAGCGCCATGCCCCCGGCCGCTCCGCCGAGGAAGCCCAGGAAGGGCGAGCCGGTGCCCACGGCGGTGGCAAAGCCCACCACCGCGCCGACGATCATCATCCCCTCGACCCCGAGGTTCAGCACTCCCGCCTTCTCCACCACCAGTTCGCCGATGGCGGCCAGCAGGATCGGCACCGCCGCCACCATCAGCGAGGCGATGAGAAGCGCGGGGTTGATGCCGGCAATGTCCATCAGACGGCCTCCGGACGGGTGAGACGGATGCGGTAGTTCGACAGCAGATCCACCGCCAGAAGGAAGAACAGCAGCATCCCCTGGAACGCCTGGATCGCCGCCGAGGGCAGCGACAGCATGAATTGCGCCAGTTCGCCCCCGATATAGGTCAGCGCCATCAAGAGGCCGGCCAGAAGGATGCCGATCGGGTTCAGCCGGCCGAGGAAGGCCACGATGATCGCGGTGAAACCGTAGCCCACATTGAAGTCGATCGAGATCTGCCCCGCCGGCCCGGTGACCTCGAACATCCCGGCAAGCCCGGCAAGGGCGCCGGAGATGCCAAGGCACATGACGATCAGCCGGTTGGGCGCCACCCCGGCATAGCGCGCCGCCTTCGGCGCCTGCCCCGCAAGCTTGATCTGGAAGCCGAGGATATGGCGCTGCAGAAGGATATAGGCCGCGATCACCGCGACAAAGGCGGCGATCACGCCCCAGTGCAGCCCGGTATTGGGGATCAGCTCCACGTTCCGCGCCGCCGGGTAGGTGGAGAAATTGCGCGAGCCGGGAAAGCCCGCGCCTTCCGGACTGCGCAGCAGGCCCACCGACATCGAGGCGAGGATGTTCTGCGCGACATAGACGAGCAACAGCGAGACGAGGATCTCGTTGGTGTTGAACCGCGTCTTCAGCACTGCGGCGATCAGTGCCCAGACCATG
>CAZRQN010000090.1:0-12019 GCA_964602115.1 uncultured Rhodobacterales bacterium
CGGGCCCCGGGGTATTTGTCCAAGGATGATGCAGGGGAAGAGTGAGAGAGGCAGGCGCCTCCCTTCAACCCGCTTCCCCATCTTCTCTTGTCTCCAAATATCCCGGGGGGAGCGCCCCCTTCAGGGCGCGGGGGGCAGAGCCCCCCTGCCGTCCTCTCCACAGCCGAAACCGCCGGACCCCAACCCCGGCAGGGGCGTCCGCTGAGCGGCTCCCCTTCAGGGGAGCTCGAAGCGGACGCCACCCCCGGCCCAAGCGGCGGAGCGGCCGGAGGCCGCGGCAGAGCGCGGGAGAGCGGCGTTTCAGCCGTTGACGATCCGGTAGTCGGCCGGGGCGCTGTCGCGGGCGATCAGCCGGCTGTTGGGCAGGTCGTTGCCGTCGAGCTTCCAGGCGATCTCGTCCTCGCTCAGCCGGTAGTGCTCCCAGCGGGCGCGCAGCCGGGCGCGCAGCACCGGCTCGGGGACATCGACCATCACGGTCACGTCGAAGAGCGGGTGCAGGCGCGGCCAGTCGCCGGTGGTCAGCAGGAGGTAGTTGCCTTCGACCACGATGACCGGCACCTCCGCCGGGACCAGCCGTGCGCCGGCGCGGGCGATCTCGATCTCGCGGTCGAAGACCGGGACGGCGACAAAGGCCTCGTCGCGAGCCTTCATCCGCTTCACGGCGTGGAAGAACCCGCCGACATCGAAGGTCTGCGGTGCGCCCTTCACCGGCCGCAGGCCGGCGGGGACGAGATGCAGGTCGTCGTAGTGGAAGCCGTCCATCGGCAGTACCGCCGCCATGCCGGGCGCCGCCGCGTTCAGCCGCTCCGCCAGATGCCCGGCCAGCGTCGATTTCCCCGACCCCGGCGCTCCGGCCAGGGCGCAGATCACCCTTGCGCCCGCCGCCGCCCTTGCCGCCAGCAGTGCCGCCAGCCCCCCGAGGTCGATCTCCGCCGTCATCGCCTGTACCTCCACCCGCCGCGACCTTCATCGCCGGTGGCAGTGGTCGAGGGCAAGAGGCGAGGGCCCCTGGCCCGATTCGCGCGGCGAAGGCGGAAATCCCTTCCCCCGTCCCGGCGAACCTGCGAAAAGCCGCCATGCCCACCCAGGATCGCGCCCCCCGCCTCTGCGTCCTCATCGATGCCGACAACATCCCCGCCGGCTATGCCGACGCCATCTTCGAGGAGATCGCGGCGCTGGGCGAAGCCTCCGTGAGGCGTATCTACGGCGACTGGTCGGCACAGCGCCTGGCCGGCTGGGCGCGCAAGATCGCCGCCTATGGCATGGTCCCGGACCAGCAGTTCGCCAATACCAAGGGCAAGAACGCCTCCGACATCGGCCTGGTCATCGCGGCGATGGATTTCCTCCATTCCGGCCTTTTCGATGGCTTCGTGCTGGTCTCCTCGGACAGCGATTTCACCCGGCTGGCGGCGCGTATCCGCGAGCAGGGACTGGATGTCTATGGCATCGGCGAGAAGAAGACGCCCGAGGCCTTCCGCATGGCCTGCAAGCGCTTCATCTATGTGGAAAATCTCGGCGCCGAGCCGGTGCTTGCCAAACCTGACGAGCCCAGCCCCGCCCCCGCCGAGCCGTCGCCGAAGCCCGGGGCCAAGGAGGCACCGGCCAAGGCCATCCCCTATATCGTCGCGGCGATGCGGGCGATCGACCCGGAGGGCGAGTGGTTCACCCTCGGCCAGATCGGCCAGTACATCACCCAGGCCAATCCCGATTTCGACACGCGGACCTACGGCGCGCCCAAGCTCTCGGACCTGATCCGCCGCATCAGCCGCTTCGAAGTGCGCAAGGGCCCGAGCGGCCAGCTGCAGACCCGCGACGTCGCCTGAGCCAAGGCCCAAGAATCGCCGGATTTTCCGGCGAGAATCGGGCCATGACGCATGCGCTTTTGATTGACGGCGAGAATGTTGGAAGCCACGCGGCTTCGGCAATCCTCAAGGAAATTCCGCAGGATAGCCCGATCCGCCGGGTCTATGGCGATGTCGTCCGCCTGAACGGCTGGACCAAGGTGTACGGGCTCTCGGTCCGCCATGTCAGCCCCGGGCCGGACGCCACCGACATGGCCATCGCCATCGACGCGCTGTCGCTCTGCCACCGCGACGGCTATCGCCACTTCACCATCGCCACCGGAGATGCCGACTTTGTTCCGGTGCTCACCCACCTGCGCGAAAGCGGCTGCACCATCCATCTCGCGGCACCGCCCAACACGGCGGCGACGCTCAAGGCCGTCGCGCACCGGGTCCTGCCGCTGCCGCCAAAGGCCGTTCCCGCGCCGGCGCCCAAGCCGCCGGCCACGCCGGTCGCGGTCATCCAGACCCTTGTAAAGGAAGCGGGACCTTCCGGTCTGCCGATGGCGACCCTCTCGGTTACCCTGCAAAAGCTCCACCCTGCCGGTCTGAGTGACTGGCTCGGCTTCCCTGGCCCAAGAAAGTTCCTGGAGGCTTATGCCGGCCTCTTCGTGATCGATCGAAGCGGGTCTCATCCAGTCGTCCGCCTCGCGCTCAGCGAGTCAGGGGCAAAGCCTGTTGCCGATCTGCTCGAATCCTTTGTGATCGACGTGATTGCTCAGACGAACGGCGAAGGGTGTACGGTCGGCGCCATCAACAAAGCAGTTCATGGTGCAGGTATCGAATTTCCTCCGCCGGTTCCTGAAAAGATAGTATGGCTTCAATGGCTTAAGGATCGCCCCCACCTGTTTCGACCGGACCCGCCCGGTCCGGGTGCCCGCGTCCGCACAGCGTTCTGATTGCATTCCATCCCCCCATTCCTTATCTCCGGTCCCGGACCGGCGAAGGGGCCTGCGATGAACTGGATCACCAACTACGTCCGCCCCAAGATCAACTCGCTGTTCTCGCGCCGCGAGGTGCCGGAGAACCTGTGGTCCAAGTGCCCCGAATGCGGCACCATGCTTTTCCACCGCGAGCTTGCCGCCAATCTCAACGTCTGCACCTCCTGCGACCATCACATGGCGATCTCGCCGCGCGAACGCTTCCTGGCGCTGTTCGACGGCGGCATCTTCACCGAGGTCAAGGTGCCGGAGCCCGTGCAGGACCCGCTGCATTTCCGCGACCAGAAGAAATATCCGGATCGGCTGAAGGCGGCGCGGGCGGCGTCCAATGAGAAGGATGCGATGCTGGTGGCCGAGGGCGAGATCCTGCGCACCCCGGTCGTCGCGGTGGCCCAGGACTTCAGCTTCATGGCCGGCTCGATGGGCATGTATGTCGGCAACGCCATGCTGGCGGCCGCCGAGCGGGCGGTAAAGGCCAAGCGGCCGCTGGTGCTGTTCTCCGCCTCGGGCGGGGCGCGGATGCAGGAAGGCATCCTCAGCCTGATGCAGCTGCCCCGCACCACGGTCGCGGTGCAGATGGTGCGCGAGGCCGGGCTGCCCTATGTCGTGGTGCTCACCCATCCCACCACCGGCGGGGTGACGGCCTCCTACGCGATGCTGGGAGACATCCAGCTGGCCGAGCCCAATGCGCTGATCTGTTTCGCCGGACCGCGCGTCATCGAGCAGACGATCCGCGAGAAACTGCCGGAGGGCTTCCAGCGCGCCGAATACCTGCTGGATCACGGCATGCTCGACCGGGTGACGCATCGCAAGCAGATGCGCGACGAGCTGGCGCTGATCCTGCGCCAGCTTCTGCGCATGCCGCCGGCGGTCAAGGGTGACCTGCCGGCCCCGGCGGCGGTGGCGGAGCCGGCAAAGGCGTGAGTTCCGACGCGATCCTGGAGCGGATGAAGGCGCTCCACCCCAAGATCATCGACCTGACGCTCGACCGCGTGCACCGGCTGCTGGCGGCGCTCGGCCACCCGGAGCACGCGCTGCCGCCGGTGATCCATGTCGCCGGGACGAACGGCAAGGGCTCCACCCAGGCGATGATCCGCGCCGGGCTGGAGGCCGCCGGCGGCAAGGTCCATGCCTATACCTCGCCGCATCTGGCCCGCTTCCACGAGCGCATCCGGCTGGCCGGCGAGCTGATCGCCGAGGACCACCTGACCGCGCTGCTCGACGAATGTCTGGAGGCCAACGGGCCGGAGCCGATCACCTTCTTCGAGATCACCACCTGCGCCGCCTTCCTGGCCTTCTCCCGCGTGCCCGCCGACTGGCTCTTGCTGGAGGTCGGGCTGGGCGGGCGGCTCGATGCCACCAATGTGGTGAACCGCCCGCGCCTGACGGTCATCACCCCGGTCAGCATCGACCACCAGCAGTATCTGGGCGAGACCCTGGCCGAGATCGCCGGGGAAAAGGCCGGGATCCTCAAGCGCCTGGTGCCCTGCGTCGTAGGGCCGCAGGCGGAAGAGGGGCTTGGCGTGATCGAAGCCCGGGCCGCGCGGCTAGGGGCGCCGCTCCTCGTCCGGGGCCAGCACTGGCATTGCCGGCGCGAGGGCGACCGGATGGTGTTCCAGGACGAGAACGGCCTGCTCGACCTGCCGCTGCCCAACCTTCCCGGGCCGCACCAGATCGACAACGCCGGGGCGGCGCTGATGGCGCTGCGCCATCTCGGCGCGGACGAGGCCGCCTGCGAGGCCGCCGTCACCCGCGCCGAATGGCCGGCGCGGATGCAGCGCCTGCGTCGCGGGCCGCTGGTCGATCTGGCGCCCGGGGTGGAGCTGTGGCTCGACGGCGGCCACAACCCCGCGGGCGGCGAGGCGCTGGCGGCGACGCTGGCCGGGATGCCGAAGCGGCCGACGCATCTGATCTGCGGCATGCTCAACACCAAGGACATCGCCGGCTACCTGCGCCCGCTTGCCGCAAGGGCCGACAGTCTGATGGCGATCTCCATCCCCGACGAGCCCAACACGCTGCCCGCCGAAACCACCGCCCGCGTCGCCCGCGAGGTGGGGATGCGGGCGGTCGAGGCGGGATCGGTCGCCGGGGCGCTGGCCGCCATCGCCGCCCGCGACCCGCAGGCCCGCGTCCTGATCTGCGGCTCGCTCTATCTCGCCGGCGCCGTGCTGCGCGAGAACGGCTGAATTGGCGCCTCATCAAGCCCTGGCGGGCTTTCCTCGGCCCTGTCGCCCGCGAGGAAAGCCCGTCAGGGCTTGATGAGCGGCCTGCGCTCGGCTACCGCCGCGCGCCATGACCCCCCATCCCGAACGCCGCAACTTCTATGGCCGCGTGCATGGCAAGACCCTGCGCCCCAGCCAGAAGGCCTATCTCGCCGAGGACCTCGGCAACCTGCGCCTGCCGGGCGTCACCGTCGCCGACAACCCCGGCCGAACCCCGCTCGACCTCGGCTTCGCCGAGGGCCGACCGCTGTGGCTGGAGGTCGGCTTCGGCGGCGGCGAGCACCTCGTCCACATCGCCGCCGGCCATTCCGAGGTGCAGCTCATCGGCTGCGAGCCCTTCGTCAACGGCATCGCCATGCTTCTGGGCAAGCTGCGTGCCCTGCCGGTGGGCAATGTCCGTCTGCATGACGGCGATGTGCGCGACCTCTTCGACGTGCTGCCCGAGGCCTGCCTCTCCCGCGTCTATCTCAACTACCCCGATCCCTGGCCCAAGGCGCGCCACCACCGCCGCCGCTTCGTGACCCCGGGCTATCTCGGCCCGCTGGCCCGGGTGATGGCGCCCGGCGCCGAGCTGCGGCTGGCGACCGATATCGAGAGCTACGCCGACCAGGCCCGCATCGAGGTGCCGCAGGCGGGGTTCTCGACCGTCTCGGATGGCGGGGAGCCCTGGGAGGGCTGGCTGTCCACCCGCTACGAGCAGAAGGCCCTGCGCGAGGGGCGGGCGCCGCAGTACCTCGTCTTTCGCCGGCTGACCTGAGCCCCGTGCGACCCGTTCCGCCAGCGGGGGGTTTCACACCCCCCGCGCCCCCCGTGGGGTATTTCGGCAAGGATGAAGCCGGGCGATTCAGAACTGCGGGAGCGCCGGATCGTTCTGGCATTTCGCCAACGGCAGCTGGCGGGCAGAGAGGATCTCCAGGACGGAATTCCCTTCGGTCTGCATCTCCAGGCAGGCGCAGCCATGGCCGTAGTGCCCGTTGACCTCGACCCATTCCCCGGCGCTGAAATCGGGCATCCGTTCCATCCCCGGCACGCCGGGGCCGCCCTGGCTCATCAGCAGCCACTCGCCATCGGCATCGGTCAGCCACCAGTTGGCCGGCGTCGGGTTGATGATCCAGCCGCAGCGGGTCTCGGCCTGCGCGGCACTGGCCGCGAGCAGCAGGGCTATGGCAAGGCGCATGGGAAATCCCGCAATTTCAAGGACAACCGCAGGCGCTGGACCGCGCCTGCCGGCTAGTCTATCAGGCCGCCGACGCTTGGAGGAAGCCCGATGTCCCATGGCCAGCCGATCCCGATGACCGCCCGCGCCGGCGGGGCGCTGAAGGGCGTGGCCGAGGTGCCGGGCGACAAGTCGATTTCCCACCGCTCGCTGATCCTCGGCGCCATGGCGGTGGGCGAGACGCGGGTGAGCGGGCTTCTGGAAGGCCAGGACGTGCTCGACACCGCCGCCGCGATGCGCGCCTTTGGCGCCGAGGTGACGCGCCATGGCGAGGGCGCGTGGTCGGTCCATGGCGTCGGCACCGGCGGCTTCCGCGAGCCGGAAAGCGTGATCGACTGCGGCAATTCCGGCACCGGGGTGCGGCTGATCATGGGGGCGATGGCGACGACGCCGATCACCGCCACCTTCACCGGCGACGCGAGCTTGCGCAAACGCCCGATGGGCCGCGTGACCGATCCGCTTTCCCTTTTCGGAACGCAGGCCTATGGCCGCAAGGGCGGGCGCCTGCCGATGACCGTCGTCGGCGCCGGACAGCCGGTTCCGGTGCGCTACGCCCTGCCGGTGGCCTCGGCCCAGGTGAAATCGGCGGTGCTGCTCGCCGGGCTCAATGCCCCGGGCCAGACGGTGGTGATCGAGCGCGAGCCGACCCGCGACCATTCCGAACGCATGCTGCGCGGCTTCGGCGCCGAGGTGGCGGTGGAGCGGACGGCGGAGGGCCATGTCATCACTCTGACCGGCCAGCCCGAACTTCGCCCCCAGACCGTGGCCGTGCCGCGCGATCCGTCCTCGGCCGCCTTTCCGGTCTGTGCTGCGCTGGTGGTGCCGGGATCGGAGGTCTTCGTTCCCGGCGTCAGCCAGAACCCCACCCGCAACGGCCTCTATCTCACGCTGGTCGAGATGGGCGCCGACATCGCTTTCGAGAACCCGCGCGAAGAGGGCGGCGAGCCGGTGGCCGACCTGCGGGTGCGCTTCACCGGCGCGCTGAAGGGGATTGAAGTGCCCCCCGAACGGGCGCCGTCGATGATCGACGAATATCCGATCCTCTCGGTCGTCGCCGCCTGCGCCGATGGGCGCACGGTGATGCGCGGGGTCAAGGAGCTGCGGGTCAAGGAAAGCGACCGCATCGACGCCATGGCGAAGGGCCTGCGCGCCTGCGGGGTGACGGTGGAGGAAGACCCCGACACGATGACCGTCCACGGCCTCGGCGCCGGCGGCGTGCCGGGCGGGGCGACGGCCGCCACCCACCTCGACCACCGGATCGCGATGAGCTTCCTCATCCTCGGGCTCGCGGCCCGGGCGCCGGTCTCGGTCGATGACGGCAGCCCGATCGCCACCTCCTTCCCGGCCTTCGAGGGGCTGATGCGGCAGCTGGGTGCCGATATCCGCCGGGACTGACGGGCGCCGGCGACGGCAGGAACACCCGTCCCGGTCCGGGCCCAGCCTGCCCAGGGCCTGACCCGGGGGGGGCTCCTGGTCCACCGGCGCTGTCGGAGCGGCAAGAGGCCCCGGGTCGAGCCCGGGGCGGGTATCACCGGCGGTGCCGGCCCGAAACGGTCCTGCGCTAGGGCTGGATCCAGATCGGCGTGCCGGTCTTCACCATCGCATAGACCCATTCCATCTCGCGGTCGGTCACCGCGATGCAGCCGTTGGTCCAGTCGCCGTTGTTGCGGCCTTTGTAGCGGCTGCGGCCGTGGATGAAGATGTCGCCCCCCGGCGGCTTGCCCTGCGAGGCGGCGAAGGTGCGGTCGGCATCGTTGGGATAGCTGATGCCGAGCGAGAGGTGGAAGTTGCTGTTCGGGTTGCGCCGGTTGATCGTATAGGCGCCCTCCGGCGTCTTGCCGTCGCCCTCGAACTGCTTGTGGCCCTCCGGGGTGAAGCCGAGATCGACTTCATACTGCTCCAGCACCTCGTCATCGTGCATCAGCCACATCCGGCGGTCGGACTTGTCCACGATGATCCGGGTGACTTCCGGGCCGCGATAGGTCCTGAACTTCGAGGAACAACCCGAAAGGGCGGCCATCGCCACCACGAGGAACACCAGAAGTCCCGCCCGCATCCGCCTACCGCCCCTCGATTTTCGCGCGGTGGTAGCAGAATTGCCGGCGGCGCGGAAGGCGCCGGATCAGCGGCGGAAGCTCGCCACCAGTTCAACATGCGGTGACCAGCGGAACTGGTCCACCGGCTGCACCGGCCCGAGGCGGAAGCCGGCGGCCGAAAGGGTGCGGGCATCGCGGGCCAAGGTGGCGGGATTGCACGAGACCATCACGACATGCGCCACCCGGCTGGCCGCCAGCCGCTCCACCTGCGCCTCGGCACCCGCGCGGGGCGGGTCGAGCAGCACGGCATCGAACCGGGCGAGTTCATCGGGTTCGAGCGGCCGGCGGAAAAGGTCGCGCGTCTCGACCGTCACCCGCTTGAGCCCCGGGGTACGGCGGGCGGCCGCGTCGAGCGCGGCGGTCATCGCCGCCTCGCCCTCGACGGCATGGACCTCGGCCGCGCGGGCCAGCGGCAGGGCGAAGGTGCCGCAGCCGGCGAAGAGATCGGCGACGCGCCCCGCGCCCTGCAGGGCGGTGGTCACGGCGCCGACCAGCGCCGCCTCGCCCTCGGCCGTGGCCTGCAGGAAGGCGCCGGGCGGCAGCTCCACCCGCGAGGCGCCCAGGGTCAGGCGCGGCGGGCTGCGCAGCGCCAGGGTCTCGCCCTCCCAGGTCAGCCGGGCGAGACCATGCCGCTCGGCCAGCGCCGCCAGGGTCGCGCGCAGCGCTGCGTCGGGCGCCTTGCCGCCGGTCACCGCGACATCGGGCCCGGTCTCGGTCTCCGTCACCGTCAGCGCCAGTTCGCCGCTGCGCGAGGCACCGGCCTCGGTCAAGGCGGTGAGCGCCGGGATCGTCGCGCGCAGTCCGGGGGTGACGAGAAGGCAATCGGGCGTCGCGATCAGCGTCGCCGAGGCGCGGGCGTGAAAGCCGATCTGGCTGCCGCCCTTGGTGCGCCGGCCGTGAAAGGTGGCGCGCCGGCGCGCGCGCGGCGGCGAGGTGAGGATGGGCAGGACCTCGGCCGCGATCCCCTGCTGGGCCAGTGCGGTGGCGACGATCCCCTCTTTCCACCGCGCCACCAGCGCGTCGGAAGCGTGCTGCATGGCGCAGCCGCCGCAGGCCCGCGCTTGGGGGCAAGGCGGCTTCACCCGCTCCGGTGCCGGGGTGAGGATGCGGATGTCGCGCAGCCTCTCGCCCTCCGTCACCCCCTCCACCACCTCTCCGGGCAGGGTGGCGGGGGCGAAGAAGCCCCCGGCGATCCCGTCGCCGAGATGGCCGAGGCGTTCGATGGTCAGGATCATTCCGGAAACCCCGCCCCGGGCCTGACCCGGGGCCTCGCCCTTCCCGCCCGCAGCCCATGCTGCAGGAGGCCCCGGGCGGGGCGAGCTTCAGGCCGTCGGCGCCGACGAAGGAACAAGCCGGCTCCGGCGGATGGCACGGGTCCCCCCACCCTCTCCCTCCCCACAAGGGGGAGGGAAGCGCCCTTTGCCGGAGCCTGGAGCCGGATCCGAAGCCGCACCTTACTCCGCCGCCTCCTGCACGCCGAGAAAGCCGCCGGACTGGCGCGCCCAGTAGCGCGCATAGCGGCCGCCCCGGGCGAGAAGCTGGGCATGGCTGCCCTCCTCGACGATGCGGCCGTCGTCCATCACCACGATCCGGTCCATCGCCGCGATGGTGGACAGCCGGTGCGCGATGGCCAGCACGGTCTTGCCCTCCATCACCCGGGCGAGGCTGTTCTGGATCGCCGCCTCCACCTCGCTGTCGAGCGCCGAGGTCGCCTCGTCGAGGACGAGGATCGGCGCATCCTTGAGGATCGTCCGGGCGATGGCGATGCGCTGGCGCTGGCCACCGGACAGCTTCACGCCGCGCTCGCCGAGATAGGCGTCATAGCCCCTGCGGTCCTGATGGTCGGCGATGCCGAGCAGGAACTCATGCGCCTCGGCGGCGCGCGACGCGGCGATCAGGTCCTCCTCGCTGGCATCCGGCCGGCCGTAGAGGATGTTGTCCCGGGCCGAGCGGTTGAACATCGCCGTGTCCTGGGTGACCATGCCGATCTGCCGCCGCAGGCTCTCCTGCGTGACCGCGCGGATGTCCTGCCCGTCGATCAGCACCCGTCCCGTCTCGGTGTCGTAAAGCCGCAGCAGCAGGGCCACCAGCGTGGACTTGCCGGCGCCTGAGGCGCCGACGATGCCCAGCCGCTCTCCCGGGCGGATGGTCAGCGTCACCTCCGCCACCCCGCCCTTGCGCCGCCCATAGGCGAAGGAGACATGGTCGAAGGTGATCTCGCCCTTCACTTTGGGCAGGGTCGCGGCCCCGGGGCTGTCGGCCAGCGTATGGGGCAGGGCGAGCGTCTTCATCCCGTCCTCGACCTCGCCCACCGAAGTGTAGATCGACATCAGCGTGAACGAGACCCAGCCCGACATCTGGGCGATGCGCATGGCGATGGCGCCCGAGGCGGCGATGGCGCCGGCGGTGGCCGCGCCCTGGGTCCACAGCAGGACGGCGCCCCCGATCAGCAGCACCGGCAGCACCCCGGCCAGCGTCATCAGCGACAGGCGGAACCAGGTGGAGATCTCGCCGAATTCCAGCGAGCGGTTGCGGAAGACCTGCATCGCGTCCAGCGCCACGCGGTCCTCGAAGGCGGCATGGGCGAAGAGCTTCACCGTCTTGATATTGGTGATCGTATCGACCACTTGCCCGGAGACCATCGCCCTTGCCGAGGCGCGGGCCGAAGAGTTCACCCGCACCCGGGGCATGAAGAAGCGGATCATCAGCAGATAGGCGGCCAGCCACAGAGCCAGCGCCAGCGCGATCCGGGCGTCGATGGACAGAAGGAAGATCACCGAGCCGATGACCGAGGCCAGGGCGAAGAAGACGGTGTTGATGACTTCCGTCGCCACATCCGTCACCGCGCGGGCCGCCTGCATCTGCTTGGCGGCGATGCGCCCGGCGAAATCGTTGTCGAAGAAGGTGACCGCCTGCCCCAGCGTCCAGCGGTGCAGGCGCGACAGCGCCAATGGCAGCACGTTCGGCCCGACGATGACCGAGTTCGAGGCCGAGGAGATGCCGAAGGCCAGCGGGCGCAGGACGAGGTAGAAGGCCAGGAACCACAGGATCAGGGTCCAGTGGTCGGTGAAGAATGTGGCGGGCGCACTGGCCACGGCCGCATCCACCACCCAGCCGAGAATCAGGGCCGAGACCACCTCCGTCGCCCCCGCCAGGCCCGAGAGCATCCCCGCGACCCACAGGACCGGCCAGGCACCTTTCAGGCACCAGCGCATGAAGGACCACAGCCGCTGCGGCGGCGGGCCTTCCGCCGGATGGAAGGCGTCGATCAGCGAGCCGAGGCGTTGCAGGGCGGACATGGACGGGACTTAGGGCCTCGGGGCGGGATGCGCCAGTGGGTGCGCCGCCCACACGGAGCGGCTCATCAAGCCCTTGCGGGCTTTCTTCGCCTGTGGAGCGCACAACGTCCGCGAGGAAAGCCCGCAAGGGCTTGACGAGCGGCTGCGCTACTCCGCCGCCTCCTCCAGGCCGATGAAGCCGCCCGACTGCCGCGTCCAGAAGCGGGCGTAGAGCCCCCCCGTCGCCAGCAGCGCCGCGTGGGTCCCCGCCTCGGCCACCGTGCCATCCTCCAGCACGACGATCCGGTCCATCCGGGCGATGGTGGACAGGCGGTGGGCGATGGCGATCACCGTCTTGCCCTCCATCACCCCGTAGAGCGTCTCCTGGATCGCCGCCTCGACCTCGCTGTCGAGGGCGCTCGTCG
>CAZRQN010000091.1:0-11994 GCA_964602115.1 uncultured Rhodobacterales bacterium
CGACAGAAAACCACAACACGCCGCCCTCACAAAGCCCGTGTCGTGTAGTGTGGGGCTTGATAGGGAAGGGAAATTGTTTAACGCCGCGTGCGCACTTCCCCTTCCGCCCCTCACTCCACCAGCCGCCGGGCGATCACCTGGGCCTGGATCTCTGCGGCGCCCTCGAAGATCGACAGGATGCGGGCGTCGCACAGCAGGCGGCTGACCGGGTATTCCAGTGCAAAGCCGTTGCCGCCGTGGATCTGCAGCGCGTTGTCGGCGGCGGCCCAGGCGACGCGGGCGGCGAGGAGCTTGGCCATGCCGGCCTCCAGATCGCAGCGGCGGCCGTGGTCCTTTTCCCAGGCGGCGAAACAGGCGAGCTGGCGGGCGATCATCACCTCCACCGCCATCATGGCGAGCTTGCCGGCGACACGGGGGAACTCGGCCAGCGGCTTGCCGAAGGCATGGCGCTCGGTGGCATAGCGCAAGCCCGCCTCCATCGCCGCCTGCGCCACGCCGACGGCGCGGGCGGCGGTCTGGATGCGGGCGCTTTCGAAGGTCTGCATCAGCTGCTTGAAGCCCTGGCCCTCGACCCCGCCCAAGAGGCCCGGAGCGGCGACGCGGAAGCCGTCGAAGCCGACGGTATATTCCTTCATCCCCCGGTAGCCGAGCACCGGGATCTCGCCGCCCGAGAGGCCGGGATCGGCGAAGGGCTGCTCGGCCGTCCCGGGGGTCTTTTCGGCGAGGAACATCGACAGGCCGCGCCAGTCGGTGGAGCCTTCCACGCTGCGCGCCAGCAGCGTCATCACATGGGTGCGGGCGGCATGGGTGATCCAGGTCTTGTTGCCGGTGATCCGCCAGTCCTCGCCGTCGCGGCGGGCGCGGGTGGTCAGCGCCCCGAGGTCGGAGCCGGTGTTGGGCTCGGTGAACACCGCCGTGGGCAGGACCTCGCCCGAGGCGAGGCGGGGAAGCCAGTGCGCCTTCTGCTCCGGGGTGCCGCCGCAGAGGATCAGCTCGGCGGCGATCTCGGAACGGGTGCCGAGCGAGCCCACCCCGATATAGCCGCGCGACAGTTCCTCGGAGACCACCACCATCGCCGCCTTGGAAAGGCCGAGGCCGCCGTATTCCTCCGGAATGGTCAGGCCGAAGACACCGAGGCCGGCAAGCTCCCCGATCAGCTCCATCGGGATCAGCTCGTCGCGCAGGTGCCAGCCATGGGCATGGGGGACGACCTTGTCCTCGGCGAAGCGGCGGAACTGGTCGCGGATCATCTCCAGTTCCGGGTCGAGCCCGGTGGCGCCGACCGTCGCCCCGCCCCGGCTGTCGCGCATCAGCGCAACGAGGCGGGCACGAGCCTCGGGCGTGTTGCCCTCGGCGATCAGGCGGGCGGCGGCGGGGCCGGGGGTGAAGGTCAGGCCGAGGTCGGCGGGCCGCGCGATCTCGCTTTGGCTCATCGGCAGGCCGCCCTGCATCTGGGCGAGGTATTCGCCAAAGCCGATGCGCAGGATCAGCGCCTCGATCTCGCCGAACTGGCCGGTTTCGGCCAGCCGTCCGGCCCAGAGGGACAACTGGCGCAGGGCGCAGGCATAGGTGGCGATCCAGGCGCAGGCATGGGCGGCGTCCTGATCGGCATCCAGCCGTTCGGCCTCGATCTTGCCCGCAGGCGCCAGACGGTCGCGCAGGGCCGCGACGGCAGCATCGGCGAAGGCTGTGGCCTCGGCCGATGCCGCATCGCAGAGGCTGCGCAGTTCACCTGCCGGCATTGGCGATTCGGGTTGCAGATCACGCGGCATCGGAACCTCCATGCGGCTTGGATTCCGACTAATCCCTTCGCAGTCGCAGCGCAACTATCTTTCGAAAGCAAGGCCGCCCAGGACCGAATCTGTCCACGTCAACTCAATGTCACTTCATCGCATAGGTGGCTGAGTTCAGGCTGCCGTTTCGCGGGAAGGACGCTGAACGCCGCCCTGAGAATCTCTTTCCGCCCATCGGTCAGAACAATGGTCCATCGGCCTAGGTCCCGGTTGCTCGGAGTCTCGAAAAAGTGTCCGGCAAGATAGGTTCCATCCGCGAGGAGCGCAGCAACTGAGGTCTCGACGATCGGGGCCTCGCCGATCCGCGGCGGATGGGTGATGACGGCCCGAAGTTCGCCCTTCGCAACGCCATTGCGCACACGCCCGATCACGCCGAAAGCCAGTCCTTCCTTGTTGGGGACTAACTGGGTCTCCATTTCCATCTGCGGAGGGCGGGCGAAGCCGACGGAGAGACCCGAGAGCGTGCCGGGAGTTGGAAACACGGAATCAACTTTGTCCGGCATGCACCAAACCCCAACTTGAAACTCTGCGAAGTAGCTGAAGTCCGCTTCGACCGCCGGCGGCGCGGCATTCATCACTGTGGGATGCAGGGCGAATAGGACACTGGCGGCCAAGCCCCTGACTCCACGCAGGAAAGTGATGGGCGCCATGGTGGCCTCACTTTAATCCGACTCGATAGCGCGGGGCGTACGGCCCCGGCCACTTTCGGCAAGCCTTCGAATATCGCCGCGCGTTCCCAATGCATAGTCCCAACCGGCTGACCGCCCGACTCAAGCAAACCCAGCTGCGGTGCGTGCGCTGGGTCTCGCGCCGCCCAGAACGTCGAAGGTGATCCGGCCGGCCGGGCGGTCAGGCGTCGAGGCTGAAGACTACCTCGCCCGACCAGGGTTCGGTCACGCCCCTGCCGCCGCCGAGGTCTTCCAGCAACGGGCGGAACCGGTCGAGACTGGCGATCATCGCGTCGCGGGCGCCGGCGAGGGCCTCCAGGCTGTCCCACTCGCCCACGACAATAAAGCTGCGCTCGCCAGATTTCATCACCCGGAACGATCGGCCACCGGGCATCGCCTGCATCGACAGATTGTCACGATGGACCTTGAGGAACGCCTCCTCCATGCCCGGCTTCACGCGCATGTGCACGACATTCATTGCCGTCATTGTCCCCTCCCCTGACAGGACGCCGAGGCCAGGATAGCACGCCGGTCCGGGCCGGCGTCTGATTCGCTCGTCTCCGCTTCCGCCGGGCCGGCGTTGCGGCTAGCGCTGGCGTGGAGCGGCGGAGAGGAACAGTGATCGACGGCATCACGGCAGGTCTTTCGCCGGCTGCTTTCGCCGCAGCGCTGGCCCTGGCGGGGGTTGCCGGTTTCGTCAAGGGAACGGTGGGCTTTGCCATGCCGCTGATCCTGATGGCGGGGCTTTCGACGCTGGCTCCGCCGGAGGTGGCGCTGGCCGGCCTGATCCTGCCGACGCTGGCGACCAACATCGGCCAGGCGCTGCGCGACGGGCCGGCGCCGGCGCTGGCCTCGGCCCGAGCGCGCTGGCGGTTCATTGCCGCGACCGCCGCCCTGATCCCGGTTTCGGCGCTGGCGGCCACCGCGATTCCGCATGGGATGTTCCTGCTGCTCTTGGGCCTGCCGATCTCGATCTATTCCGCCTGGCTGCTCAGCGGCCGCAACCTGGCCATCAGGCTGACCCACCGCACCCGGGCGGAATGGGCGCTGGGGGTGGCGGGCGGGCTTTATGGCGGCGTCTCCGGCATCTGGGGCCCGCCGCTGATCGTCTATCTCCTGTCCACGGATACGCCGAAGGACGAGATGATCCGTATCCAGGGCGTGGTCTTCCTGATCGGCGCCGTGGTTCTCCTTGGCGCGCATGTGAATTCCGGCGTGCTGAACGCGGAGACCTTCGGCTTTTCCGCCGCGCTGGCGGTGCCCGGGCTGGCCGGGCTGTGG
This sequence comes from uncultured Rhodobacterales bacterium, assembly GCA_964602115.1. Classification (GTDB taxonomy): domain Bacteria; phylum Pseudomonadota; class Alphaproteobacteria; order Rhodobacterales; family Rhodobacteraceae; genus JANOGU01. Next base: position 3,743 of record CAZRQN010000091.1, read on the forward strand.
CTGGGGCGGCGGGCGACGGCGGGGATGGAGCCCGGGCGCTTCCGCTTCTGGACCCAGCTCCTGCTCCTCGCCACCGGGCTGAACCTCGTCCGGCTGGCGGTCAGCTGAGCGGTGCCGGGCCGGGGCAGGGATCGGCGAAGCCGGACATCAGGGCCGGGTCCAGCACCTCGAAGGCGATGTCGTAGATCACCTGCCCGCCCTCGCGCGCGGTGAAACGCCATTGCCCCGGGACCCTTTCCTCGGCCGTGTCGAAGCGGAAGAAGCTGGCGGTGGTCGCTCCCGCCGGGATGGAGGTGGTCCAGGACTGTTCGGTCCGGCCCAGGGGCTGCATCGGCGGGTGGGTGACGGTGACCTCCACCACGGCCGCGCCATCAGCATCGCCGGTGAGCAGGACACCGAAGGCCAGTTCGGGCAGTGCCGGCAGCCGGAGCGTCCGCAGGCCGATCACCGGGTCGCCGGCGTAGATCTCGATGAAGCCGGCTATGGTGCCGGGCGCCGCGACCCTTTCGCCCGCTTCGGCGACGCAGATGATCCCCCAGTCGAACCCGTCCAGCGCGTCCGGGCTCCACTGCGGTTCCGCCGCAGCGGCCGTCGCGGTCAGGAGAAACGGTGCGAGGAGCCAGCGCATGGCGCCGAGACTGCCGCCCCGGCGCCGGTGCGGCAAGCCTACTCGGCCGCGATGGCGCAGGCGCGGACATCGGCCTGCACATGCGCCTCGTACTGGGCAAAATTCGTCGCGAACATGCCGACGAGCTTGCGCGCGGCGGCGTCATAGGCCGTGGGATCGGCCCAGGTGCCGCGCGGATCGAGAAGCCGCGGCTCCACCCCCGGAACATCGACGGGAACCATGAAGCCGAAGTTCGGGTCACGGCGGAAGCTCCGTCTGGACATCGTGCCGTCGAGCGCGGCGGCCAGCAGCGCCCGCGTGGCCCGGATCGGCATCCGCCTGCCGCTGCCATAGGCGCCGCCGGTCCAGCCGGTGTTGACCAGCCAGCATTCCGCCCCGGTAGCGGCAATCCGGTCGCGCAGGAGCGCGCCATAAACCTCCGGCCGGCGCGGCATGAAGGGGGCGCCGAAGCAGGTGGAGAAGGTCGGTGTCGGCTCCGTCACCCCGCGCTCGGTTCCCGCCGCCTTGGCGGTGAAGCCGGAGAGGAAGTGGTACATCGCCTGCGCCGGGGTCAGCCTTGCGATGGGCGGCAGGACGCCGAAGGCGTCGCAGGTCAGCATCACCACATGCTTCGGCGCCCCGCCGAGCCCGGTCGCCGAGGCATTGGCAATGGCCTCCAGCGGATAGGCGCAGCGGGTGTTCTCGGTCCGCGACAGATCGGCAAAGTCGATCTCGCGCGTCTGAGGGTCATAGCCCACATTCTCCACCACGGTGCCGAACATCCGGGTGGTGGCGAAGATCGCCGGCTCCGCCGCTGCCGAGAGATTGGCGGTCTTGGCGTAGCAGCCGCCCTCGAAGTTGAAGGTGCCGTGGTCGGACCAGCCATGTTCGTCGTCGCCGATCAGCACCCGCGACGGGTCGGCCGAAAGCGTGGTCTTGCCGGTGCCGGACAGGCCGAAGAACACCGCCGCCTCCTCCGGCTTGCCGGGCGCGTGGTTGGCCGAGCAATGCATCGGCATCACGCCACGCTCGGGCAGGAGGTAGTTCAGCACCGTGAACACCGCCTTCTTGTTCTCGCCCGCATAGGCGGTGTTGGCGATCAGCACCCGCCGGGTGTCGAAGTTCAGCACGATGGCGGTTTCGGTGCGCGTCCCGTGGCGCGCCGGATCGGCCTTGAAGGACGGGCAGTTGATCACCGTCCAGTCCGGCTCGAATCCATCAAGCTCCGCCGGTTCGGGCCGGCGCAGCAGGTGGCGGATGAAAAGCCCGTGCCAGGCCAGTTCGGTGGCGACGCGGACGTTGAGGCGGAAGGCCGGATCGGCGCCGGCGAAGAGGTCCTGGACGAACAGCTCGCGCCCGGCGAGATGGGCCAGCATGTCGGCTTCAAGCCGCGCATAATGCTCCGGCGACAGGGGGGCGTTGTTCTCCCACCAGATCGTGCCCTCGGTGGTGGCCGAGCGGACGACGAACTTGTCCTTGGGCGAACGGCCGGTGAAGGCGCCGGTCTCGCAGAGGAAGGCGCCGCCGGGGCCGATATGCCCCTCGCCGCGCCGGATGGCGGCCTCCATCAGCGCCGGAACGGCGAAATTGTAATAGGCACGGGCCCCGGCGATCCCCTGATGCTCCAGTGTTCGCCGCGGATTCACCCGTCCTTCGGCCATGCCATCCTCCTTGCTGCGCAGCGGCCTCGACGGCCGCTCCCTGCGGCAAACTACCATCGCCGACGGGGAGCCGCTAGCATCGATTCCGGTGTTAGCGATAGCATTTCCCTGTTAGCGCAATCACTTAGCCGGTCCTTGCGCAATCTCCCCGGCAGGCCGGCAGATCCGCGCTGCGGCTGCGGCAAATTAGCCATTGCTTGGGGTTTTTCGCTTGCAGTCAGGCGGGTGCGAAGGGTGATTCGCACAACGCGGTTGATTCCCGGCCTGCGAAACAGCACAATGAAACGAAATACGAAAAGAAAATGAGCAGCATAGGGAAACAGGCCATGTCGCGCATCGCGCTCGTGGATGATGACAGGAACATCCTCACCTCCGTCGCCATGACGCTGGAGGCCGAAGGTTTCGAAGTGGAAACCTACAATGACGGCCAGTCGGCGTTGGACGCTTTCACCCGCCGAATGCCGGACATGGCCGTGCTCGACATCAAGATGCCGCGCATGGACGGCATGGATCTGCTGCAGCGCCTGCGGCAGAAAACCTCGATGCCGGTCATCTTCCTCACCTCCAAGGATGACGAGATCGACGAGGTGCTCGGCCTGCGCATGGGCGCGGACGACTATGTGAAGAAGCCCTTCTCGCAACGCCTGCTGGTGGAGCGCATCCGCGCCCTTCTGCGCCGGCAGGAGGCGATCTCCACCGGCGAGGTGGCGGTCACCGAAGAGAACAAGATCATGGAGCGCGGCCATCTGAAGATGGACCCGCTGCGCCATGCCGTCACCTGGAAGGGCCGCGACGTGGCGCTGACGGTGACGGAGTTCCTGCTGCTGCAGGCGCTGGCCCAGCGCCCGGGCTTCGTCAAAAGCCGCGACCAGCTGATGGACGTGGCCTATGACGACCAGGTCTATGTCGATGACCGCACCATCGACAGCCATATCAAGCGCCTGCGCAAGAAGATGCGGTCGGTTGACGACGACTTCACCGCGATCGAGACGCTCTACGGCATCGGTTACCGGTACAACGAAGAGTGAGCTGAATGACGGCGATGCCGCGCCCGGCCGTGCAGGAGGCGCCTCCGCGGCGGTCGGGGGATGTCCTTCTGGGCGACGACTGGGTGCGCCCCGACGAGGCCGCGCCGGAGATGCGCGACCAGCGCGACCGGCGGGGCATCGTGGCGCTGAACCGCTCGCCCCTGGCGCGCAAGATCATCATCTTCAACATGATCGCGCTGGTGATCCTGGTCGCGGGGGTGCTGTTCCTCAATCCGTTCCGCGACAGCCTGGTCGTGCAGCGCGAGCAGGGCCTGGTCACCGAGGCCAAGCTGGTGGCCGATGTCTTCGAGGCCCAGGTGCGGGCGCCGGGCGCCGGGCTTGATGCCCCGCAGACGCTGGAGACGGTGGACATCGGCGCCGGGGTCGATGTCTTCGTCTTCGATGCGGCCGGCATGTTGCTGGGCCGGGCGCAGGGCGTCGGCCGCCCCAGCCCGCTGGATGCCCAGACCGAGGGTTCGACCGTCATCACCAATTTCCTCAACACCGTCTGGGACGCGGTTTCGGGCTTTCTCGCCGTCGGCGCGCCGGAGGTCGAGAAGGTCGAGCCCGAGACGCTGGCCCGCGAGCTTCTGCCCAACGCGCGCAAGGGCGATACCGCCATCCGGACCGGCCGCGATCCGCAGGGCCAGGCGGTGTTTTCCGTCGCCACGCCGATCTGGCGGGCGGGCGAGGTGGTCGGCGTCGTCGCCATGACCTCGGCCGAGGGCGAGATCGACCGGCTGGTGCGCTATGAGCGCGAGCAGATCCTGCAGATGTTCGTCATTGCGCTCCTGGTCTCCATCGGCCTGTCGCTGGTGCTGGCCTCGACCATTGCCAACCCGCTCTCCGACCTTGCCGCCGCCGCCGAACTGGGGCGCGACCGCGACAGCCGGCGCATGGTGCCCGGCCGGGTGCGCATCCCCGACCTGACCGCGCGGCCCGACGAGATCGGCCGGCTGTCGGTCGCCATGCGCGGCATGGTCGCGGCGCTCTACGACCGGATCGAGGCCAACGAACAGTTCGCCGCCGATGTCGCCCATGAGATCAAGAACCCGCTGGCAAGCCTGCGCTCGGCCGTGGGCTCGCTGCGCATGGTCCGCAAGGAGGAGCACCGCGAGAAACTGCTGGACGTGATCGAGCATGACGTGCGCCGGCTGGACCGGCTGGTCTCCGACATCTCCAACGCCTCGCGGCTGGACAGCGAACTGGTCAAGGAGGAGGAGGAGGAGTTCAACCTGCTCAAGACCATCTCCAACCTCGGCGAATACCTTGGCAAGCAGGCTGCCGAGAAGGGGGTGGAGTTCATCACCGACCTGCCGGCCGAGCCGATCTTCATCCGGGGGCTGGAGGCGCGGCTGGCGCAGGTCTTCGTCAACCTCATCACCAATGCCATCTCCTTCTGCGAGGACGGCGATGCGGTGCGGGTCTGGGTGCGCAAGCGCGAGAACCGGGTGCTGGTGGTGGTGGAGGACACCGGCCCCGGCATCCCCGAGGCGGCACTGACCAAGGTGTTCAAGCGCTTTTATTCCGAGCGGCCGGTGGGCCAGTTCGGCAACCACTCCGGCCTCGGCCTCGCCATCTCCAAGCAGATCGTCGAGGCCCATGGCGGCGTCATCTGGGCCGAGAACATCCGCCCGACCTCAGCCGATGCCACGTCCGAACCGCTGGGCGCGCGCTTCGTCGTCGGCCTGCCGGTGTGACCGGGGACGCGCCAGCGCAGCCCCTGCATGCCAGTTGCGTGGCGGTGGACGGTCGCGGCCTTCTGATCCTCGGGCCCTCCGGCGCCGGAAAGTCCGCCCTGGCGCTGCGGCTGATGGCGCTGGGCGCCCGGCTGGTGGCCGACGACCGCACCCTGCTCGTCCCGCGCGGGGGAAGGCTCTACGCCAGCTGCCCGCCGGCCATCGCCGGACGGATCGAGGCGCGCGGCATCGGCATCCTTGCCGCCAAGCCCCTGCCCGAGGCCGAGGTGGCTCTTGTCGCCGATCTGGCGACACAGGAGACGGCCCGTTTGCCGCCGCATCGCAGAATCGTGTTCCACGGAATCGAGGTGGATCTTGTCGGTCTGGTGGCAGGCGACCATTTTCCTGCCGCGCTCCTGTGCTACCTGCGCGGGGGGAGATGGGCATGAACCTGGGCACGAGCCTCAGCAGAGCCGCCGCCGACAACCTCGGCGAGCATCGGATCGTACTGGTGACCGGCCCCTCGGGCGCCGGCCGGACGACCGCGATCCGCGCCCTGGAGGACCTCGGCTTCGAGGTGATCGACAACCTGCCGCTCAGCCTGGTGCCGCGCCTGATCGAGGGGCCGCCGGTTTCCGGCCCGCTGGCGCTGGGGCTGGACGTGCGCAACCGCGATTTCAACGCCACCGCCCTGATCGAGCTGATCGACACGCTCACCCGCGATCCCCGCGTTTCGCTGGAGGTGCTCTATCTCGACTGTGCGCCGTCCGAACTGATCCGCCGCTTCAGCGAGACCCGCCGCCGCCACCCCCTGGCGCCGCAGGAAGCCCCGGTCGAGGGCGTGGAGCGCGAGATCGACCTTCTGGCGCCGGTCCGGGTCCGTGCCGATCATCTGATCGATACGTCCGAGATGACGCCGCACGACCTGAAGGCCGAGCTTGCCGCCTGGTTCGGCCAGGGCAAGGCACCGCTGGCCCTGTCGGTGCAAAGCTTCAGCTACCGCCGGGGCGTGCCGCGCGGGCTGGACATGATCTTCGACTGCCGTTTCCTGGCAAATCCGCACTGGGTGGCGGGTTTGCGGTCGCGCGATGGCCGCGATCCGGAGGTCGGCGCCCATGTTTCGGCCGATCCGCGCTTTGCCGAGTTCTTCGAACGGGTCGCCGGACTGGTGAAATTCCTCCTCCCGGCGCAGCTTCAGGAGGGCAAGGCGCATCTTTCGATCGGCTTCGGGTGTACCGGCGGGCAACACCGTTCGGTTTACGTTGCGGAGCGGCTGGCAGCATGCCTTGCCGAGGATGGCTGGCCAGTGGCAAAACGCCACAGGGAACTGGAACGCAGGGCGGCGCAGCCCTCGTCCGCCACCGGGAAGTCAGTCGCGTGATCGGCATAGTCATCGTAGCCCATGGTGGACTGGCGCGTGAGTACCTCTCCGCGGTCGAGCATGTCGTGGGCAAGCAGGACGGCATGATCGCGGTAGCGATCGAGGAAGACCATGATCGCGGCCGCAAGCAGGACGAAATCCAGAATGCGGTGCGCAACGTCGATCGCGGCGACGGCGTCCTGGTCGTGACCGACATGTTCGGGGGCAGCCCCTCCAATCTTTCGCTTCCGGCCTGCGTGGGACGCGACCGCCGCATCCTCTACGGCGCGAATCTGCCGATGCTGATCAAGCTCGCAAAATCGCGTGACATGGAGGTGAACGAGGCCGTTGTCGCGGCGCTGGATGCGGGGCGAAAATATATCAATTCGCTCGATCTCGGCGGCGAGGAGCGGCCTTGACGGCCATCACCTTGCGGATCGTCAACGAAAAGGGCCTGCATGCCCGCGCCTCGGCAAAATTTGTCGAGGTTGTGGAAGCACATGACGCCGATGCCCAGGTCAGCCGCGACGGCATGACCGTCTCGGGCGATTCGATCATGGGCCTGCTGATGCTGGCGGCTTCTCGCGGGTCCACGATTGAGGTCGTGACCTCGGGGCCAGAGGCCGATAAACTGGCACGGGCGCTGACCGACCTGGTCGCGAACCGTTTCGGGGAAAGCTATTGATGGAGGCCGAAGAGGCCCTCGACCCGCTGTTGACGGCCGAGCGCGCAGCGGCGCGCGGCCGTGTCTATGACATGCGGCGTCTGAGCTATGCCGGGACTTTCACCAATCCGTGGAAGGCCGGCTCGATCCGCACCATCGAATGGCTGACGGCGAAATGGCATCTCCTGCAGCTGATCCGCGATTTCGAGCGCAAGGGGGCGCCCTTCGGCCCGCCGTTCTGGCCGGCGGCCATGGCGCAGATGGGCATCCGCATCGACACGCCGGAGGAGGAGGTCGCGCTGATCCCGCGCGAAGGCCCGCTGGTGGTGGTCGCCAACCATCCCCATGGCGTGACCGACGGGATGGTGATGGCCGACCTGGTCAACCGGGTGCGGTCGGACTTCAAGATCCTCACCCGCTCGCTGCTGACCGGGATCCCGGAAGTGGCGCAGTTCATGCTGCCCGTGCCTTTCCCGCACGAGCCGAACGCCCGCGAGCTTGGCCTGAAGATGCGCGAGGAGACGATGGCGCAGCTCAAGGCGGGCGGGGTCATCATCCTTTTCCCCGCCGGGCGTGTCGCCTGTTCGGACGGCTGGTTCGGCCCGGCGATCGAGGGCGAGTGGAACGTCTTCACCCACAAGATCATCGCCAAGTCCGGGGCGCAGATCCTGCCGATCCGTTTCCCGGGGCAGAACTCCCGCGCCTACCAGATCGCCAACAGGCTGTCGGCGACACTGCGCCAGGGCCTGCTTCTCTACGAGATCAAGCGCTCGCTGAACCATCCCCAGCGGCCGCAGATCGGCGCGCCGCTGCCTGCTTCGGTGCTGAAGGAGTTTCCGGGCAACCCGCGCGGCTTCCTCGCCTGGCTGCGCGCCCATACGCTGAGCCTCGGAGTGGCAGACAGCCCCGACAAGGCGCCCTTCATGGCACTGAAAGGGGCGGCGGAGGAATAGGGCGGGGTTTTCCCGGCTCCGGCTACCGCGTCGGCACCGGCACCTCGCCGCGATAGTCGTAGAATCCGCGCTTGGTCTTCCGCCCCAGCCAGCCGGCCTCGACATATTTGGTCAGGAGCGGGCAGGGCCGGTACTTGGTATCCGCCAGCCCGTCGTGCAGTACGTTCATGATGGCGAGGCAGGTATCCAGCCCGATGAAATCGGCCAGTTCCAGCGGGCCCATCGGGTGGTTGGCGCCGAGCTTCAGGCTTTCGTCGATCGACTTCACCGAACCCACGCCCTCGTAAAGCGTATAGACCG
>CAZRQN010000092.1:0-11859 GCA_964602115.1 uncultured Rhodobacterales bacterium
GGCGGCGGCTCGATCGAGGACCTCTGGGGCTTCAACGAGGAAGTCGTGGTGCGGGCGGCGGCGGCCTCGGCCATCCCGCTGATCTCGGCGGTGGGGCACGAGACCGACACCACGCTGATCGACTTCGCCGCCGACCGCCGGGCACCGACGCCGACGGCGGCGGCGGAAATGGCGGTGCCGGTGCGGCTGGAGCTGGTGGCCCGGGTCGATGAGCACGGGGCGCGGCTGTCGCGGGCGCTGGCGCGGGATGCGGCGCGGCGCGGCGACCGGCTGCGCGCCCTCGCCCGGGCGCTGCCCCGGCCCGAGGCGCTGACCCAGGGCGCGGCGCAGGCACTGGATCTGCGGGCCGGACGGCTGGTGGCGGCGCTGGCCGCTGTCGCGGCGGCCCGGCGGCGGGTCTTTTCGGGAGTGGCGGCCAAGGTTCATCCCGCGCTGCTCGCCGGCTATTTCGCCGCCAAGGCGCAGCGCCTGACGCGGGGCGCCACCACGCTCGACATGCTGACCACCCGGCGGCTGGACCGGCTGGCCAGCCGGATCGAGGCCGAGGGGCGCCAGCTTGCCCCGGCACTGGCGCGCCTGATCGGCGATGCGGCGCGCGGCCTGCGCGAGGGGCGCGAGAAGCTTTCGGCGCTCGATGCGCGGCGGCAAGCGGCGCAGGCGGCCCGTCTCGCCGCGCTTGCCGACCGCCTGGCCGCACTCGACCGCACCCGCCAGACGCTCGGCTATGCCGAGACCCTGAAGCGCGGCTATGCGGTGGTGCGGGGAGACGGAGCGGTCGTCACCTCGCGCGCCGCCGCCGAGGCCGCGCAGGCGCTGGAGATCGAGTTCCGCGACGGCCGCCTGCCGCTCGGACCGCGTGCGCCGAAGAAGGCGAAGGGCCGCGAGAGCGGCGGGCAGGGCAGCCTGTTCTGAGGCGACCCTGCGGTCGCTGGTGCCAGACCCCCCCACCCCATCCCTCCCCCAGGAGGGGGGAGGGTGCCGCAACAGCGGGCCGTTCTTCCAGCCTCACGGCACCGGAAATTGCGGTGACGGCGCGTCGCGCGCCTCCCTCCCCCTTCGTGGGGGAGGGATGGGGTGGGGGGGCGTCGGCCACGCCCCGGTAGGAACAGGCCGTCGCAGCGCGGGCGCCCGGCTCGGGCGGGCTCAGGCCCCGATATCCGGTCCGGGGCAGTTGAGCGGCGCGCTGCTCTTGGCGATTTCCGACAGTTCCGCGCCGGAGGTCTCGCCCCGGTAGCGCGCCTTCAGCCCGGTCTCGCTGCGGAAGAACTGCCAGCACTGGGGCTCGGGCTCGGTCTCATAGTCGAAGCAGATCCACTCCGCTTCGACATACCAGTGCCCGGCCTCGCACTGGCCCTCGGCGAAGGCCCATCGGACCCGGCGGCCGGGCAGATATTCCTCGGTGCCATAGACCGTGCCACCCTGGGCATAGGTCAGGGTCTTGCCGGTGGCATAGGCGTCGAATTCCTCCGGCGTCATCAGCACATCGGCGCAGGCCGGCGAGACGGACAGGAGCAGGGCGAGAAGGGCGGCGCGCACGGGAAACCTCGGGAACGGATGCCGCCAGCCTGCCAGAGCCCCGGCCGCTTGGCCAGTCACGAGGCCGCGCATCGCGGCGACGAAGGCCCGCCGGCCCTTCCGCCCCGCGCCGCGATTGACTAGGTGAGGGGGAAACCGGAAAGGGACGGCGATGTCCTTCTTCAAGAAGCTGCGCGACCGGCTGTTCCGCTCCTCCGACAAGATCGGCGAGGGGCTGGATGCGCTGGTGGCCGAGACGCCGGCCGAAGCGCAGGCGCCGGCCGATGCCCCGGCGCAGGCCGGGGCCTCCCCGCCATCCGAGACCGAGCCCTCCCGCCCGGGCCTGCTGTCCCGCCTGATCGGCCGCGACGAGGTGCCGCGCCGGGTGGTGGACGATGCCATGCTGGAAAGCCTCGAAGAGGTGCTGATCCAGGCAGACATGGGGGTGGAGACGGCGCTGAAGGTCACCGCCAACATCGCCGCCACCGAGATGGGCCGGCGCGTCACCGGCGGCGAGCTCAAGGCGCGGTTGGCGGCGGAAGTGGCGCGGATCATGGAGCCTGTCGCAAGGCCGCTGCCGCTGACGCCGAAACGCCCGCAGGTGGTGCTGGTCGTCGGCGTCAACGGCTCGGGCAAGACCACCACCATCGGCAAGCTCGCCAGCCAGTTCCGCGCCGCCGGCAAGCAGGTGGTCATCGCCGCCGGCGATACGTTCCGGGCCGCAGCGGTGGAGCAGTTGCAGGTCTGGGGCACAAGGGCTGGTGTGCCGGTGCTGACCGCCGCGCAGGGGTCGGACCCGGCGAGCCTTGCCTTCGATGCCCTGACCCAGGCCGAGGCGACGGGGGCCGATCTCCTCCTCATCGACACCGCCGGGCGGTTGCAGAACCGCGCCGACCTGATGGAGGGGCTGGCCAAGATCGTCCGCGTCCTGCGCAAGAAGGACCCCACGGCCCCGCACAACACGCTCCTCGTCCTCGATGCCACCGTGGGCCAGAACGCCTTGAGCCAGGTGGAGATTTTCCGCAAGATCGCCGATGTTTCGGGCCTTGTCATGACCAAGCTCGACGGCACCGCCAAGGGTGGCGTGCTCGTCGCCCTGGCCGACCGTTTCGGCCTGCCGATCCATGCCATCGGCCTTGGCGAGCAGATCGACGATCTTGCGCCCTTCGACCCGGAGGAATTCGCCAAGGCGCTGGTGGGGGCGGAATGAGGGAATTTCGCCGTCGGTTTCCCGTCCCTTCCGCGTCCCGCGCGCGTCGGTCTTCCGTCCCGACAGGGGGTGCGCTGCTTCGGTCGGGGGCGCAACGCCTGGTCGGCCTCGCGGCCGGAGCGCTTCTCGCCGCGCCTGCCGCCGCGCAGGAGATGACGGCGGCGGATTGCGCCGCGTTCTCCGCCATCGCCGCCCCGCTGGCGGCCGAATTCGCGGTCCCCGCGCCCGCCTTCCTGCCGGAGGACGGCTGGTGCGTGCTGCACGGCCTGTCGGTCGGCGACAGCCCGGAGGCGCGGATGCATGTCACCGCCGACAGTATCCGGCTGCGCGGCAGCGGGCTTGAGCGGCTCGCGGCTCCCGGTCTGCCGCTGTCGCTGGATCTGGAGGTCGCCGGCGTCTCGGTCGGCCCCAACGTCCCCGATCCGGTCTATGCCTGGGCCTTCGAGGTGATGAACCGCCGCAACCGGATCAGCGGCGGCCTGTCGCTGACCTGGGACCCGGAGGCGCGGCGGCTGCAGGTGACGCGGGCGATGGCCGATTTTCCCAATGCCAATGCCCTGTCGCTGACCTTCACCCTCGACGGCATGGACCTGACCGCGCCGGCGGCGGCGGAGGCGAGCCTGGCGCAGGCGGTGCTGCGCGAGGCCGAGCTGGTGGTTGAGACCAACGGCCTGTTCGAATCCTATGTGCTGGTTCCTTTCGGGCCGCAGTACCTGCCGGCCGAGGGCGACATCGAGGCCGCCGTGGCCGGGATGAAGGCCGGTGCGGTGGCGGAGCTGGACAAGCTGCCCCCCGGCCTGCTGGCGCCCGGGGCGCGGGAGGCGCTGGTGGCGGCCATCGGTGACCTGCCGGCGCCGTCGGGCACGCTGACCCTGACGCTGGGGATGGAAGACAACCGGCTGGCGGCCGCCGTCGTGGCGGCGATGGACGGCGGCGACGCGCCGGACTGGAGCAAGGCGCTGGCGGGCTCGGCGGTCGGCGCAAGCTGGGTGCGGACGGGGGAATGATGGCGGAGAAGACGATCAACCCGGTGGTGAAGCAGGTGCTCGACCTCGGGCCGCCGCTGCTGTTCTTCGCGCTTTACATGTGGATCCGCGACGACAAGTTCACCTTCGGCGGCACCGAGTACTCGGGTTTCATCGTCGCCGCCGTGGCCTTCGTGCCGATCCTGATCGCCTCCACCGCGCTTCTGTGGTGGCTTTCGGGCACGCTGAGCCGGATGTCGGTCTTCACACTAGTCATGGTGGTGGTCTTTGGCGGGCTGACCGCCTGGTTCAATGACGAGCGTTTCTTCAAGATGAAGACCACCATCGTCTATGGGCTCTTCGCCGCGATCCTGGGCATCGGTCTGTGGCGGGGGCGCAGCCTGCTGCAATGGGTGATGGGCGCCGCCCTGCCGATGCAGGAAGAGGGCTGGATGATCCTCACCCGCCGGCTGGCGGCGATGTTCGCCGTGCTGGCCATCGGCAATGAAGTGGTCTGGCGGACCATGTCGAACGACGCCTGGGTGAAGATCGAGACCTTCGGCTTTCCGCTGGCGCTGTTCCTGTTCCTCTGGGGCCAGATCATGCTCCTCCAGCGCTTCATCGAGGACGAAAAGGCTCCCGGCGGCGAAGGGGAGTAAGGCTGCCGGCCGAAGTCACTTGGCCGGAGTAACTCGGCCGGAGTCACTCGGCCGGATGGGCCTGGACCGGGAGCGTTCCGAACAGACGGGACCAGCGCGGCGCGCTTTCTCCCGGCAGGGTTGCGCGCAGCAATGACAGGGGCAGCCGGCCGTCCAGCACGGCGCGGTAGATCGGAAACATGCCGGGCCGCAGATAGGCGGACCAGTGGCAGATGCGCCGCCCGTGCCAGTCGATCCGGTAGCCGAGACCGGCCAGGGCCTGCCGGTGGCCCGGGCTGTCGATCTGGAAGGTGACCGCATTCTCCGCCGCAAGGCCGGACCCGAGCGCCGCGCCAAGGCCGCGCAGTCCCGCGCCGAAAGCCAGCTCCAGCAGGCCGTCGAAGAGGTCGTTCTCGCGGCTGGTGACGTTCAGCACTTCGGCCGCCCGGCCCGCCGGCGAGGCCAGTGCCTCGATGCAAGGCCGATGGAATTCCGCTGCCGTCAGAAGGAGGAGCCGGCCGACATCCCCTTCGGAGAGGGCGGGCAGGGCGGAAAGCGCCACCCGGGCGCCGAGCGAATGGGCCAGGATGTCCACCGGCCCGGCGCCGGAGGCGCGCAGGCGGCGGATCAGCCCGGCGAGCGCCGCGCCGGAGGATTCGGCGGCGGCATAGGCACGCCAGACCGGGCCGGTTGCCGGCCAGCCGAACCCGATGCCGCATCCCTGCCGGCCGAGCCCGAGCTTGCGCGACCAGCTCACCACCCGCCTCGCGTGGGGCAGTGGTGCCAGCGCGTAAAGGGTTCGGTGGGGGCAATCCACGCCCGCGCCCGGCGCATAGCGCATGCCATGGATCATGATCGTGATCCGTTCGCCGGTTCCGGGCGCCCAGTCCTGGGGCAGGTCGGATTCGATGCCGCCGTCAGGGCGGGCGTTGACGATCTGGATCGGCATGGCACCCCGCTCCTTTCCGCGTCTGGGGGCCGCAACTGCGGTTGCCTTGCCCACTGATGGAACTCCGCGAAAGCGGCGTGACCGGGGCGTGACGGACACATGACGGGGGTTATTCCGCGGCAGTCTTGTCACTTTTCCACCACGCCGCGCGCTGCTGCGGTTGACCCCGGCCTGCGCCGGGGCTAGGTCGCGCTCCGTGGCGCTTTGTGAACCGGATTGCGGGCCACGTTAAACAAACCGCTAAAGAGGTGCCGGGTCTTCCCCCGACGCCTTTGCCATGGGGATGACGATGGACCACAGAACCCGCACGAAACTCGTCCACGACGGCGCCCGCCGCAGCCAGTACGGCGAGATGGCCGAGGCGATCTTCCTCACCCAGGGCTTCGTCTATCCCTCGGCCGAGGAAGCGGAGAAGCGCTTCCAGAAGGCGGGGGATGACGAGTTCATCTATGCCCGCTACGGCAACCCGACCGTCCGCGTCTTCGAGGAGCGGATCGCCTCGCTTGAGGGCACCGAGGACGCCTTCGCCACCGCTTCCGGCATGGCGGCCGTCGCCGGGGCGCTGATGTCGATGCTCAGGGCCGGCGACCGGGTGGTCAGCGCGAAAGCGCTTTTCGGATCATGCCTTTACGTCCTGGAAGACGTGCTGCGCAAGTTCGGGGTCGAGGTGGTCTTCGTCGATGGCGCCGATCTCGGGCAATGGGAAAAGGCCGTGATCCCGGGCACCAAGGCGGTGTTCTTCGAAACCATGTCGAACCCGACGCTTGAACTGGTTGACATCACGGGGATTTCCAGGATCGCGCATGCGGTGGGCGCGGTTGTCATTGCCGACAACGTCTTCGCCACCCCGGTCTTTTCCCGGGCGGTGGAGCAGGGGGCGGATGTGGTGGTCTATTCCACCACCAAGCATATCGACGGCCAGGGCCGGGCGCTGGGCGGCGTGGTCTGCGGCACGCGCGACTGGGTGCGCAAGGTCTTCGAGCCCTATATGAAGCATACCGGCGGGGCGATGAGCCCGTTCAACGCCTGGGTGATGCTGAGCGGGATGGTGACGCTGGACCTGCGCTGCCGCGCCATGGCGGACAGTGCGCTGGTGATCGCGGAATATCTGCAGGCGCGGGGCGATCTGGCGCGGGTGATCTATCCCGGTCTGGCCGCGCATCCCCAGCATGCTCTGGCCATGGCGCAGATGGGATCCGGCGGCACGATGGTGACGTTTGACACGGGGTCGAAGGAGCGTGCGTTCCGGGCGATGAACGCGCTGGAGATCATCAAGATTTCCAACAACCTCGGCGACGCGCGCACCATCGCCACCCATCCGGCGACCACCACCCACCAGCGCTTGCCGCAGGAGCAGAAGGACGCGCTGGGCATCACGCCGGGCCTGATCCGCCTTTCGGTGGGGCTGGAGGATGCCGCCGACCTGATCGCCGATCTGGAGGCCGCGCTGGCCGCCTGACGCGGGCAGGGCGGGCTGGAGCCCGCCCTGCCGAGGCGGGACGGGTCCCTTTGTCTCCGCCGCTCCGCGTCGGCGTCGCCCAGGAGCACGGGCGGGACATATGCAAACGTCCCGCCGGTCGCGGGGGCAACCCGCCCCGGGCCTGACCCGGGGCCTCGCGTCCCTGCATGCGCACCGGCCGGGAGGAGAGGTCCCCCGGGTCAAGCCCGGGGCAGGCTTGGTCAAGCCCGGGACGGGATTTCGCTCCGCCACCGGATTTCGCGCCGCCACGGGTTCCGCCCCGCCGCGCTTCCTTTCGGGCCGATCGCGCGCAGCCAGCTAGGGGCGTGGACCGGGCGGCTGCACGGCGCAGAGCTGGCGGGGGTCGCGGCAGCGCGCCGTTGTGTCGCGCCGGGCCTTGCGCCGGGGGGCGGGAGGGGCCATCTGGGGGCATCCGTGACATTGACGGCCGCCCCCGGAGCGCGGCCCGAACCGAGAGGATCCCCCCGCCATGACCGTCCATCCCAAGGACCTCGACCGCCTGCCGCTGGACAATGCGCAGGCGCCGCTGTCGCGGCGCTATCCGGCGGAGTTCCGGCCCGACGCTGCCTATCGCGCCGGGATGCCGGATCTCCAGAACGGGGCGGGGCCGGAGGCATCGGGCATGCAGGCGGCGATCCAGCATGTCGGCATCGCCAACTTCCGCCTGCCGCTGCGCTATCCGCGCCGTGACGGGGGCGAGGTGGTGCTGGAGACCTCGGTGACCGGTACGGTCAGCCTCGCCGCCGAGGCGCGGGGGATCAACATGAGCCGCATCCTGCGCAGCTTCTATCTCCATGCCGGCGAGGCCATGGGATTCGCGGTGGTGGAGCGGGCGCTCGACGACTACCGCCGCGACCATGGCGCCTTCGACGCCCGCATCCTCTTGCGGGTCTCGGTGCCGCTGGAGGTGCCCTCGCTGCGCTCGGGCCTCAGCGGCTGGCAGTATTACGATGCCGGCTATGAGGTGGTGCATCAGGCCGGCCAGACCACCCGCATCCTGCATCTCGACTATGTCTATTCCTCGACCTGCCCCTGTTCGCTGGAACTGGCCGAGCATGCGCGGGCCACGCGCGGACAGCTCGCCACCCCGCATTCGCAGCGCTCGGTGGCGCGGATCTCGGTGGTCTGTGCCGGCGATCTGGCGCTGGAGGATGTGATCGAGGCTGCCCGCCGGGCGCTGCCCACCGAGACGCAGGTGATGGTCAAGCGCGAGGACGAACAGGCCTTTGCCGAACTGAACGCCGCCCATCCGGCCTTTGTCGAGGATGCGGTGCGGGCGTTGCGGGCGGAGCTGCGGCGCGATCCGCGCGTCGGCGATTTGCGGATCGCGGCCAGCCATCAGGAGAGCCTGCACAGCCATGACGCGGTGAGCGTGCTGACCTGCGGCCCGAGCTTTGCCGGAACCGGGCTGGAGCCGCATCTCTTCCGCAGCCTGATCCACGCCCGCTGAACTGCCGGCGGGCGCTTGACGCCCGTGCAAGGCCCGGTCATGCCTGCGCCTGCGATGAGCCTCGATCTGCGACCTGCGGTCCATGTGACCGGGCTGATGCTGGTGGTCCTCGGGGCCACCATGACCGTTCCGGCTGCCGTCGATTATGTGCTGGACGACCCCAACGCGCGGCCTTTCCTGCAATCGGCCTTGATCACGCTGGTGGCCGGGGGACTTCTGGCGGCGGCGACGGTGACGCGCAATCTCCGGGCAATGGACGTTCGTCTGGCCTTCGTTCTGACGCTGATGGCCTGGACAATGCTGCCGCTGTTCGGTGCCTTGCCCTTCGTCTTCGGCGCTCCGCAGCTGTCCTGGACCGACGCGATCTTCGAAAGCGTCTCGGGCATGACCACCACCGGCTCGACGGTGATCGTCGGGCTCGACCATCTTCCGGCCGGGATGAACCTGTGGCGGGGGATGCTGAACTGGCTCGGCGGGCTGGGCATCGCCTTCGTGGCGATGATCTTCCTGCCGGTGATGCGCGTCGGCGGCATGCAGTTCTTCCGCACCGAGGGCTTCGACACGTTCGGAAAGGTGATGCCGCGCGCGGCCGATATCGCGCTGGCGCTGGTGCGTGTCTATGCGCTGCTGACCGTGATCTGCATCATGGTCTATTCGGCGGTGGGGATGGAGCCGCTTGACGCGGTGGTGAATGCCTTCGCGACCATTGCCACCGGGGGTTTTTCCCCGGCGGATATTTCGTTCGGCAAGTACCAGGGCGCCGGCGAATATGCCGGCTCGCTGTTCATGGTGCTCGCGGCCATGCCCTATATCCGCTACGTCCAGCTTGTCGCGGGCCATCCCCGGCCGCTGTGGCAGGACGTGCAGGTGCGGTCCTTCGTCCTCTGGGTTCTGGTTGCGGCGGTCCTCGTGACGGTCTGGCGGGTGGCGGTCAGCGATATGGGCGTGGAGCCTGCGTTCCGGGAGAGCCTGTTCAACCTGACCTCGATCATGACCGGGACCGGGTTCTTCTCCGGCAGCTTTCCGGGCTGGGCCGGGTTTTCGATGATCGTCGCCTTCACCGTCGGGCTGATCGGCGGCTGTTCGGGCTCGTCCTCCGGGGCCCTGACCGTCTTCCGGGTCAAGGTCGTCGTTGCCGCCATGCAGGTGGCCTTGCGCCGGATCGACAGCCCGCACCGCATAGATCCGGTGAAATACGATCACCAGCCGGTGTCGAGTGACGCGATGAACGGCGTCATTCTCTATGCCACGAGTTACCTGACGCTGATCTTCGTCCTGTCGGTGGTGATGACGATGTTCGGGGCGGACATGACCTCGGCCATCTTCGGAATCTGGACCTCGATCGGCAATATCGGCTACGGCTACGGCCCGCTCGTCGCGCGCACCGGGACGATGGTGGATTTCTCCATGGCCGCGAAATGGGTGATGATCGGCACCATGCTGATGGGCCGGCTGGGACTGCTGGCCTTTCTGGTCGTCTTCCTGCCCCGCTTCTGGCGCGGCTGAGACGCGTTCAGTTCCAGCAGCTGACCATCACCGTCATCTTGCGGGCCCGTGCCACCAGATCGGCCGGCGCCAGCGCGCCCTCGCGCCGGGGCGGCTGGACCGCAACCCCGGCCGCCGTCAGCCGTTCGGCAAGCACCTTGCCGCTGGCCGCGAAGGCCACGCCTTCCGGCAGGACCTGCGCCCCTCCGGTCGGCGTGGGGAGAAGAAGGCCGAGAACCGCGCCGGCGGCGTCGATCACCGGCCCGCCGGCATCGCCCGACCGCGCCGCCAGGTCGAGCCGGCGCAGCCCGGCCTCGCCGGCAAGCCCCGTCTCGGCGGCGAGCGTGCCGAAGGTCAGCGCCGGGGCGGGGATGGCGTCCTCATAAGGATACCCCGCCACCGCGATCTCGATCCCCGGGCGCGCCGGGCCGGTCTCGATCCCGGCCACCGCCGGGGGCGACAGCGGCTGGCGCGGGGTCAGAAGCGCCAGGCCGAGCGCGGCATCGGCAAAGGTGACATCCACTTCCGGCCCGCCATCGAGCGTGACGCGGGAACAACCGTCGAGCACTTCGGGCACCGTCAGCACCTGGCCGGTGTCGGAGACATAGAAGCCGGAGCGCGACCGGGAGGGACGCCGGACCTCGAGCCCCGAGAGCATGCCGGCGCGGGTTTCCTCCGACAGCATCACCAGCCCCGGGTCGAGCGCCTTGCGGCCGACGGGCTGGAAGCTCGACTTCATCGCCGTCAGGGCGCGGCCGGCGATTTCGGCGCTGTCCGGCGTCCAGATCAGCATGAAGCCCTTGATGAAGCCGCCCTCCGCCTCCGCCTGGGCGTAGGAGGCGACATGGCCGTCGGAGGCCTCGATGGTGAAGCGCCGGTCCGAGAGTTCACGCGGACCGCCGGGCGGCACGGCATCAAGCGTCTGCAGCGCCTCGTAAAGCGCGGCAAGCGCGGCCTCGTCGCCCGGTTGCGAGATCAGAAGTGCGCGCAGGCCGGAGCCGTCCTTGCCGGAGAAATGGACGAAGGGCGGCTCGTAACGGTCGAAGGCGACGAGCGCCATGGGCAGGGTGATGGCGATTCCCGCCTCTTCCTCGGTGATCGTCTCCAGCCCCAGCGCCGCCTCGATCTCCGCTTTCTCGCCCAGCAGCGCCGCGCGCTGGCGGGAGGTGAGCACGCCGGTCGGCTCGTAGCCCTTGGCCTCCTGCCAGGCGGACATGGCCGCCCTTGTGCCGGGGCCGAAGGCGCCATCCACGGCCGAACTGTAGAAGCCGAAGAACTTCAGCCCGCCCTGCAGGGCCTCGCGCGCCTCGCGGTCCAGATCGGACTCCGAAGCCTTGGCCTCGGCCAGGGTTTCATCGGCCGGCTGCGGTTCGGGTTCCGGCACCGCCGCCACGGGTTCGGCAGCGTCAGGCAGGGGTTCCAGCGCCTCTGCGGTCGCCGGCGCCTCGCTCTGCGGCAACAGCGCGGCGGGATCGGTGCCCACCGGCCAGAAGGGGGTGCGATAGACCTCGCCAAGCGCGATGAAGCTGTCGGAGGGGATCATGTTGTCGGCGCGCAGCCGGGCCAGCCGGTCCTCGGCCGCCGCCTTGGTATAGGGGCCGAGCGCGATGGCGTACCAGCCCGAGGCGACGCGGAAGCCCACGACATCGGGGAAGATCGTGGCATAGGCGCGGGCGCGGTCCTCGCCTTCCTTCAGCGTCGGCTGGCTCTCGATCTGCACCCAGGCCCGCTCCTGCGCCGAAGCCGCCCCCCCGAGCATGAGGAGGACCCCGACCAAAACCAGCCAAAGACGCATGAAAGCCCCGCCTCGCCAAACCTTTGGCCGCTGTGAACCACATCTTTCCCGTGATTGCCAGCCTGTCGGCCCCGGAACCCTGCGCACATTGACCCTCTGTGGCCTTGCCCCTATGGAGAGCGCGCCTTCCGACCAGCCCCGGGGTATCCGCATGGCCGCGCCGCGTTCCTTCCAGGAGATCATCCTGCGCCTGCAGAGCTACTGGGCGGCGCAGGGCTGCGCGGTGCTGCAACCCTATGACATGGAAGTGGGGGCGGGGACCTTCCATCCGGCGACGACGCTGCGCCCGCTGGGGCCGCGCCCCTGGGCTGCGGCCTATGTCCAGCCCTCGCGCCGGCCGACCGACGGGCGCTATGGCGAGAACCCCAACCG
>CAZRQN010000093.1:0-11813 GCA_964602115.1 uncultured Rhodobacterales bacterium
ACCTCGCGGCGCGAGGGCTTGTCGAGAAGCGCGCAGACCTCCAGCCGCTTCGGCCCGCGGGCGCGCAGCAGGTTGACCACATGATGCAGGGTAAAGCCGGTATCGACGATATCCTCCACCACCAGCACGTCGCGGCCGGCGATCTCGCCCGAGAGGTCCTTGAGGATGCGCACCTCGCGGCTCGACTCGGTGGCATTGCCGTAGGAGGAGGCTTCAAGGAAATCGACCTCCAGCGGCAGGTCGATCTCGCGCACCAGATCGGCGATGAAGACGAAGGAGCCGCGCAGGAGGCCCACGACCACCAGCTTTTCGGTGCCGGCGAAATGCGCGGTGATCTCCCGGGCCAGATCCTCCACCCGCGCGGCAATGGCCTTGGCCGAGATCATCGGGTCGATGACATAGGGCTTCATCGCTTCTCCCCTTGAAAACCCCGGCCCGCATAGCCCAAGTGGCCCCCGCCTGCCACGCGAAAGACCGATGCCCAAGCACCACGAAGTCAAGCGCCTGCCCTGGACCGCCGATCAGATGTATGCGCTGGTCGCCGATATCGAAAGCTATCCGCAGTTCCTGCCCTGGTGCGCCGCCGCCCGGATCCGCCGCCGCCTGCCGGTGGAAGGCGGCGAAAGGGTCGAGGCCGATCTGGTGATTGCCTTCAAGGTCTTCCGCGAGACCTTCGGCAGCCGGGTGATCCTGCGGCCCGAGACGCGGCGGATCGAGACCGACTATCTCGACGGTCCGTTCCACCACCTGCATTCGACCTGGGACTTCCGCCCGCTGCCCGAAGGCGGCTGCGAGGTGGAGTTCGACGTCGATTTCGAATTCCGCAACGCCATCCTGCGCGGGATCATCGGGCTGGTGTTCAACGAGGCGATGCAGCGCATCGTCCGCGCCTTCGAGCGGCGGGCCGAGGACCTGCACGGCAGCAGGCCCTGACACCGCCGCTCCAGGTGTTCAGCTCGTCAGCTGATAGGCCTGCTCGCCATGGACCGAAAGATCGAGGCCGTTGACCTCGGTCTCGGCATCCACCCGCAGGGGCGTGACCATCCCGACCAGCTTGACCAGCACGAAGGTCGCCGCGACCGTCCACAGGCCCGCCATCGCCAGCCCGCCAAGCTGCGCGCTCCAGGTTCCGGCGCCGAAGACGGCGACCATCACCGTGCCGAAGATGCCGCCCACGCCATGGACCGCGAAGACATCGAGCGTGTCGTCGATCTTCAGCCGGTTGCGCACCAGGCTCACCGCTTCCTGGCAGAGGATGCCGGCGATGAAGCCGATGACCAGGGCCTCCACCGGCCCGACAAAGCCCGAGGCGGGCGTGATCGAGGCCAGTCCGGCGATGGCGCCGGTGACGATGCCGACCAGCGAGGCGCGGCCGAACTTGATCCTTTCCCAGAGGATCCAGCTCAGCGAGGCCGTGGCGGCGGAAAGATGCGTCACCGTCAGCGCCATGGCCGCCGTGCCGTTGGCGGCGAGCGCCGAGCCGCCGTTGAAGCCGAACCAGCCCACCCACAGCATCGCCGCGCCGACCATGACCATCCCCGGCTGGTGCGGCGGCGTGGTGCGGTGGCGGCGGGGGCCGAGCAGGACGGCGATCAGCAGGGCCGCAAGCCCGGCCGTCTCATGCACGACGATCCCGCCGGCAAAGTCGCGCACCCCGGTTTCGCCGAAGATCCCGCCATCGGCCAGCATCCCGCCGCCCCAGACCCAATGCGCCACCGGCGCATAGACGATCAGCATCCACAGGGCGGAGAAGAGCAGGACAAAGCCGAAGCCGACGCGCTCGACATAGGCGCCGACGATCAGCGCCGGGGTGATGATGGCGAAGGTCATCTGGAAGGCGAAGAACAGCACCTCCGGCAGGGTGCCGGTCAGGCTCTCCGCCGTGACCCCGGACAGGAAGGCCTTGCCCAGCCCGCCCCAGATCTCGTTGCCGGCACCGAAGGCGATGGAATAGCCGGCGACAAGCCAAAGGACGCTCATCAGGCAGGCGATGGCGAAACAGTGCATCAGCACGCTAAGCACGTTCCGCGCCCGGACCAGTCCGCCGTAGAACAGCGCCAGGCCAGGCAATGTCATGAACAGCACAAGCGCCGTTGCGGTGATGATGAAAGCCGTATCGGCGCCGTTCATGCGGATCCCCCCGTGGTCGTCCCCGCGCAGAAACCGGTTTGGGCGCGCCCGGAAAAGCGGCAGGGCCACATGGCGCCGCGCGAAAAACGGGCGATTCCTGATGTGCTGAAAGAACGGGCGGGAATCGCGGGGTTTTGCTCCATTTCGGGCACCCGCCGGATCTCGTCGATGGGGAGTCCTCGGCCGGGCCGGCCGCTACGCTCACACCGCCGTCAGCCCGCGCAGGACGAGTGCGAGCGCGTGGTCGCGGGCGGCGGCGCGGACGCCGGTCCGGCCGAGGGGGCCGAATTCCACTGTCTCGGTCATGGTGCCGGCGGCGGTGGCCAGGCCGAAGCAGACGCGGCCCTCCGGCTTGGATTCCGATCCGCCGGGTCCGGCGATGCCGGTGATCGCCACGGCGAGATCGGCGGCGGCGGCGCAGCGGGCCCCCTCGGCCATCTCCTGCGCCACCGGTTCGGAGACGGCGCCATGGGCCGCGAGCGTGGCGGGCCTGACCCCGAGCATCGCGGTCTTGGCGGCATTGGCATAGGTGACGAGGCCGAGGTCGAAGACGTCGGAGGATCCGGGCAATTCGGTGAGCGCGGCGGAGACCAGGCCGCCGGTGCAGCTTTCGGCTGCGGCCAGCCGCCAGCCGCGCGCCCTTGCGGCGGCGAGGATGGCGCTCAGGAGAGCAGGGTCTGGGCCGCGTGCCATCCCAACCCCGCCGCCAGCGCGCAAAGCCCGGCCACGGCGCCGGCGGCCAGATCGTCGAGCATCACCGCGGCCGGTGTGTGGCGGCGGTCGATCCAGCCGATGGGTCCGGGCTTCCAGATGTCGAACAGGCGGAAGAAGACGAAGGCCGCCAGGGGCGCCGGCCAGGGCAGCCAGCCGCTCCAGCCGTGGATCCAGAAGGCGACGGCGGGGAAGAGCAGCGCCAGCCACTGGCCTGCCACCTCGTCCACCACCACTTCCGGCGGATCCTCGTCGTCCACCACCTCTTCGCCGCAGGCCCAGAACCCCGCCAGCGTGACCGCGACGAAGGCGATCAGCAGGCCGGGAAAGCCCGTGAGCCAAAGCACCGCCCAGCCGAGCAGGACGGCGGCCAGCGAGGCCCAGGTGCCGGGCGCGGGACGCAGCAGGCCGAGGCCGAGGACGGTGGTGACAAGTCTGCTCATGGCGATACCAAAGTGGCTGTTGCGAGGGCGGCGATGCCTTCCTCCCGCCCGGTGAAGCCCAGGCGCTCGGAGGTCGTGGCCTTGACGCTGACGCGGCCGGCATCGATGCCCAGCGTCGCCGCCAGCGCGGCCCGCATCGCCTCGGCATGGGGGGCGATCTTCGGCCTTTCGCAGATCAGCGTCACATCGGCCGAGGTGATGCGGAAACCGCGCTTGCCGGCCAGCGCGGCGGCATGGGCAAGGAAGATGCGGCTGTCGGCACCCTTCCATTGCGGATCGGAAGGCGGGAAATGGCGGCCGATGTCGCCCTCGGCAAGGGCGCCATAGATCGCATCGGTCAGCGCATGCATGCCGACATCGGCGTCGGAATGGCCGGCGAGGCCGTGGTCATGGGTGATCTGCACCCCGCAAAGCGTGACATGGTTGCCGGGGCCGAAGGCATGGACATCAAAGCCGTTGCCCGTCCGCACATCCATCCGCGTCCCCATCAGCCGCTCTGCCCGGACGAAATCACCCGGGTGGGTGAGCTTGAAGTTGTCCTCCTCGCCCTCGACGATCACCACGTCAAGCCCCGCCGCCCGCGCCACCGCGACATCGTCGGCGGCGCCGCCCGGATGGGCGCGATGTGCGGCGAGAATGGCATCGAAGCGAAAGGCCTGCGGGGTCTGGGCGCGGAAGAGGTCCTCGCGCGGCACGGTTCCCGCCACCCGGCCTTGCGCCCCGCGCCAGAGCGCGTCGATGACCGGCAGGCCCGGGGCGACGGCGGAGGCACCGCCGTCGAGCGCCGCCAGAAGGCGTGCCACCAGCGCGGCGGAGACGAAGGGGCGGGCGGCGTCGTGGATCAGCACCCGGGCCGGGCTGCGCTCCGCCAGGGCCTCCAGCGCCGCCCGCACGCTGTCCTGCCGCGTCGCCCCTCCGGCAACCCAGGGCAGGCCAAGCGCCTCGGCCCGCGCCCGGTCTTCGGGATGGATGACCAGCAGGACCTCGCCATGGGGCGCCAGCGCCGCGACGGCATGGGCAAGCAGCGGGCGGCCGGCGAGAGGCCGCCACTGCTTGGCAAGGCCGCCACCCATCCGGCTTCCCCGTCCGGCGGCGACGATGACCACGGCGGTTGCTTGTCTTTCCCCGGGCACCCAGGCCTCCCTCGACCCGGCCCTGTTGCGATGGCGGCCCGGCGGATGCCAGCCTAGCCGGCGCAGGGCGGGTTTCAATCCGCCAAAGCTTCAGGCAAAATGCACAAGAAATGGGCAGCGCCGTTTTTTCGGGCAACTGCCGGCGGGTCGGCAGTTTGTGCCGGCGGCGCGCGGTGGCTAGCTGTCAGCAGTATCCGAGGTTTTCGCATCGTGTCCGAGAATTTGCCGCCCGCCCCGCCGGTCCTGCTCGCGCCGATGGCCGGGATCACCGACCTGCCGTTCCGCCGCATCGCCCGGCATTTCGGCGTCGGCCTCGTCACCTCCGAGATGGTCGCCAGCCGCGAAGTGCTCTGCGGCGGGATCGAGGCGCGGGCGCGGGCCGAGATCGGTGCCGACGAGCCCGAGACAGCGGTGCAGCTGGCCGGCTGCGATCCGGCGCTGATGGCCGAGGCGGCGCGGGTGGTGGCGGGGCAGGGGGCGCGTCAGATCGACATCAACATGGGTTGCCCGGCGCGCCGCGTCACCTCCGGCTGGGCGGGCGCGGCCTTGATGCGGGCGCCGGAGGCGGCGATGGCCATCATCGAGGCGGTGGTGGCGGCGGTCGCGGTGCCGGTGACGCTCAAGATCCGGCTCGGCTGGGATGAGGGGGCACTGAACGCGCCCGAGATCGCCCGCCGCGCCGAGGCCGCCGGCATCCGCCAGATCGTCGTCCACGGCCGGACGCGGGCGCAGTTCTACACCGGTCGCGCCGACTGGGCGGCGATCCGCCCCGTGGTGGAGGCCGTGCGCATCCCGGTGATCGCCAACGGCGACATCGACAGCGCCGAGGCGGCGCGGGCGGCGCTCGCCGCCTCGGGCGCCGCCGGGGTGATGGTGGGGCGCGCGGCACAGGGGCGGCCCTGGCTGCCCGGCCAGATCGCCGCCAACCTTTCCGGCCGGCCGGCGCCGGCTGCGCCGCAGGGTGCGGCGCTGGCCGATCTGGTCATCGCCCATCACGAGGCGATGCTTTCCCATTACGGCCGTGAGCTGGGCCTGCGCTGTGCCCGCAAGCATCTCGGCTGGTATCTCGATGGCGCCGGACTGATGCGTGGCGATCTGCTGACCGCAACTGATCCCCGGGCCGTCCATGCCGGGCTGCAACGGGCCTTTGCCGCATGAAGGGCTATCGCGCGCCCTATCCGGTGCCCGGCGTGGTCTGGGCCTCGCTGCCGCTGCCGGCGGTGCTGATCGACGAGGACAGCCGCATCATCGAGGTCAATCCGGCGGCCGAGGCCTTCATGAACTCCTCGGTTCGCAGCCTGGCCGGACAGCCGGTCTGGGACCGGCTGCACATCGACGCGCCGATGGAAGAGGCGCTGGCGCGGGCGCGCGAGAACCGTGCGGCCTTTGTCGTCAACGATGTCGATGTCACCTCGGGCGAGCAGCCGCCCGTGACCTGCGCCCTGCATCTTGCGCCGATGCACGACAATCCCGAGGTGGTGATGCTGCTCATCGCCCCGCGCGCCATTGCCGGGCGGCTGGAACGCGCAAGCCAGGTCAAGTCCGCCGCCAAGTCGGCGATCGGCATGGCCGAGATGCTGGCCCACGAGATCAAGAACCCGCTGGCCGGCATCTCCGGTGCCGCGCAGCTTCTGCTGATGAACCTGCCGGCCGAGGACCGCGAGCTGGCCGATCTGATCGTCGAGGAGACGCGGCGGATCGTGAAGCTGCTGGAGCAGGTGGAGCAGTTCGGCAACCTGCGCCCGCCGGAGCGGCGGGCGGTGAACATCCACGACGTGCTCGACCGGGTGCGCCGCTCGGCGCTCGTGGGGTTCGGCGCAAGGATGACCTTCGTGGAGGATTACGACCCCTCGCTCCCGCCGACCTTTGCCGATCCCGACCAGCTGACCCAGGTGTTCATGAACCTGATCAAGAATGCCGCCGAGGCGGCGGGGCCCGGGGGCGGGACGATCCGGCTGCACACCTTTTACGACCTTTCGCTGCGGCTGCGGCGCAAGGACGGCTCCGGCCGGCCGCTGGGGCTGCAGGTCGAGATCATCGACGATGGTCCGGGTCTGCCGCCCGACATCGCCGCCAACATCTTCGAGCCCTTTGTTTCGGGGCGGGAGAATGGCACCGGGCTGGGCCTGGCGCTGGTTTCCAAGATCGTCTCCGACCACGAGGGCTGGATCAGCGTCGCTTCGGTCCCGGGCCGCACCGTCTTCCGCCTGTCACTTCCGGTGGCCAGCAAGACGGAACGGGCCGAGCGCGAATCATGAGAGAGGGTGAGTGATGGACGGCACGATTCTTGTCGCCGACGACGCCCGCACGATCCGCACGGTACTGACCCAGGCGCTGACCCGCGCCGGCTGCAAGGTTCACGCGACCTCCAGCCTGATGACCCTGATGCGCTGGGTCGAGGAGGGCAAGGGCGACCTCGTCATCACCGATGTGGTCATGCCCGATGGCAACGGGCTCGACGCGCTTCCGCGCATCGGCAAGCTGCGCCCGGGCCTGCCGGTCATCGTCATCTCGGCGCAGAACACGATCGTGACCGCGATCCAGGCGGCGGAAGCGGCGGCCTTCGATTACCTGCCCAAGCCCTTCGACCTGCCCGACCTGATGAAACGCTCGGCCAAGGCGCTGGACCTTAAGCGACGCAGCCCGCAGAAGGCGCCCTCGCCCCCGCGCGAGGCCGGCGACGACCTGCCGCTGGTCGGACGCACCCCGGCGATGCAGGCGCTCTACCGGCTGGTGGCGCGGGTGATGAACACCGATCTGCCGGTTCTTGTCGCCGGGGAGTCGGGGACCGGCAAGAGCCTGATCGCGCGCACGATCCACGACCTTTCCGACCGGCGGGGCCAGCCCTTCGTGGTGGCCCAGGCCGCCGATCTGACCGGAATCGACGGTCCGTCGCAGATCCTGTCCCGGGCGCGCGGCGGCAGTCTGGTCTTCGACGAGGTGGGCGATTTCGACGACGACGCCCAGGGCCGCGCCGTGCGCATGCTCGACCATGGCGGCGACCATGCGCCGCGGTTCATGGCCACAACCCAGGTGGACCTTCAGGCAAGGGTCGAGTCCGGACGCTTCCGCCCCGACCTCTACTATCGGCTGAACGGCGTGACGCTTCAGGTCCCCGCGCTGCGCGAGCGGGTGGACGACATCCCGCTGCTGGCCGAGCATTTCCTGGCTCGGGCCGAGCGCGACGGGGTGAACCCCCGCCGCCTGTCGGCCGAGGCCCGGGACCTGGTGCGCGGCTATTCCTGGCCCGGCAACGTGCGCCAGCTGGGCAATGTGCTGCGCCGGCTTCTCGTCACCTCGGCAGAGCCGGAGATTGCCCGCAGCGAGGTGGACGCGGCTCTTGGCGCCCAGCCGGTGCTGGAGCCCCTGCGTGGCGGCGGCGAGGGCGAGAAGCTCTCCGCATCGGTGGCACGGCACCTGAAGCGCTACTTCGACCTCCATGGCGGACAACTGCCGCCGGCCGGCGTTTACCAGCGTATTCTCAAGGAGGTAGAGGGACCGCTGATCGAGATCGCACTCGACGCCACCGGCGGCAACCAGGCACGCTGCGCCGATCTGCTCGGGATCAATCGCAATACTTTGCGCAAGAAGATCACCGATCTCGATATCCGCGTGACACGCCGGCGCAAGCTGATGTAAACCCGCCACAGGTGGTGTGACCAAAGCGGGTCGCGCCCCGCAGTCCACAACATATGGGGGCGCATCGCTTGACGGCGATCATGCGCGGAAACACCTGGGAAAGGCTCGTCCGGCTGCGCCGCCAGCGCCGGGTGCAGACGGCGATGACCTTCGGCCTGGTGGTGCTCGGTCCGGCCCTGGCCCTGGCGACCTTCCTCGCGCTCGGCCCGATGAACCAGGGCGCGCAGTCGCCCTTCCTGCGCTTCATCCTGCTGGCCGACCTCGTCTATGTGCTGGTGGTGGCCACGCTTGTCCTGGCCCGCATCGCCCGTATCGTCGCCGACCGCCGCAGCCTTTCGGCCGGCTCGCGCCTGCACCTGCGGCTCTCCGGCGTCTTCGCCGGCGTGGCGCTGTTCCCGACGGTGATCGTCGCGGTCTTCGCGGTGGTGACGGTGAATTTCGGTCTCGAAGGCTGGTTCTCCGACCGCGTGCGCGATGTGGTGGGCTCGTCGCTGGCGGCGGCCGAGGCCTATGACAGCGAACACCGGCGCGACCTGACCGAGGATGCCGTGGCGCTGGCGGCCTATCTCAACGTCGCCAAGCAATCGACCTTCTTCCTCGCCGACGACCAGTTGCGCCCCTTGCTGACCGAGGGCCAGGCGCGCATCCAGCGCGGCCTGCGCGAGGCCTATCTGGTCGATGGTGCCGGGGTGCTGAAGACGCGGGGCGAGAAGAGCTATCTCTTCGATTTCGAACCCCTGTCGCCGGCGGAAATCGCCCGCGCCAAGGCAGGCGAGACGGTGCTGATCGACGACTGGCCCAACAACGAGTTGCGCGCGCTGGTTCACCTCGACGCCTATGCCGACCGCTATCTCTATGTCAGCCGCGAGGTCGATGGCGGCATCCTGTCGCTGCTGGACGAAACCCGCGAGACGGTGCGGCTCTACCAGCAGCTTGAGGAGGAGCGGGGGCGGCTGCTGTTCGAATTCGGCCTGCTCTACCTTGGTTTCGCGATGATCCTGATCCTCGCGGCGATCTGGCTCGGCCTGTGGTTCGCCGAAAGGCTCGCGCGGCCGGTCGGACGGCTGGCCGGCGCGGCGCAGCGGGTCGGCAAGGGCGATCTCGACGTGCAGGTGATCGAGGACGAAGGCGACGACGAGATCTCGATGCTCGGGCGGCTGTTCAACCAGATGACCCGCCAGCTCAAGGGCCAGCGCGAGGCGCTGATCGGCAGCAACCGCGCCACCGAGGAACGGCGGCGGCTGTTCGATTCGGTCCTTTCGTCGATCACCGCCGGGGTGATCGGGCTTGATGCCGGCGGGCGGGTGGATTTCGTCAACCGCGCCGGCGAGCGGCTTCTGGACATTGACACGGCCGCCCATGGGGTGGAGCTGTTCACCATCGTTCCGGAATTCGCGCCTGTCTTCAATCGGTTGAAAGACAGTCTTCAACCTTCCGTCCAGGAGGAGGTGCGCCTGGTCCGGCGCGGAAGGATGGAAAGCCTTCTGGTGCGCATTGCCGAACGCTCCTCCGAAAGCGGGGTCGAGGGCTATGTGATCGCCTTCGACGACGTGACCGACCTGGTCTCAGCCCAGCGGATGGCGGCCTGGGGCGATGTCGCCCGCCGCATCGCGCATGAGATCAAGAACCCGCTGACCCCGATCCAGCTTTCGGCCGAACGCATCCGGCGCAAGTACCGCAGCCAGGTGGCCGAGCCCGAGGATCTGGAGCAATATGCCGATGTCATCATCCGCCAGACCAACGACCTGCGGCGGATCGTGGACGAATTCTCCAAGTTCGCCCGCATGCCCGAGCCCGACCGCCGCGAGGAGGACATCCTGCGGCTGGTGCGCGATGCGGTGACGCTGCAGGGTTCCGGCCTGCCGGTGAAGGCCGACCTGCCGGCGGAGCCGATCCTGATGGATCTCGACGCGACGATGATCGGCCAGGCGCTGACCAACCTGATCAAGAATGCCGGCGAGGCGATCGAGAGCCTGCAGCAGAAGGGCGCGCCGGAAGGCTTCGTGCCCGAGATCCGCGTGGCGCTGGAGCCGCAGCCGGATCATGTGGTGATCCGCATCGCCGACAACGGCATCGGCCTGCCGCCCGACCGGGCGCGCCTGTTCGAACCCTATGTGACGACGCGGGAAAAGGGCACGGGCCTCGGCCTGCCCATCGTCAAGAAGATCATCGAGGAGCATGGCGGCACCATGGCGCTCCTTGATGCGGAAGTGTTCCCCGGCAATTCCCATGCCGGGGCGATGGCGGAAATCAGGCTGCCGCGACTGGCGCGCCCCGCAAGGGGCCGGCGGGCGGCAGGCGGGCAGGGAGGTTGAGATGAGTGGCATCCTGATCGTGGATGACGAGAAGGACATCCGCGAGCTGATCGGGGACATCCTGCGCGACGAGGGCTATACCGTCCGGCTCGCCGGGACCTCGGACGACTGCATGGCCGAGATCAATGGCGATCCGCCCAGCCTGATGATCCTCGACATCTGGCTCAAGGACAGCCGGATGGACGGGATCGACATCCTCAAGGCGGTCAAGCGCGACAACCCCGATGTGCCGGTGGTGATCATCTCCGGCCATGGCAACATCGAGATCGCCGTCGCCGCCATCAAGCAGGGCGCCTATGACTTCATCGAGAAGCCCTTCAACATCGACCAGTTGCTGGTTGTCGTCAGCCGGGCGATGGAAGCCTCGAAGCTGCGCCGGGAGAATTCTGACCTGCGCAAGCGCGAGGTGACGACCTCGGACATGATCGGCAATTCCGCCGCCTTCCGGGCGCTGAAGGCCCAGCTCGACAAGGTGACCAAGTCGAATGCGCGGGTGATGCTCACCGGCGGCCCGGGCTGCGGCAAGGAGATGGCGGCGCGCTACATCCATGCCCAGTCCCATCGCGCCGCCGCGCCCTTCGTCACCGTCACTTCGGCGACGGTGGAACCGGAGCGGATGGAGGAGGTGCTCTTCGGCCGCGAGACCTCGGACCGGGGGGTGGAAAAGGGGCTTCTGGAACAGGCCCATGGCGGCGTGGTCTATTTCGACGAGGTGGCCGACATGCCGCCCGGCACCCAGTCGAAGATCCTTCGGGTGCTGGTCGAGCAGCAGTTCACCCGCGCCGGCGGCACCGACAAGGTACGGGTGGACCTCCGCGTCGTTTCCTCCACCACCCGCGACCTCAGGGCCGAGATCCGCGCCGGGCGTTTCCGCCAGGAGCTTTACGACCGGCTGAACGTGGTGCCGATCGCGGTTCCCGGGTTGGAGGAGCGGCGCGAGGACATCCCGGTCCTGGCCGACCATTTCATCGCCCATTTCCACCGCAGCCAGGGCCTGCCGCTGCGGGCGCTGTCGGGCGAGGCAGAGGCGCTCCTGCAGACCATGTCCTGGCCCGGCAATGTCCGCCAGTTGCGCAATGTCATCGAAAGGGTGCTCATCCTCGGCGAGGCCGGCGGTCCGATCGAGGCCCGCGAACTGCCCGGCCGCGAAAGCCCGTCCGAGGGCGAGGGCAAGCTGGTGCTGGGCGGCGCACTGGCCACGCTGCCGCTGCGCGAGGCGCGGGAGCTGTTCGAGAAGGAATATCTCCTGACCCAGATCAACCGCTTCGGCGGCAACATCAGCCGCACGGCCAGCTTTGTCGGCATGGAGCGTTCGGCGCTGCACCGCAAGCTCAAGTCGCTCGGCGTCGTGACCACGGCCAAGGGCGGAAGCCGCTCGGCACAGTTGGCCGGAGACGATGGGGAGCACGACGAGGACGACGTGGAGATCTGACCCTTTCGCC
>CAZRQN010000094.1:0-5302 GCA_964602115.1 uncultured Rhodobacterales bacterium
AGGGAGGAAACTCCCGCCGGGCGGAGGGTTTTTCCTTTCGTCCGGCTGGGGCATGATCGACCGGATGTGCGGCCGTTTCACCATCACCCATCCGTCCGAGGCCCTGGCGGCGCTCTTCGACGCGCTGCCGGGCAACGACCTGCCGCCGGTCCCGCGCTACAATGTCTGCCCGACCCAGGCGGTGGCGGCGGTGACCTCCGAGGCCGGGGTTCGGCGGTTGCGGGCCATGCGCTGGGGGTTCCTGCCGGCCTGGTACGACAGTCCCGCCGGCGGGCCGCTGATCATCAACGCCCGGTCCGAGACCGTGGCCAGCAAGCCCGCCTTCCGCGAGGCGGTGCGGGCGCGGCGCTGTCTGGTACCGGCCTCGGGCTTTTTCGAGTGGCAGACCGTCGAGGGCCGGAAACTCCCCTGGTACTTCACCCGCGCCGATGGCGCGCCCCTTGCCCTTGCCGGGCTCTGGCAGCGCTGGGAGCGGGCTGGGCAGGCGCTCGACACCCTGGCAATCCTTTCCACCGAGGCCGGACCGGGGATGCGCGGGCTGCACCACCGCGAGCCCGTGGTGCTGGAGCCGGAGGGCTGGCCCCTGTGGCTGGGCGAGGCCGGTCCTGGCGCGGCGGTGCTGATGCGGGCCTCGGCCGAGGGGGTGCTTGCGGCGCACCGGGTGGGCACGGCGGTCAATTCCAACCGTACCGAAGGGCCGGAGCTGATCCGGCCGCTGGCCGCCTGAGGCGTGGATTGCGCCGGCCGCGCCGGGAAGCTAGCCTGCAGCCAGCCATTAGGGAGCAGCCCCATGAGTTCGCGGCGCAATTTCCTGACCATCCTGATCGGGGCGGCGGCGATCGGCGGGGCGATCTATACTTTCGGGATGAAGGAGGGCGGGCTCGGCAGCCTGCCGATTCCGGGGGTGGAGAAGGAGCCGGTCACCGTCACCATCGCCTCGGCGGTGACCAAGTCGAAATGGCTTGCCGCCGGAGTGGCGGAGTTCAAGGCCGCCGGCATCACCACCGCCGACGGCCGGCCGATCGAGATCACCACCTCCAACGTGCTTTCGGGCGAATCGATGCTGCAGATCGCCGGCGAGCAGTTGCAGCCGGTCGTCTGGTCGCCCGGCGAAATGACCTGGGTGGACCAGCTGAACGAGCGCTGGAGCCGGTCCAAGCCCAAGCCGATCGCCAGCCAGCCCTGCCAGCCCACCGTGCTTACCCCGGTTGGCCTGGCCATGTGGCGCCCCATGGCCGAGGCCCTGGGCTGGCCGGCCAAGCCCGTCAGCCTCAAGGCGCTGATCGAACTGGCCAACGACCCGGAGGGCTGGAAGCGTTACGGCCATCCGGAATGGGGCCGGCTGAAGCTCGGCCATACCCATCCGCAATACTCTTCCGCCGGGCTGCTGTTCATTGCCCAGTCGGTCTATGCCACGCTGGGCAAGACCGAGGGCCTGACCACCGGGGATGTCTATGCCCCGCAGGTGGAGGAGGCGCTGCGCACGCTGGCGCAGAACACCACCAAATACGGCATGGTCACCACCGACCTGCTCGCCAACATGGCACGCGGCGGACCGGCCTTCCTGCATGTCACCTCGGCCTTCGAGGAAGGTGCGGTGCGCTTCAATGTCGAGCGCCAGGCAGAGCTGCGTTTCCCGCTCGCCTTCATCTTCCCGCAGGAGGGCACCTTCTGGTCGCCGCAGCCCTATTGCATCCTTGACGGCGCGCCCTGGGTCGATGCGGCGGAGGCCGAGGCGGCGAAGCTGTTCCTCGACTTCCTGCGCGGCGACAAGATGCAGGGCCTGGCTTCGGCCAACTATGTCCGCCCCTTCTCGGGCGCGGCCAATCCCGGCGGCGGGCTGACGGTGGAAAACGGCACCGATCCTTCCGCGACGCCGCAAGCGGTGCCCGATCTCGACATCCCCAGCCCGGCGGTCTCCGAGGCGCTGATCGACCAGTTCCTGACGACAAAGCGCAAGGCCACGGTGCTTCTGGTGCTGGATGTCTCGGGCTCGATGCAGGGCGAGCGGATCAAGACCGCCACCGAGGCCACGGCGGAGTTTCTCAAGCGGCTCGACCCGCGCGACCGGGTGGGGATGGTCTCCTTCTCCACCAACGTGACCCTGGCCGAACCCATCGCCGATGTCTCCAAGGTGGCCGAGACGCTGCGCAACCGGGTGCTGGGGCTGGTGGCCGATGGCGATACCAACCTCAACGGCGCCGTCTGCGCCGCCACCCAGCTTCTGGGCCAGGAGGCGGTGCGCGACCGGGCGGCGGGCGACAACCGGCTCTATGGCATCGTGCTGCTGTCGGACGGGATGGATACGGTGGGCGAGATCTCGCAGACCCGGATGTTCCAGACCTGCCTCGGCTCGCAGGAAGGTGAAGAGGGCACCAAGTTCTTCGTCATCGGCCTGGGCGAGGGCACCGACGAGGAGCTGCTGAAACGGCTGGCCGGCGATACCAACGGCACCTACTTCACCGCCGATCCCGCCTCCATCGGCCAGGCCTATCTGCGCATCTCGGCCGAGCAGTAGATGGACGTGCTTCCTCCACCCGGCGAGGCCTCGGCCTCGTCGCTGCGCGGCGGTCTCCTGCGGGCGCGGATCGAGGCGGCGCTGATCGCGCCCTCCAACGCCGTGATGATCGGCCTGACCGGCATCGCTGCCGTCTCATGCCTGGTTGCCGAAAGCCGGGACCTGCTCAACCCCGGCACCTGGATCATTGCGGCCGCCGCCGGGGTGGCGGTGCTGGTGGTGAAGATCGGGCTCGACCTGCGCGACAAGGCCAATGACGACGGGCTGTGGCGCGAGTTCCTCGCCCGCGGTTTCGGCGAGACCATGCGCGACGATCTGGAGGTTACGCGGATGGCGCGCACCGCGATCGAATACCGCGTGCGGCTGGCCATGGCCGAGGCCAAGGCGCCGCGTGTGGCGCGCCGGGCGCTGCGGCCGCTCTTGCCGCGCATCGACACCTGGCTGGAAGGGATCGTGGCCCTCGCCCGGCAGGTGGCGGCACTGCGCTCGGACGCCCGGTTCCACGTTGCCATGGGCGCACGCAACCGCCAGCGGCTGAGCGAGGTGGGCGCGGCGGCGGGTGCCGGGCTTGATGCCCAGGTACGGGCGGCGGAAGGATTCGGGCGCATGGCCGACGACGGGCTTCTGCGCCTGGAGAACGGGGTGGCGGCCTTCGGCGCGGCCTGTTCGGGCCTGGTGCAGGATCTCGCCCGGGTTCAGGGCCTGCAGGATTCGGCGATCACCGATGCCCGCATCGGCGCGGCGATCACCGCCCTGCAGACCGACGCAAGGGCGCTGGAACCTCCCCCGCCACCCCCGCCACCACCACCGGGCTGAGACGGTCCCGGGATGGGGCCGCAGACCGGCGGCCGGACAGAGGACACTTTCCCATGCACGGCGACGACCTCCTGCTGACCGTCCTGATCTTTGGCGCGGCCACGCTCTATTCCTCGGTCGGCCATGCCGGCGCCTCGGGCTATCTGGCCGCCATGGCGCTTTTCGGTCTGGCGCCGGAGGTGATGCGTCCCTCGGCGCTGGCGCTGAACATCTGCGTCGCCTCCATCGCCGTGGTCCGCTACACCCGCGCCGGCCAGGCCGACTGGCGGCTGGTCCTGCCCTTCGCGCTGACCTCGGTGCCGGCGGCCTTCGTCGGCGGGACGATCTCCGTTCCGACCTCCCTCTACCGGCCATTGCTCGGTGCGGTGCTGCTCGTCTCTGCGGCGCAGTTCGCCCGCACCGCCAGGCGCGCTGCGGTCCAGGATGCCGGCGCCCGGCCGCCGCCCCTTCCCGCAGCGCTGGCCGCCGGCGCGGTCATCGGCCTTCTCTCGGGCCTGACCGGCACCGGCGGCGGCATCTTCCTCAGCCCGCTTCTCCTCTTCGCCGGCTGGGCGCCGACACGGAGGGCCTCGGGCGTGGCGGCGGGGTTCATCCTGCTCAATTCGATGGCCGGGCTTGCCGGGACGGGCCTGTCCATCGGAGCGCTGCCGGCGAGCCTGCCCTTCTGGGCCCTGGCCGCCGTTGCCGGGGCGCTGGCCGGCACCCAGCTTGGTACCCGGACCCTGCCGGTTCCGGGCCTGCGCTATGCGCTGGCGCTGGTCCTCGTCGTCGCCGGACTCAAGTTCGTGGCCAGCTGAAGCGCCGGAAACCGCCGCCGGTCCGGGTTGCGGCGGGCGGCAAATCTGCTATCTGAACCCGGCGCGCGGGTATGGTGTAGTGGTAGCGCCTCAGCCTTCCAAGCTGATGGGGCGGGTTCGATTCCCGCTACCCGCTCCAGCCGGTCTCCGGGCCTCGCGCCCTTCCTACTTCCCGAACCCGGTGTCGAAGGTCAGCGACAGGCCGAGATGGCCGTCGGTGAGGTTGCCATCGTGATAGCGCAGGTCCACCGCCGCCTTGTCGGTCAGCGCATAGCCGATGCCGATGTCCCAGGTGCGCTCGTCCTCGGCATCCTCCTGCTGGTTGACCCCGACATTGGCCGACAGCGAGAGCTGATCCGACAGGTCGAAGGCGGCGCCGAGGTCGAGACCGGCGAGCCTTGCCTCCGGATCATAGGTCATTTCGGCAGAAACCGAGGCCGCGTCGCCGAGCGTCTGGCCCAGCGACAGGCCGATCTCGCCGCAGCAATCGCCGCCGTCGTTGGGATAGAAATAGCGCGTGTAGGACAGGCCGTAGTTGAACCCGCCATCGGTCTCGGCGCGGTAGCCGAGATACAGGCCGATCTCGTCGCTGGCATTGTCGTCGGAGTCCAGGCCATAGGCGCCGGCGTAGAACCCGTTGATCTCGGCCTCGCCATAGACCGTCAGTTCACGGACATTGCCGTCCTTGGGGAAGGTCAGCTCCACCTCGCCGCCGACATAGAACTCCGGTTCCTGGGCTGCGCCGGCGCCTGCGGCCGCCAGGGCGGCGCTCAGGGCGGCGCCGTAAAGAAGGGTCGTCTTCCGCCAGCGCATGGGTCCATCTCCGTTCCGGTTTTCTCTAGAGTTTCGGCCCGCTTCCCGGGATCACGCTCAAGGTCGGCCGCTGCTGGGCGCCCTCCTCGGCGACGGTGAACAGGCTTTCGAGGAAATAGGCCGACAGTTCCGCCCGCCCGGACAGACCGGACTTGCGATAGACGCCCTGGGCCTGCTGGCGGATCGTCGCCTCCGAAGTGGCGCGGGCGAGCGCGATGTCCTTCGAGGACATGCCCTTCAGCATCAGGCCGGCGACATCGGCCTCGGCGGCGGTCAGCTTCCAGTCGCGGAACTGCGCCTCGATCGCATGGCCGAGCGCGGCGATCTCGGCCCGCCGCTGCGCGCGCCAGGCATCGCC
>CAZRQN010000094.1:5402-11375 GCA_964602115.1 uncultured Rhodobacterales bacterium
GCCCGCCGCTGCGCGCGCCAGGCATCGCCTTCCGCCGCGCCGCGCGACAGGGCGCCGTGCAGGGCGACATGCGATTCGCGCAGCGCCAGCAGTTCCGGCACGATCCAGGCCATCGCGGCCATCGCGCCAAGCATCAGGAGCTTTTCGATCAGATCGACGCCGACCTCTGCGGTATCGAGCGGTCCGGGCTCACGCCAGAGATCGAAGCCCTGCAAGCCGAGGAGCAGGGCCAGCATCAGGCCGACGAGAATCATCAGGCGCCGCCTGGGCATGGCCGTCTCCGCATCGGTCCGCCGTTTCAGATCGCGGCCGGGATGGGACAAGACTAGTCCCCGGCCGCGCGGTGGAGCAATCCGACAGATGCGATAGGCGCGGTTTTGCCGGCAGCGGGCGGATGGTCAGGCGGCAGAGCGGGGCGCAGCCTTCCCGGTACTTGATGCAACCCCCAACCCAGGAGCCATCCGATGACCCGCCTTTCCCTTTCCCTTGCGCTGCTCGGCCTCGCCCTGCCGGCTGCCGTCGCCGCCGCCGGCGAGCCTGTCCTGCCTGTCTTCGACCTGGCCGCCTTTGCTGAACCCAAGGCCAATCCGTGGTTCCCGCTGGAGCCCGGCGCCACGAAGCTGCACCGCGAGGCCGGCGCCGGCGCCGAGGCCGAATCCTCCACCACCGCCGTGCATGGGCCGGGGCCGACGATCCTCGGCGTGGCGACCGTCGCAGTGCTCGACGAGGCTTTCGAGGCCGATCGGCTGGTGGAGCGCACCTTGGACTACTACGCCACCGATCAGGACGGAAACGTCTGGTACTTCGGCGAGGATGTCACCAACTTCCGCTATGACGAGGCCGGCACCCTGATCGGCACCGACAGCAAGAGCGCCTGGCTCGCGGGTGTGGATGGCGCGATGCCCGGCATCCTGCTGTCCGGCGCCCCGGTCCCGGGGCTGACCCTGTTCCAGGAACACGCGCCCCAGGCCGAGGCCACCGACTATGCCGAGGTGGTGGCCACCGGGCTGGCGCTGACGGTGGCGGCGGGAAGCTTCACCGATGTGGTGCAGACCTTCGAGGCCAGCACCTCGGAGCCCGACCTGCGCGAGTTCAAATACTACGCCCCCGGCATCGGCCTGATCCGCGCCGAAGAGGAGCTGTCGCCCGAACGCAGCGATCCCGAGCGGGTGATCGAGCTGCAACCCTGAGCCACCCGCGCGCCCCTTCCCGGCACGGGGAGGGGCGCACCGGTCCGGGGTCATCAGGGCCAGCGCCGGGCGGTGTGCAGGACGCGGAGGATGAAGATCGTGTCGGCGTCAACCCGATAGACAAGCCGGTAGGATGGATGGACGATCAGTTCCCGTGTCCCCCTGCGCCCTCCGCGCGGGGCCAACTCGGGAAATTCCAGCAGGCGTGCCGCCTTCTTCTGGATTGCATCAAGCAATCTGTCCGCTGCGGCCGGGTTGTCGCGCGAAATGAAATGCGAGATCGACGCCATGTCGCGGCGGGCAGGGCCCGTCCAGTCAAGGAGCATCGCGGTAGGACGCGACGATGGCGCGCATTTCGGCCATGACCTCGTCGTGCGGGATCGTCGGTTCGGTGCTGTTCAGCGCCTCGTCCACCCGGGCGAGGAACCACTCGTCATAGCCCGCTTCCTTCTCGACCGGCCCCTCGTCCCACTCCGCCCCGGCGGCAAAGCCGGTGAGGACGTCCTGCACCAGTTCTTCCATGGTGCGCCCGTCCACCGCCAGCAAGGCCTCGGCGCGCTGGCGCACGTCCTCGTCGAGCGTCAGTGTCAGGGTGAACTGCGTGCCCATCGGCGCCTCCCGGTTGGGTGCAATATGCGCTTTGGGGGACGGGCGATCAACCTTGCGCCGCAGGGCGAAGCGTCAGCGGCGGACGACGGACAGCCCGGTCCGGGCATCATGCCGCATCGCCCCGCGCCAGCGCAGGATCGGCCAGTAATACCAAAGGATGCCGGCCCAGAAGGCCGCCACGCCCGCGAAGAGAACCCAAACCGGGATGGCCGCCAGCATCGGCAGGGCTTCAGTCCCAATCAGCGCTAGGCCCAGCTCGAAGGTGGTGACCAACAGCAACGGCGCGACCCGCCAGGCTTCGCGGCGCAGGGCGCGGCGCAGGTCCGGCACCTCGGACAGCCGCAGACCCAGGAGCCGCTTGCCCGGCGTCGAACCCCTGCGGGACAAAGCCACGGCACTGCCCACAAGGAACAGGATCGTGGCCAGCGGCCCCTGCGGGTAGAACGGGTTCGCCGGCATCCCGTCGTCGGAAATCGCCACGACCATGTAGCGCGTCGTCTTGAATCCCCGTTCCGAGGTCTCGATGCTCTCAAGCTTCGCGGTCAGGCCGTTCGGCACGCCCCAGGCCCAGGTCTTGCAGAATTCAAGACGGGTCAACGGCAAGGGGGCGAGAAGGTCGTGGAGTTCCTGCGGCGCGGTATCGCTGGTCCAACACTGCCGCGAATTCAGCTCGAACGCCCCGCCAAGGCGGATGCGGTCTGTGTTGCCGAGGAAGGGCCAGACCAGTGCGAACGCCACGGCGCTGGCCAGCAGATAGTCCACCAGCAGGGCAAAGACCCGGCGCCAGAAATGGCGCGGCTCGGTCACAGGTTCTCCGCCTGCGGCATGCCCAGCACATGGTACCCGCCATCCACCCGCACCACCTCTCCCGAGGTGCAGGCGCCGCCGGGGCCGGCGAGCCAGACGGCGGTGCCGCCGATCGCCTCCAGCGTCGCATTGGCGCGCAGGGGGGCGTTGGCCTCGGTATGGCGGAAGGTCGCCCGCGCCCCGCCGATCGCCGCGCCGGCCAGGGTCTTCATCGGGCCGGGGGAGATGGCGTTGACCCTTATGCCCTGCGGGCCGAGATCGTTGGCCAGATAGCGCACCGCCGATTCCAGCGCCGCCTTGGCCACACCCATGACGTTGTAGTTGGGTGTCACCCGGTTGGAGCCCTGGAAGGTCAGGGTGATCAGGCTGCCCCCCTGCGGCATCAGCTCGGCCGCGCGGCGGCTGACGTCGATGAAGGAGAAGCAGGAGATCGACATCGAGTTGAGGAAATTGCCCCGGCTGGTGTTGATGAACCGCCCGGTCAGCTCGGACTTGTCGGAGAAGGCGATGGCATGGACGAGAAAGTCGATCGTCTCCCACCGCGCCTTCAGCGCCGCGAAACAGGCGTCGAGCGAGGCGTCGTCGGTGACATCGACATCGACGAGGAAATCCGACCCGACCGAGGCCGCCAGCGGCTCCACCCGCTTGCCGAAAGCCTCGCCCTGATAGGAAAAGGCCAGCGCCGCGCCCTCGTCGGCCAGCGCCTTGGCGATACCCCAGGCGATGGAGCGGTCGTTGGCGACGCCCATGACCAGCCCACGCTTGCCGCTCAGCATTCCCATGGTCGCCCCCTCAGTCGATCAGTTTCGACATGACCAGCGTGGCGTTGGTGCCGCCGAAGCCGAAGGAATTCGACAGGACGCCGTCGATCTCCACCCCGTCGCGCATCTCGGTGACGATCTCGCCGGCATCGAGCGCGGGGTCGAGCGTGGTGACATTGGCCGAGGCGGCGATGAAGCCCTTGTTCATCATGATGAGCGAATAGATCGTCTCCCACACCCCGGCGCCGCCGAGGCAATGCCCGGTCAGCGACTTGGTCGAGGCGATGGGGGGCGTGGACCCCCGGCCGAAGACGCGGCGGATCGCCTCCACCTCGGTGACATCCCCCACCGGGGTCGAGGTGCCGTGGGAGTTGATGTAGTCGATGCGCCGGCCTTTCGGCAGGGTGGAAAGCGCCAGCCGCATCGCCCGCTCGCCGCCCTCGCCCGAAGGCGCCACCATGTCATAGCCGTCGGAGGTGGCGCCGTATCCCGTGACCTCGCCATAGATTTTCGCGCCCCGGGCAAGGGCGTGCTCCAGCTCCTCCAGCACCACCACCCCGCCGCCGCCGGCGATGACGAAGCCGTCGCGCGTCGCGTCATAGGTACGGCTCGCCGTGGCCGGCGCGTCGTTGTACTTCGACGACATCGCCCCCATGGCGTCGAACAGGCAGGAGAGCGTCCAGTCCAGCTCCTCCCCCCCGCCGGCGAAGACCACGTCCTGCTTGCCCATCTGGATCAGTTCGGTGCCGTTGCCGATGCAATGGGCCGAGGTCGAGCAGGCGGAGGTGATCGAATAGTTCACCCCCTTGATGCGGAAGGGCGTGGCGATGCAGGCCGAAACGGTGGAGGACATGCCCTTGGTCACGCCGAAGGGGCCGATGCGCTTGGGGCTGCCGGTCTCGCGCACGATGTTGTGGGCGCGGAAGAAGCTCTTGGTCGAAGGCCCGCCGGAGCCGACGATCAGCCCGGTGCGCTCGTTGGAGATATCGGCCTCCGAAAGCCCGCTGTCGGCCACCGCCTCCTTCATGGCGATGAACGTATAGGCGGCGCCATCGCCCATGAAGCGCAGGTCGCGCTTGTCGATCATGTCCTCGATGACGATCTGCGGCGCGCCATGCACGCGGCAGCGGAACCCGTGCTCGGCATAGTCGGGGGCGAAGACGATGCCGGATTTCCCGGCGCGCAGGCTGGCCTCGACCTCGGCCACATTGTTGCCGATGGAGGAGACGATCCCCATCCCGGTAATCACGACACGGCGCATCGGCGGCCTCCTTCGGTAAGCTTCAGATCTCTGTAGGGCAGCGAAGGGGGAGGGGGCAAGGCGGTTAGGCGAGGCCGGCCGTCGGGCTGCGGCAGTACCGTGCAAAGCGGGCGAGGAATTCGCGCAGCTTCGCGGCAACCTCGGGCTCCCGGGCAAGCGAGGCGATCTCGTCGGGGCTGCGCCGCATCAGCGGAAGCGACAGGAAGGGATCGTCGGTGAAACGGTCCGAAACGGTCGATAGGACAAGACGCAGCTGCGCCAGCATGTCATCGCCCCGGTGCGAGGCATGCAGAAGGGCAATCGGCTTGCCGATCAGCTCGTCGCGCGACACCAGCCAGTCGATGGCGTTCTTCAATCCGCCGGGAATGCTGCGGGCATATTCGGGGCTGGCGATGATGAGCCCGTCCGCCGCAGCAATGCCGGCGGCAAGATCCAGGACCGCCTGCGGCTCGTGGCCCTCGGCATCCGGCGAAAAGACCGGCAACGATCCCAGGTTTGCGCAGAGGCCGACCAGGTGATCCGGCGGGGCGAGGGCCGCAAGGACCCGCAAAAGCGCGGTGTTGGTGGAGCGGGCGCGTGTGCTTCCCGAAATTGCGAGGAACCGCATCCCGCGATCCTCACGCCTCCGACAGCGCCACTTTCATGTCCTTGACGACATAGATCACCTCGCCGTCGGCCTCGACCCTGCCGTCGGCGACGCCCATGGTCAGCCGGCGCGACTGGATCGCCTTGGTGAAATCGACGAAGTAGCGCAGCATCTTGCGGTCGGGACGGACCATGCCGGTCAGTTTCACCTCGCCCACGCCCAGTGCATAGCCCCGCCCCGGCCAGCCGCGCCAGCCGAGGTTGAAGCCGGTGAGCTGCCACAGCCCGTCGAGGCCGAGGCAGCCGGGCATGATCGGGTTGCCGGGGAAGTGGCAGGCGAAGAACCACAGGTCGGGATGGATGTCGAACTCGGCCACGACATGGCCCTTGCCATGCAGGCCGCCGTCGCCGGAAATCTCGGTGATCCGGTCCATCATCAGCATCGGCGGCTCGGGCAGCTGGGCATTGCCCGGCCCGAACAGCTCGCCCCGCGCACAGGCCAGCAACGCATCGCGGTCGAACCGGCTCGGATAGGATGCCATCTGCCGCTTCTCCCCTGTGCGTCTTGCTTCCCTCTAGCATCGCCCTCCGCGCCGGAGCAAGTGCACGGTCCCGAGGTCGCGTTCCGACGCAGGAGAAGGGCCCCCGCCCGTCCCGAGCCCGCGCGCTCCCGCCCTCTGTCGCGGCCCGAAGGGGGCCGCTCCCCCGGTTGGGGGGAGGAGCGGCGGGCTCGACCCCGCCCAAGGGCGGGGGCGCTCGC
>CAZRQN010000095.1:0-11211 GCA_964602115.1 uncultured Rhodobacterales bacterium
ACAACGCCCAGCAGGCCGATACCGGCACCAAGATGGTGCATCTGGGCAAGAACACCCGCTCGCGCATCGTCTCCAAGGGCATCTCGGCCG
Organism: uncultured Rhodobacterales bacterium; assembly: GCA_964602115.1. Classification (GTDB taxonomy): domain Bacteria; phylum Pseudomonadota; class Alphaproteobacteria; order Rhodobacterales; family Rhodobacteraceae; genus JANOGU01. Next base: position 91 of record CAZRQN010000095.1, read on the forward strand.
GGCGGGCGCAGAACACCTATCGCGGCCTGGTGTCGATGCACCCCAAGGCGGCGAATTCGCGCAACTACACCCAGTGCGACTCGCTCCTCATCGGCAACCGTTGCGGGGCGCATACCGTGCCCTATATCGAGGTGAAGAACACCACCTCCCGCGTCGAGCACGAGGCGACCACCTCCAAGGTCGATGACGACCAGCTCTTCTACTGCCGTTCGCGCGGCATGGACGAGGAAGAGGCGGTGGCCCTCGTCGTCAACGGCTTCTGCCGCGATGTCCTTCAGGCCCTGCCGATGGAATTCGCCATGGAAGCCCAGGCCCTTGTCGCCATCTCACTGGAAGGAAGCGTCGGATGAAAGGCAATCCCGCAGTCACGGCCGCAGCCGCTGCCGTCGGCGTGTTCATCGCCGGTGTGGTGCTGCAGAGCACCGATGTCCTCAGCGCGCTGATCGGTGCCGTTGTCACCGGCGCGGCGGTCTGGGGCATCCTGACCTATCTCCAGCGCCGCAAGGGCTGAGCACCGGAAAGCAACCTTCGCAACGGCTGCCGGATGTGCCAGAACCCGGCCGGGCCCGCGATTGCGCGTGGCCCGGGACGGCGGCCGGCGCCGATGAGGGGAGAGACGAGAGATGATCGTGACCACCACGCCTTCGGTCGAAGGCTACCAGATCGCCGAATACAAGGGCATCATCGTCGGCGAGGCGATCCTCGGCGCCAACCTGTTCCGCGACATCTTCGCCGGGATCACCGACATCATCGGCGGCCGTTCGGGGTCCTACGAGGGCGAACTGGCCAAGGCACGGATCACTGCGCTCAAGGAACTGGAAGAGCGGGCGGCCGAGCTCGGCGCCAATGCGGTGGTGGGCGTCGATCTCGACTACGAGGTCATCAACAACATGATGATGGTCACGGCCTCGGGCACGGCCGTGCGCATCGGCTAGAGATCCCGCCATCCCGGAAGGGTGCTGCGAGGAAGAGAGTGGGAAAGATGCTGGAAATCAACAACCTGCACGCCGAACTTGAAGAAGGCGGCAAGCCGATCCTCAAGGGTGTCACCCTGACGGTGGAAGCCGGCCGCGTGCATGCGATCATGGGGCCGAACGGGTCGGGCAAGTCCACGCTGTCCTATATCCTCGCCGGCCGCGACGGCTACCGCGTCACCGAGGGGGCCGCGACGCTCGACGGCGCGGACCTTCTGGCCATGGAGCCCGAGGAGCGTGCCGCCGCCGGCCTGTTCCTCGCCTTCCAGTATCCGGTGGAAATCCCCGGCGTCGGCAACATGACCTTCCTGCGCACCGCCGTGAACGCCCAGCGCAAGGCGCGCGGCGAGGCCGAGATGTCGGCCGGAGAGTTCCTCAAGGTGGTGCGCCAGAAGGCCGCCACGCTCAACATCGACGCCGAGATGATGAAGCGCCCGGTCAATGTCGGCTTCTCCGGCGGCGAGAAGAAGCGCAACGAGATCCTGCAGATGGCGATGCTGGAGCCGCGTCTCTGCATCCTCGACGAGACCGATTCGGGGCTCGACGTCGATGCGATGCGGCTGGTGGCCGAGGGGGTGAATGCCCTGCGCGGCGCGGACCGGGGTTTCCTGGTCATCACCCATTACCAGCGCCTGCTCGACCATATCCGGCCCGATGTCGTCCATATCATGGCCGATGGGCGGATCGTGGAAAGCGGCGGGCCGGAACTGGCGCTGGAAGTCGAGACCAACGGCTATGCGCGCCTGATCGCGGAGGGCGCATGATGGCGCTGGCCCGGCCGCAGCAGGATGCGCTCGCCGCCCGGCTGGCGGCCTGGCCGCTGCCGGCCGGCGGCTGGACGCGGCCGGCTCGCGAGGCGGCGCTGGCGCGGCTCGCGGCCATGGGCCTGCCGGGCAAGCGCGACGAATACTGGCGCTATACCGATCCGGCCTCGCTGAACCGGCCGGATGTTCCGCCCGCTGCGCTGTTCGATCCCGGCGAGGCGTTGCCCTTCTCCGGCATCCCGCGCCTGCGGCTGGTTTTTGTCGATGGCGTCTTCGATCCGGCGCAGTCCGACGATCCGTCGCGCGCCGGCGTGGAAGTCTCCCGCCTGGCCGAGGCCCAGGCCGCAGACCTGCACTGGGGCCGCGAGCTTTACGGCGTGCTGGAGGCGCGGGCGCAGCAACCGGTGCCCCGGCCCTTCGCTGCCATGAACACCGCCCTTGCCAGCGACGGAATCCTCCTGCGCGCCACCCGCAGGACCGAGATCCCGGTTTCGATCGTTTATCTCCACAAGTCAGAGACTTCCGAGGCAATCCTCCACCACCTTGTGAAGATCGAGCCCGGCGCCAGCCTGACAGTTCTGGAAAACGGCCCGGCGGCAGCGCGGTTCAACAAGGCGATGGAGGTGGAGGTCGGCGCCGGGGGCGCGTTCCACCATATCCGCGTCCAGGGCCGTGACCACGAGCGCCGCGCGGTGACCCATCTCTTCGCCCGCCTCGGCGAGGGCGCGCAGATGAAGTCCTTCACCGTCACTGCCAACGGCCGGCTGACCCGCAACGAGGCGGTGGTGGAACTGGCCGGCGAGGGCGCCTCGGCCCATATCGCCGGCGCCGCCATGGGCGACGGCGATTTCCACCATGACGACACCGTCTTCGTCACCCATGCCGCGCCGGGCTGCGAAAGCCGGCAGGTGTTCAAGAAGGTGCTGAAGAACGGCGCGGTGGGTGTCTTCCAGGGCAAGATTCTCGTCCAGCCGCAGGCGCAGAAGACCGATGGCTACCAGATCAGCCAGTCGCTGCTGCTTGACGAGGCCAGCCAGTTCCTCGCCAAGCCGGAGCTGGAGATCTATGCCGATGACGTGAAGTGCTCCCACGGCTCCACCTCCGGGGCCATCGACCCGGTGGCGCTTTTCTACCTGCGCTCGCGCGGCCTGCCGCAGGGACCTGCCAAGGCGCTGCTGGTCCTGGCCTTCCTGGCCGAGGCGCTTGACGAGATTGCCGACCCGCTTCTGGCCGAGGACATCCGCAGCCTGCTCCAGGGCTGGGTGGCCCGCCACGACGGGGGCTGAGCCGGATGACGGTCCTGGGCGAGATCCTGTCCTTCTGGCGCCGCCCGCGCGTGGCGATCCGCGCGCGGCTGGCCGAAGGCCCGCGCGAGGACCGGGCGCTTGCCGTGCTGATGGGCGCCTGCGGCCTGATCTTCCTGGCGCAATGGCCGGTGCTTGCGCGGGCGGCGCAGGTCGATCCTTCGATCCCGCTGCAGGCCCGGCTGGGCGGGGCGCTGATGGCGCTGGTCTTCCTGCTGCCGCTGATCGCCTATGCCCTTGCCGCGCTCAGCCATCTGGCGGCGCGGGCGCTCGGCGGGCAGGGCAGCTTCTTCGGCGCAAGGCTGGCGCTGTTCTGGGCGCTGCTCGCCTCGGTGCCGCTGTTCCTGGCCTCGGGCCTGGTGCTCGGCGTCCTCGGCCCCGGCCCGGCCAGCCGCATCTTCGGCCTTCTCTGCTTTGCCGGTTTCGCCGGCCTGTGGCTGATCCTGCTTCGAGAGGCCGAGCGATGGACCTGAGCCTAGCGGCGCTGATCGGCTTCGCCCGCGAAACCTTGGCCCAGCCCCGGCAGGCCGCGCGCCGGGTGATGGCGCTGGACCTGCCGCTGCGCGACGCCTGGGCGGCCCTGTTCTTCACCGCCGCCGCCTCGACCGTCCTGTTCCATCTCGGCCTGGCGCTCCTGCCGGAGGAGGCGCGGCTGTTCGACGTGCCGCCCTTTGCCACCTTCGCCATGCAGGTGACGCTTCTGGTCCTGTCCACGCTCCTTGTCTGGCATGTCGGCATGATGCGTGGCGGCAAGGGAAACCTGCCCGAGGCGGTTAGCCTGATGGCCTGGCTGCAGTTCGTCCTTCTGCTGGTGCAGGCCCTGCAGATCATCGCCGAGGTGATCCTTCCGCCGCTGGCGGTGCTTCTGGCCTTTGCGGCTATGGCGATCTTTCTCTGGCTGCTGACCAATTTCGTCGCCGAACTGCATGGCTTCCCCTCGCTGGTCCGGGTCTTCTTCGCCATCCTTGCGGTGGGGTTCATCCTGTCGCTGGCGCTGGCGGTGGTCCTGACCTTCATCATCCCGATGCCGGCGTGAACCATGTATGACCTTGCCCGCATCCGCGCCGATTTCCCCATCCTGTCGCGGCAGGTGAACGGCCGCCCGCTGGTCTATCTCGACAACGGCGCCTCGGCGCAGAAACCGCAGGCGGTGATCGACGCCGTGGTGCAGGGCTATGCGCAGGACTACGCCAACGTCCACCGGGGCCTGCACACGCTCTCGACCATCTCCACCGAGAAATACGAGGCGGTGCGCGGCAGGATCGCCCGCTTCCTCAATGCCGGGTCGGAGGAGGAGATCGTCTTCACCACCGGCGCCACCGAGGGCATCAACCTCGTCTCCTATGCCTGGGCGGCGCCGCGCCTCGGCCCGGGCGACGAGATCGTGCTCTCGGTGATGGAACATCACGCCAATATCGTGCCCTGGCATTTCCTGCGCGAGCGTCAGGGCGTGGTGTTGAAATGGGTGGAGGTTGACGCCAACGGCGATCTCGATCCCGGGGCGGTGCTGGCGGCGGTGACGCCGCGCACCAGGCTCATCGCCGTCACCCATATGTCCAACGTGCTCGGCACCGTGGTCGATGTCGCCGCCATCTGCGCCGGGGCCCGGGCCAAGGGCGTGCCGGTGCTGGTCGATGGCTCGCAGGCGGCCGTTCACATGCCGGTCGATGTGCGGGCGCTCGGCTGCGATTTCTATGCCGTCACCGGCCACAAGCTCTATGGCCCCTCCGGCTCCGGGGCGATCTGGATCGCGAAGGAGCGCCAGGCCGAGATGCGCCCCTTCCTCGGCGGCGGCGACATGATCGGCGAAGTCCATCGCGACCATGTCACCTGGGCCGCCCCCCCGATGAAGTTCGAGGCCGGCACCCCCGGCATCGTCAACCAGATCGGCCTCGGCGCGGCGCTCGACTATCTGGACGGGCTCGGCATGGCCAATATCGCCGCGCACGAGCGGGCGCTGCGCGACTATGCGCGGGCGCGGCTCGCCGGGCTCAACTGGCTGAACGTGCAGGGCCATTCGGCGGGCAAGGGGGCGATCTTCTCCTTCACGCTCAACGGGCCTGCCCATGCCCATGACATTTCCACCATCCTCGACCGGCGCGGCATCGCAGTGCGCGCCGGCACCCATTGCGCCATGCCGCTCCTCCAGCATCTGGGCGTGACGGCCACCTGCCGCGCCTCCTTCGGACTTTACAACACGATGGAGGAGGTGGACGCGCTGGTCTCGGGGCTGGAGCTCTGCCACGAGCTTCTGGGCTGACGGCCGCAGGCCGGGCAGGATCGCCGTCGCCGCTTCCCCGGCTTCATCTCTTCCCAAATATCCCGGGGGGCGCCCGAAGGGCGCGGGGGCAGAGCCCCCGAGGCGACGCCCGGACAAGCCGCTCCCTCACGCCCGCAGGCGCAGACAGGCGCATTTCCGTTCCGGGCCCGCGCCTGAAGCGCCACAGACCCGCCGCGCGCCTCCCTCCCCCCTCGTGGGGGAGGGATGGGGAGGGGGGGCTCCCGGCGGAAAGCCAGCCCATCGCCCGATCCCGCGTGGCGGCGTCACAGGCTCTCCGCCCCGTCGATCACCAGCGCATGCCCGGTCATATAGGCCGAGGCGTCGGAGGCGAGCCACAGGACCGCCTCGCCGATCTCCTCCGGCGTCCCCCAGCGGCCGAGGGGGATCTGGCGGCGCACATAGTCCTCCAGCGCCTTCCTGCCGCCCATCTGCCGCTCGAAGCCGGCGTTGAAGGCGGTATCGACGAAGCCCGGGCAAAGCGCGTTCACCCGCACGCCGGAGCCGGCGTAATCGACCGCGATCTGCCTGGCCATGGCGATCACCGCATGCTTGGTGGTGCAATAGGCCACCATGCCGCGATCGTACTGCACCCCGGAATTCGAGGCGGTGACGATGACCGCGCCGCGCCGCGCCGGTGCCATCACCCGCATCGCCGCCTGCACCGCGACGAAATGCGACCGCACGTTCAGCCGCCAGGAAAGGTCCATCTCCGCCGTCGTGGTTTGCAGGAGCGGGCCCGCGACCTGAACCCCGGCATGGGAATGCAGGATGTCGAGCCGCCCGTGACGCGTGGCGGCCCCGGCGATGGCGCCGGAAAGATCGTCGTCGTCGGTGACATCGAGCCCGATCCCTTCGGCCTGGCCGCCGGCGGCGACGATCTCGCCCGCCACCGCCTCGGCCCGGTGGGCGTTGAGGTCGCTGACCACCAGCCGCGCCCCCTCCCGCGCCATGGCCAGGGCGCCGGCCCGCCCGATGCCCGAGCCGCCGCCGGTGACGAAAGCCACCCGGTCCTTGAGGATCATCCCCGTCTCCCCTTGCGCTGCAGGATCGCCTGGGCCGTGACCAGCAGGACCAGCGACACCGCCAGAACCATGGTGCCGATGGCATTGATCTCCGGCGTCACTCCCCGGCGGATCGAGGAAAAGACATAGATCGGCAGCGTCGTCTCGGCCCCAGCGACGAAGAAGGCGACGATGAAATCGTCGAAGGAGAAGGTGAAGGCCAGGAGGAAGGCGGCAAGCAGGCCGGGGGCGAGCTGGGGCAGGGTGATCTGGCGGAACGTGCCCCAGGGGGTGGCGCCAAGGTCGGCGGAGGCCTCCACCAGGCTGCGGTCCATCCCCGCCAGCCGCGCCCGCAGGATCAGGATCACCACCGCCATGGAGAAGAGCCCATGGGCAAGGATCAGCGAGCCCTTGCCGAGCGCAAGCTGCGGCGGGTTCTCGGGCCAGAGCCAGGCCAGCATCGGGTTCACCCAGCCGAGCAGGCTGACGAAGGCGATCAGCGTGGCGATGCCGATGACGATCCCCGGCACCATCACCGCGACATAGATCAGCCCATCCGCCACCGCCCGCAGCCGGGGCCCGACCTCCTGCAGGGCCAGCGTCGCCATCAGCCCGGCGAGCGTGGCCAGGAGCGCCGAGGTGAAGGCGACACTGGCCGAGGTCGCCAGCGCCTCGGTGACGAAGGGATTGGCCAGGGCCTTGGCATACCACTGGGTGGAGAAGCCGGCGAATTGCGAGGCATGCCGTCCGGCGTTGAAGGAGAAGAGCGCGATCACCCCGATGGGGATGTAGAGGAAGAGATAGACGGCCAGCGCATAGAGCCGCATCACAGCACCGCCACCTCCGCCCGGCCGCCGGAGGCACGGGCCATGAAGCGCATGTAGAGCGTCACCGTCAGCAACATCACGGCGACCAGCGACACCGCCACCGCCGCCCCGAAGGGCCAGTTGCGCGACTGCAGGAACAGGTCCACCAGGGCGTTGCCGACGAAGAACACCTTGCCGCCGCCCAGCATCGCCGGGATCAGGAACTCGCCCATCAGGAGGATGAAGACCAGCATCGAGCCGGTGGCGACCCCGGGCAGCGACAGGGGCAGGGTGATCTGCCGGAACCGCCGCGCCGGCGGGGCGCCGAGGTCGTCCGCCGCTTCCAGAAGCCGCTTGTCCAGCCGTTCAAGCGAGACATAGATCGGGAAGACCATCAGCGGCAGATAGCCATAGACGATGCCGACCGTCACCGCGAAAGGCGTGTTGATCAGCCGCAGCGGGCCGAAGACGGGCTCCAGCACGCGCGGCAGGCCCTGTCCGCCGAGAAGGTAGATCCAGGCGTAGCTGCGGATCAGGATCGAGGTCCAGAAGGGCACGATGACCAGGACAAGAAGCAGCGTGCGCCACCGCTCCGGGCAGCGCAGCGCCAGGAAATAGGCAAGCGGATAGGCGACGAGCAGGCAGACCACCGTCCCCGCCGGGGCGAGGACCAGCGTGTTGCGGAAGGCCGCCCAGCGGGCGCCGAGGTTGGCGTAGTTGGCGAGCGTCAGCCCCGGCGCATAGCCCCCCGCCGCGCCGCGCTCGCCAAAGGAGAAGACGAGCACGACGACCAGCGGCAGCACCAGGGTGCACAGGACCCAGACGCCCGCAGGCGCCAGAAGCAGGGTCCTGCGCGTGCCCGGGCGCATCTCAGGCCGACTTGAAGCGCGCCATCAGCTCGGCCCGGCCCGGATCGGTCAGCGTCACCGCCGCGCCGAATTCCAGCGCGTCGAGCAGCTCGGCCGCCGGGTAGAGGATCGGATCGTTCAGCACCTCGGGCGGCAGCAGCGCGTTCACCCGGCTGTCGGCGGTGGGATAGCCGTGGAACAGGGCTTCCTTGGCGTTCACCTCCGGCGTCAGCAGGTAGTTGATCAGCGCATAGGCCGCGTCGCGGTGCGGCGCGCTCTTGGGCACGGCGTAGAAGTCGGACCAGATCTCCCCGCCCTCCTTGCCGATGACATAGACGATCTCGGGCATGTCGCGGTTGAGCTGCTTGCCGTCGCCGGTCCAGGCCATGGCCACCCAGGCATCGCCCGAGCGCATCGAGGGCTGATAGTCCGAAGAGATGGCGAAGAGATGCGGCTTGACGTCGATCAGCAGCTTCTCGGCCTCGGCCAGCTCCGCCGGATCGACGGAGTTGAAGGAATATCCGTGGTATTTCAGCGCATTGCCGATGGTGGTGAGCTGGTAGTCATGCACCATCACCCGGCCGGTCCAGGCGCCGCGCGCCCCGTCCCAGAACTCCTTCCAGCTCGCGGGCGTCCCGCCGGCGCTGGCGGTGTTGACCACATAGCCGGTGGTTCCCCAGTCCTTGGAGACGGCATAGACCTTGCCGTCCACCGTGCCCGGTGCGGCGAAACGCGCATCGAAGGCCGCAGGGTCGAAGGCCGGCAGCTTGGCAAGGTCCAGCGGCTCGATGATGTCTTCCGAGACATAGGTGGTGATCGTGTAGTTGGTCGGCACGAACACGTCCCAGCCCGAACCGCCGGCCTGAAGCTTGGCGAGCATTTCCTCGTTGGAGCCGAAGACGTTCACGTCCACCGCCGCGCCGGTGGCGGCGGTGAAGGCCTCGAAATTCGCCGGGTCGTGGTAGTTGGGCCAGGTCGCCAGCACCACCCGGTCGCCGATGCCCTGGGCAAAGGCCGGGCGCGGGCGCAGCAGCGGCACGGCGGCGCCGAGCGTCGCGGCGGCGGCGCCGAGGCCGGTGACGCCCAGGAAGTGGCGGCGGCTCACCGAGCCTTTGCGCCAGCGCTCAAGCTCGGCGATGAAGGCTTTCTTCGAGATGTGGTCGATGCGGTCGGCCATGTTCGTCTCCCCGTTGTTGTTGCCTTTTCAGTCGTCACTCAGGATCAGCACGGCATCGTCGCGCCAGGCGGCGTGCAGCGTCGCGCCGGGGGCAAAGCCGCCCTCGGCCTCGGCCTCGCGCGGCACCCGGGCCAGAAGCGGCCCGAGCCTTTCGTCTTGCAGCAGGTATTCGCAGTGCTCGCCGAGAAAGAGCCGCGTCTCGACACGCACTTCCCGGCTGCCGGGGCCGGGCTCCGCCGCCAGCCGGATCGCCTCCGGCCGCAGGCTGGCGACGGCGGCGCTGCCGGGGGCAAGCGGCCGGGTCAGACGCCCCGGAAGCGGGCCGCCCGAGGTTTCCAGCACCGCGTGGTCGCCGGTCGCCATCATCACCTTGCCGGGCAGGAAATTCGACTTGCCGACGAAGTCGGCGACATAGCGGCTGGCCGGCCGGTCATAGAGATCGCCCGGCGCGCCCACCTGCACGATCCGGCCCGCCCGCATCAGCACGATGCGGTCGGAGAGCGTCAGCGCCTCTTCCTGGTCGTGGGTGACGATGATGAAGGTGATGCCGAGCTTGCGCTGCAGGGCCAGAAGCTCCAGCTGCACGTCGCGCCGCAGCTTGCGGTCCAGCGCCGCCATCGGCTCGTCGAGGAGCAGGAGGCGCGGGCGGTTGATGATGGCGCGGGCCAGCGCCACCCGCTGCTGCTGGCCGCCGGAAAGCTGCCAGGTCCGCCGGGCGCCGAAGCCCGCCAGCCGCACCGTCTCCAGCGCCTCCTCCACCGCCCGCGCCACCTCCGCCTCCGCCGGGCGCGGGCGGCGCTGGCGCAGGCCATAGGCGATGTTGTCGGCCACCGTCATGTGGGGAAAGAGCGCATAGTGCTGGAAGACCATGTTGACCGGGCGCAGATGCGCCGGCACCCCGTTCACCCGCGCACCGTCGATCACCACCTCGCCGCCGTCCGGCTCCTCGAACCCGGCCAGCAGCCGCAGGGCGGTGGTCTTGCCGCAGCCCGAGGGGCCGAGGAAGGAGAGGAACTCGCCCCGCGCCACGGACAGCGTCATTCCCTCCAGCGCCGTCACCTCGCCGAAACGCTTCCCGGCGGCGCGGAATTCGGCGATGGGGGCGCTGGCGTCCATGGCGGCCTATGCAGGGAACGGCGCTGAATCCTAGGAAGGTGGCCCCCGCCTGTATATATCTCAAAACGCATAGGTGCGGGGGCGGTGGCTTGGACAGGGCAGAGCATGCGCGGGCGCTGGCGGCGGCGGTGGCCACCCTTGAGACGCCGGCATTTCCCCCGGCGCTGGCGTTGGTGCTGCGCGGGGCGGTGGACTACAGCTTCACCGTCGCCTTCGGCTACCGGGGGTCGGACCGGCCGGCGGATCTCTTCGACGACTTTCCGGCCGAGCGGCGGGCGGTCTTCGTCACCGAGTATCAGGCCGGGCCCTATCTGCTCGATCCGTTCTACCACGCGGCAACGCGGCCGGTGGCGGACGGGCTTTATCGCATGCGCGACCTGGCGCCGGACCGCTTCTATCAGGGCGAGTATTTCCGCAGCTATTACGCCCGCACCGGACTGGCCGAGGAGATCGGCTTCTTCACCGGCATCGGCGACGGCGCCACCGTGGTCCTGTCGCTGATGCGGGCCGAGCGCAGCTTCTCCGGCCGCGAGATCGCGCTGCTGCGCGACATCGGTCCGGTGGTGCAGGCGCTGATCCGCCGCCACTGGGCCGGCCATCCGGCACTGCCGGCCGCCGGCGCCGGCGCGGAGGGCGATGCGCTCGACCGCTCCTTCCACCGTTTCGGGGCGGGGGTGCTGACCCCGCGCGAGCGGGAGGTGGCGGAGTTCACCCTCAAGGGCCATTCCGCCGAGGCCGTCGGCCGGGCCTTGGCCATCGCGCCGGGGACGGTTCGCATCCACCGGCGCAACATCTATGCCAAGCTCGGCATCGGCTCGCAGCGCGAGCTGTTCTCGCGCTTCATCTCCAC
>CAZRQN010000096.1:0-11111 GCA_964602115.1 uncultured Rhodobacterales bacterium
GCGCATCCTCAAGGACCTCTCGGGCGAGATCGCTGGCCGCGACGTGCTGGTGGTGGAGGATATCGTCGATACCGGCTTCACCCTCCACCATGTGGTGAGCCTGCTGCGCGCCCGCGGGCCGAAGCGGCTGGAGGTCTGCGCGCTGCTCGACAAGCCCTCGCGCCGCGAGGTGGCGATGCAGGCGACCTGGGTGGGCTTCACCATCCCCGACGAATTCGTCGTGGGCTACGGGATCGACTACGCGCAGCGCAACCGCAACCTGCCCTATATCGGCAAGGTGCGCTTCGCGTGATCCTGCCCGACCACCTCGCGCCCGGGCTGCGCGTGGTGTTCTGCGGCACGGCGGCCGGTGCGATGTCGGCGGCGCGCGGGCACTACTACGCCAATCCGGGCAATCTCTTCTGGCGCCTGCTGGCCGAAACCGGACTGACCCCGCGCCGGCTGGCACCGGCGGAAGACCACCTTCTGCCCGGCCTCGGCCTCGGCCTGACGGATCTCGCCAAATCCGTCGCCGGCCAGGACGTTGCCATCCCCCGCGACGCCTATGATCCCGAACGCTTGTTCGCATTGATGGCGCATTGCCGGCCCCGGACGCTGGCCTTCACCAGCCTGACCGCCGCGCGCCTTGCCCTTGGCCGCCCGGCGCGCCCCGGACCGCTGCCGGAGGACCGGCGCCTCGCCGGCCTGGAGCTCTGGGCCCTGCCCTCGCCCTCGGGTCTGGCGCGCCGCCATTTCTCCGCCGCGCCGTGGCATGCGCTGGCGGAAGCGCTCGCCGGCTGACGGCAATCCGCCGGCGGGGACCGGCCGCTCGGCGGCCTGCCGCGCGCGGGACAATCGCGCGTGGACAGGCCGCCCCGACAGCGACAGACTGGCCACAAAACGAGGAGGCGGGTCATGGGCTGGCGGCGCACGCTCCTGGGGGCGATCGTGATCGGGGCGGCGGCGGGTCTGTGGCTGACCTGGCCCGCGCCGATCCGCGAGGCGGAACTCGCCGGGATCACCGGCGATGCAGGGCGGGGTGAAGCCGTCTATAACGCCGCCGGCTGCGCCTCCTGCCACATGGCCCCGGGGGCCGAAGGCGCCGCTCAGCGCATCCTTTCCGGCGGGCAGAAGTTTCCCACCGCCTTCGGCACCTTCATCGCCCCGAACATCTCGCCCTCGCCCCAGGGAATCGGCGGCTGGTCGCTGGCCGAATTCGCCTCGGCGGTGATGCACGGCGTCTCGCCGGAGGGCGAGCATTACTACCCGGCCTTCCCCTATGCGACCTTCCAGAATGCCACGGTGCAGGATGTGGCAGACCTGAAGGCCTTCATGGACAGGCTGCCGGCTTCCGATGTCGAAAGCCTGCCGCATGAGGTGGGGTTCCCCTTCAACATCCGCATGGCGCTGGGCGGCTGGAAGCTTCTCTTCGGCGGCGGCGGCTGGACGCTGGACGAGAACCTGACGCCCACCGAGGCGCGCGGGCGCTACATCGTCGAGGCGCTGGCCCATTGCGGCGAATGCCATACGAAACGCAACGCGCTTGGCGGGCTCGACCGGGCGCGCTGGCTGGGCGGGGCGCCGAACCCGACGGGCAAGGGCGAGATCCCGAACATCACGCCGGCCAAGCTCACCTGGTCGGAGGAGGAAATCGTCGAGTTCCTCACCACCGGCTTCACCCCCGATTTCGACAGCGCCGGCGGCCATATGGCCCTTGTGGTGGAGAACATGTCGAGACTGCCCGCCAGCGACCGCCAGGCCATCGCCGCCTATCTCAAGCGGGTGAAGCCGGTCGAGTGAGGCGTCTCACGGCCGATCAAGGCCAGGAACACCCGCCCCGGGCATGACCCGGGGCGGGGATGGCGTCAGGCCTCCGGGTTCGACGGAACGGGACCCGGCCGCAGGCTCAGCTTCCGCGCCAGTCCTCCAGCGCCGCATTGCCGTCTTCGGGCGCCAGGCCCTGCGGCATGGCGACCGTCCGGTTGCGGAAGTAATGCGTCTCCCGTGCCCCGAAATAGAAGGCGACGATGGCGCCCAGAAGCCACCACAGCGGCTCCGGCACCGCGTTCAGCCCGACCATGCGGCGGGCAAAGGCCACCGGATCGATCATCGCATAGGTGAAGAGCCCCAGCGTGCCAAAGGCCAGAAGCGGCCGGGGCATCCGGTTCAGCCCGTTGATGAAACGATCGAAACGGCCGAGTGCCGGATGGCCGTACTCCTCGCCAAGCTGCTGCAGCGCCGCCATCTGCGCTTCGGCCGACAGCTCCATCCGGCGTGTGGCCGAGGGGACGAAGACCTCCGCCAGCCCGCTTGCCGCCTCGCCCAGCGCGCTCACCGCCTGCGGGCCGCCGATCAGTTTGCCGATCACGCCCATGCGGCAGTCCTTTCGCGGTGCTGACGGTCGGTGAGCCGGTATTTCTCTGCCATGAATTCCTCGGCCCGCAGGATCCAGCCGCCCTTTCCTCCGTCGCGTCGCCGGGCATATTTTCGGCTGGCGGGCCGGGCATCCGCCAGCGCGTAGTAGTAGTTGCGCCGCGCGATGGCATAGGCATCGGCCAGATGCCCCGGCGCCGCCTCGGCCGCCGCCTGCGCCGCACGGATCGTCTGGGGGCCGATGGAACCGTCCGGATCGCAGGGAAAGCCCATGTCGCCGAGAAGGCGCTGGAGGATCTTCACCGCATTGGCCCCGGCATTGACATACATGTCGAAGACCGAGGGCTGGACGATCTCCGGCAGCGCCCCAAGCCCCGGGCGGCGGTGGTAGTGCTCGACATAGATGTCCACCGCCTGGTCGCGGCTGAGCCGGCGGACATCGGCCTCGCTGACCGTGCCGTCGCCGGTCAGGTCGAGGCCAAGCCGGCGCAGCGTGGCCAGCGTCACCCCGTGGTTGGTCGCCCCTCCCGGGTCGTCAGGGTCGCTGACGAAGCCGCCCTCGCGGGCAACGATCTCTTCGGCAATCTCGCGGACTGACTTCATGCCTGCCTCCACCTCGCGGGGCAAAGGCTGGCGCGGCAGGGTTAATCGGTGCTTTCGCCGGGGTTCGGCTCCACAAAGACCCCCTGTTCCTTCAGCGCATCCACCACTTCGGCCGGCATGTAGCTTTCGTCATGCTTGGCCAGCAGCTTGGTGGCGCGGAACCGCCCGTCCACCCAGTGCCCGGTCACCACCGTACCCTGGTCCTCGCCGAACAGATCGGGCTTCGGGTCGCTGCCCACATAGTCCACCGGCACTTCGCGCGACTGGTCTGTGACCACGAAACTGAAGGCCACACCCGTCCCGGGGACGACCGAGCCCACCTTGACCAGCCCGAGGAGGTTGATCGTCCGGTCAGGCTCGGGCGGGGCTTCCAGCAGCTGGGTCGGCGTGCGGGCATAGATCATCGAACCGCGCAACGCCCAGACGCTCAGCCCGGTCGCCAGCGCCAGGCTGACCGCCGCCAGCGCCAGCACCTGGATGCGGCGGCGCTTCTTCAGGCTTCTCACGGGAAGACCGGCGCCAGCATCAGCCCCTGCGTCTCCGGCAGGCCGAGCATCAGGTTGGCATTCTGCAGCGCCTGGCCCGAGGAGCCCTTGGTCAGGTTGTCGAGCACCGAAACCACCACCGCCCGTCCCGGCATCCGGTCGCCGATCACACCCAGATGACAGAAGTTCGAACCGGCGATGTCGCGGGTGGACGGCAGTTGCCCGAAGGGCAGGACCTTGAGGAAGGGCTCCCCGGCATAGGCGGTGGCGAGCGTGGCATGCACCGCCGCCGGCTCGCCATCGACATAGCAGGTGACGAGGATGCCCCGGTTCATCGGCAACAGATGCGGGGTGAACTGCACCCGCACCGGCCGGCCGGCGACTTTCGAGAACTCCTGGTCGAACTCGCCCAGATGCCGGTGCTTGCCGCCGGCGGAATAGGCATGGGTGCCGCCCGACAGCTCGGCATGCAGCAGGTTCTCCTTCAGGCTGCGCCCTGCCCCGGACACGCCCGCCTTGAGGTCGATGGCGATGCGGTCTGGGTCGATCACCCCGGCGGCGATCAGCGGGCGCAGCGCGAACTGCCCGGCGGCGGCGTTGCAGCCGGTGCCGGCGACCAGCCGCGCGCTCCGGATTTCCTCGCGATAGAACTCGGTCAGGCCATAGACCGCCTCCTTCTGGAGGTCGGGCGCCGCATGGGGCTGGCCGTACCATTTCTGGTACTCGGCCGGATCGCGCAGCCGGAAATCGGCGCTGAGATCGACAATGCGCAGATCGCGCGGCAGCCGGGCCACCACCTCCTGAGTCGTCGCATGAGGAAGCGCGCAGAAGGCTATGTCGATGCTGGAGAAATCCAGATCGTCGATCTTCTGCAATTGCGGCAGGTCGAGGTGGCGCAGGAAGGGAAACACCTCGGCCATGGCCAGGCCCGCCTTGCGGTCGGCCGACAGCGCCGCGATTTCCAGCCCGCCATGGGTGGCAACAAGGCGCACCAGTTCGGCGCCAGTATAGCCGGAGGCTCCGAGGATGGCGATCTTGTGGGTCATGGCCGTCACTCCGCTTGCCCGGGGACAGATGCGGCCAAGCCGGCCCGGATGCAAGAGGGCGGGAACGGCGCCGGGGCCTTGCCGACCGCCCGGCCGCACTGCCACGCCGTTTGATTGCCGGCCGTTTCGGGGCTAAACCCGGTCATCCCGGCATTTACTGGGGCGCCCTGCGGCACAGAAATCTTTGGAGGAAGACATGGCCGACAAGAAAGACGAGAAGATTCCGGTGGTGATCGCCAAGGTTGTGGTCGCCAAGACCAGCGACAAGAAGCTGAACGGTCCCGCCGCCGATGCGCTGACCGCCGCAATGACGGCGGCAGTGAAGAAGCCCGGCAAGCTGACCGTCGGCTCGGTTTCCGGCAAGGACAAGGGCTTCCAGCTCGACGCCACCATCCACGAGCTGACGCTGGACGGCGACACGCTGTCTGGCCGGCTGGAGATCCAGCTCAGCACCCTGCCGGGGCCGAAAATGTTCTCCAATGCCAAGGGCAAGTCCAAATTCGCCGGAATCAACACCAAGAAGATCGACAAGGAAGTGGCCGACCTGATCGACGAGATCATGAAGACGACCGGCAACGACATCCGCAAAGGGCTCGAGGACAAGATCGAGGGGATGTAGGCCTCAGGCCGCCTCGAACGCCACCTTGCGGCGCAGGAACTGGGTCGCCCGGTCGCCCACGGCGCGCGGGTCGCCTGTGGTCAGGAACTTGGCATTCCGGCCCTCGCCGAGAAACTCCGGCCGGCGGGCGAGGTAGTCGGACAGCGATTCCGCCACCAGCCCCGCCTGGCTGTAAACCTTGACCTCGGGCCCCAGCGCCTCGGCGAAGGCACGTTCCATCAGCGGGTAGTGGGTGCAGCCGAGAATTGCCGCCTCGGGATGCGGCATCCGCCGTTTCAGCGCCTCGACATGGCTGCGCACCAGCGCCTCGGCCAGCATCTCGTCGCCCTGCTCGATGGCATCGACCACCCCGCCGCAGGGCTGGGCCTCGACATCGACGCCGATGGCGCGGAAGGCCAGTTCGCGCTGGAAGGCACGGCTGGCCACGGTCGCCGGGGTGGCAAACAGCGCCACATGCTTCACCGCCACCTCGCGCGGTGGCGAGTTGTCGCCCCAGCGCCGCTCGGTCAGCGCCTCGATCAGCGGCACGAAGACCCCGAGCACCCGCTTGTGGCGCGGCACCCAGGCCTCCTGCATCCGCTTCAGCGCCACCGCCGAGGCGGTGTTGCAGGCGAGGATCACCAGATCGCAGCCCTCGGCCCACAGCCGCTCCACCCCGGCGCAGGTCAGGCGGAAGACGTCGTCGGCCGTGCGCACGCCATAGGGCGCATGGGCATTGTCGCCGTAATAGACGAAGGCCACCTCCGGCAGACGCCGTGCCACCGCGTCGAGCACGGTCAGCCCGCCCAGCCCCGAATCAAAGACTCCAACCGCCACCCGAACCCCCGATCAGCGAGTCCGGTATTTCTCCTCGAACTCATAGCCCTTGTCATAGGACGGCAGCGGACGGGGCGAAAGGGCATAGGTCGCGCGGCGCAGATGATCCATCATGCGCGACGGATCGGCGCGCAGTGCCGCGAGATGCGACGGATCGAGCGGCGCGCCGATCACCACCCGCACCGGCTCGTCCACCCGGGCGCGGAACTCCTTGATCAGAAGGCCAAGACGCAGCGTGTAGTGCAGGTGGCTGGCGATCTGGAACAGGCGCGAATTGTGGCCGTCGAAGAACACCGGCACGACCGTCGCATCCGACTTCGCGATCATCTTGGCGGTGAAGTTGCGCCAGCCCGGGTCCATCGGCCGCGAGAAGGGCCTGGCGGCCGTCGAGACGGTGCCGCCGGGGAAGACCCCGATCGCCCCGCCCGCCGCCAGGAAGGAAAGCGCCCGGGCACGGGTCTCAAGGTTGAGCTTCACCGCCTCCCTGGTCTCGTCGAACGAGATCGGCAGGATGACGCGGTTCAGCGCCTCTGCCCGGCGGAACACCGAATTGGCCAGGATGCGGAAGTCGCCGCGCAGCCGGTCGAGCAGATGGCCCATCATCAGCCCGTCGAGAATGCCATAGGGGTGATTGGCCAAAAGGATCAGCGGGCCTGTCGCCGGGATGCTGCCGAGGCTGCCGCCCACCACATCAAGCGTCAGTCCGAAGCGATTCGGGATCACCTCCCAGAAACTGCGGCCACCGGCGATTTCGTGCTCGTAGCCCTCGGCGCGCCGGATCAGCGACAGCCGGCCGGTGGCGTTCTCCAGCAGCCGGATCAGCGCGCGCCCGCCGCGCGAGCGGGCGGAAGAGGCATAGGAGATATCCCGCGTGATGGCGCGCGCGTGAACGTTCATGCCCTGGGCCCCCGGAACGATGGTCGCGTGACGTTGGCGACGAATCTGCCAAGCCGAGGCGACAAGGGCGTGACAGGCGAACGAACCGCCGCCAAGATGCCACGCCGGCGCGAAGCCCCGCAGCCCGCAGCCGCCAGCTGCGCGGGCCCCGTTCCGGTTCGGGCGGATCGTTTTCCGGCGCGATTTTTCGGCGTCGTGATCTTCCTGAAACCTGCGGGATGGATCAGAAGCGACTGAGCGGAGGCTGGCTGCGATGATGGACTGGGACAAGCTGCGGATCTTCCATGCGGTTGCCGATGCCGGCTCGCTGACCCATGCCGGCGACCAGTTGCACCTGTCGCAATCGGCGGTCAGCCGGCAGATCCGGGCACTGGAGGAAAGCCTCGGCGTCACGCTCTTCCACCGACATGCGCGCGGCCTGATCCTCACCGAACAGGGCGAGTTGCTGTTCGAGGCGACCACCGCCATGGCCAAGCGGCTGGACGCGGCGGCGGCGCGGATCCGCGACAGCGAGGACGAGGTCCATGGCGAGCTGCGCGTCACCACCACCATCGGCTTCGGCACGCTGTGGCTCGCGCCGCGCCTCTCCGCGCTCTACAAGGCCTATCCGTCGCTGAAGATCGACCTGATGCTGGAAGAGCGCGTGCTCGACCTGCCGATGCGCGAGGCCGATGTGGCCATCCGGATGAAGGAGCCCTCGCAGGCCGACCTGATCCGCCGGCGGCTGATGAACATCCGCATGCGGCTCTATGCCTCGCCCGCCTATCTGGCCGAGCGCGGCACGCCAGCGCGGATGGAGGAATTCGGAAACCACCGCCTGATCTGCCAGCATGCCGGCACACCCCAGGTCGCCGCCGGCGCGGCGCTGGTCGCGGATCTGATGACGCATGAGATCGCCTCGACGCTGACGGTCAACAACTACTACGGCGTGCTTCAGGCCGTGCTCAGCGACCTCGGGATCGGGGTCCTGCCCGATTACCTGACCGAGGACTTCCCCCATCTCGTGCGGGTGCTGCCCGATGTGGAAAGCGCCGAAGTGCCGGTGTTCCTCGCCTATCCGGAGGAGCTGCGCCATTCAAAGCGCGTCGCCGCCTTCCGCGATTTCGTCATGAACGAGATCATGGCCTTCCGCAAACGCCAGCAGATGTGACCGGGCCACTGAGCCATGTCTGCAACGCAAGTCGGGAATGCTGCATGTGCATTGTGATTGATCTTGAATCGGAGGCAAGCCGCCCCTAATTTCATCATCGAGGAACGGGATGATCTCTTCTCCGGTCCTCATCCTCCCTGTTGGACTTGGGCCGAGCTTTTGCTCGGCCTCTTTTTTTCTCAACCTCTGAAAGACGTTGCGCGAGGTGTTGCCGTTCGGCCTGCGAGCCGGACAAGGCCAGCGCCAGGGCGAAATCCTCGCCCGCGCCCGCATGGCCGGCGCGGTCGCGCAACTCTGCACGCGCAGCATGGAACGGCTGATATCGCGCCAGCGCCGGGGCGAGCGCCTCCAGAGCCATCAGCGCACCGGCCAGATCGCCCGCCTCGGCGGCCGCCACCCAGCGGTTGAGCGCCACCACCGGGGTGGGCTCATGGACCATCAGCGCGTCATGCAGGTCGCGCACGCCCGCCCAGTCCACCGAGGCATGGTCGGAAGGGCGCATCAGCAGGGCGCTGATCGCCGCCTTGAGCTGATAGGGGCCGGTCCGCCCGGCCCGCTGCGCCCGGTCGAGCACCCCGATTCCCTCGGCGAGCAGCGCCGGATGCCAGAGGCTGCGGTCCTGCCGGTCGAGCGGCACCAGCGCGCCCTCGCCGTCCAGCCGCGCCGCCACCCGTGCATGGCTGGTGAGCAGCAGCGACAGCAGGCCCAGCACCTCCGGCTCCTCCGGCTGCAAATCGGCCAGCATCCGGGCAAGGAAGATCGCCTCCTCGCACAGATCCCGCCGCAACAGGTCGGTCCCTGTGCTGGCGGCATAGCCTTCGTTGAACACGAGATAGATCACCGCCAGCACCGCCGACAGGCGGGGGCCGAATTCCTCCGGGCCCGGAACCCGGTAGGGGATGCCGGCGGCGAGGATCTTGGCCTTGGCCCGGCTGAGGCGCTGGCCCATTGCCGGTTCGCGGTCCAGGAAGGCGCGGGCAATCTCGCCGGTCGAAAGGCCGCAGAGGCTGCGCAGGGTCAGCGCGATGCGCGATTTCTCGTCCAGCGCCGGATGGCAGCAGGTGAAGATCAGCCGCAACCGCTCGTCGGCGATTTCCGGCGGCGGCTCGGCGCTGGCGGCTTCGTCGGCTGCGGCAAGCCGCGCCAGGTCCTCCTCCCGCGCCCGCCAGCGGGCATTGCGGCGCAGCCGGTCCACCGCCTTGCGCCGCGCCACCTGCAAAAGCCAGGCCGCAGGCACGCGCGGCATCCCGCGTGCCCAATGCGCCAGCGCCGCCGCCGAAGCTTCGGCCAGCGCCTCCTCGGCCAGGTCGAAGTCGCGCAACTCGGCGATCAGCGCCGCCAGCAGCCGCCCCCGGCCCTCGCGGAGCAGCGCGGCCAGCGCCGCTCCGGGATCGGCTTCGGCATTCATCATCAATCGTAGATCATCACGGGACGCAGTTCGACCGTGCCATAGGCGGCGGTGGGAATGCGTGCCGCCCAGGCGATCGCCTCGTCGAGATCCTTGCATTCCAGAAGATAGTAACCCCCGAGCAGTTCCTTGGTCACGGCGAAGGGTCCGTCCATCGTCTCGACCTTGCCGCCACGCAACCGCACCGAGGTGGCCGTCTCCACCCCCTGCAATCCGTCGCCGGCGACGAAGACGCCGGCCTCCTTCACCGCCTGGGTATAGGCATAGTAGTCGGCCATCATCTGCTTGAACTCCGGCGTACCATAGCCGGGCTCTTGACCGGGGGCGGCGTAGATCAGCGCCATATACTGCATATGGGTCTCCTTTCAGGGATGGTGCGGCCGAACGGCCGGCAGGGGAAGGGGTCAGATGGCGGAACGCAGGAGCGCCACCAGGCAGGAGAGGATGGCAAGGAAACCGAGCGTCGCGCCGAATACGCGGCCCGGCGCGGTGGGAGAGCCGGCCTTCAGCCCCGCCGCATGCATCAGCCGCCCGGCGACTGCGGCGATCCCGGTCGCATGCAGCCATATCGCCGGCGTGCCGCCGGCCTCCGCCAGCGCCATCAGCACCAGCAGCAGGGGCACGTTCTCGGTCAGGTTTCCATGGCGGCGAATCCGCTCGTGCAGGAGCGTGTCCTCGCCATGGCCGATGGAGATGCCGGTCTTTGCCCGCCGCAGGATGACGGCGGTGGCGAGCAGAAGCGCCAGCGCGCCGAGCGGGATGGCGTAAACGGTGGTGATGGGAAACATCGGAGCCTCGTTTGTTTGTGGTCCTGAAATAAAGACGGACGGGACGGCGGCTTTTCGACATCGCCGCAGTCGCGGCGGAAGATTTTTTCGCCGCCGCCCTTCCGCCGGCCGGCGCCCTGCCCTAATCGGAGCGCAAATCGCGCGGGCGCGCATGCGGCCTCGCGCTGCTGCAATGAGAGGCGCCATGCAGGACCCCGCGATCACCCCCGATCTCGTCGCCGCGCACGGGCTGAAGCCCGAGGAATACGACCGCCTGCTCGGCATCCTCGGGCGGGAACCGAGCTTCACCGAATTGGGCATCGTCTCGGCGATGTGGAACGAGCACTGTTCCTACAAGTCGTCGAAGAAATGGCTGCGCACCCTGCCGACCTCCGGGCCGCAGGTGATCTGCGGCCCGGGCGAGAATGCCGGCGTCGTCGATATCGGCGACGGCCAGGCGGTGGTCTTCAAGATGGAGAGCCACAACCACCCGTCCTATATCGAGCCCCACCAGGGCGCAGCGACCGGGGTTGGCGGCATCCTGCGCGACGTGTTCACCATGGGCGCCCGGCCGATCGCGGCGATGAACGCGCTCAGCTTCGGCGAGCCCGCCCATCCCAAGACCGCGCATCTGGTCAAGGGCGTGGTCGAGGGGATCGGCGGCTATGGCAATGCCTTCGGCGTGCCCACCGTCGGCGGCGAGGTGCGTTTCCACCGCAGCTACAACGGCAACTGCCTGGTCAACGCCTTCGCCGCCGGCCTCGCCGAGGCCGACGCGATCTTCTACTCCGCCGCCTCCGGCCTCGGCATGCCGGTGGTCTATCTCGGCGCCAAGACCGGGCGCGACGGCGTCGGCGGCGCCACCATGGCCTCGGCCGAGTTCGGCGGCGACATCGAGGAAAAGCGCCCGACCGTGCAGGTGGGCGACCCCTTCACCGAGAAGCGACTGCTCGAGGCCTGCCTCGAAC
>CAZRQN010000097.1:0-11040 GCA_964602115.1 uncultured Rhodobacterales bacterium
TACTCGCGCTGCGTCTTCTCCATCTGGGTCTTGACGCGCGACTTGATCTTCTTCTCGACCTGCAGGACCGACATCTCGCCCTGCATATGGCCATAGACCCGCTCCAGCCGGTCGGCGACCACCAGGGTTTCGAGGATTTCCTGCTTCTGGGCCACGTCGATGCCGAGGTGCCCGGCGGCAAGGTCGGCCAGCCGCGCCGGATCGCGCGTCTCGGAAACCGAGGCCACCGCCTCCTCGGGGATGTTCTTCTTGATCTTGGCGTAGCGCTCGAACTCGTCGGTTACCGCCCGCACCAGCGCCTCGATCGTCGCCGCATCGCCCTTGGTCTCGGACAGGGGCTGGACCCGCGCCTCGAAGAACCTGTCGTTTTCGACGAAACCGAGGATCTTCACCCGCGACTTGCCCTCGACCAGCACCTTGACCGTGCCGTCGGGCAGCTTGAGCAGTTGCAGCACATTGGCCAGCACGCCGGTACGATAAATGCCCTCCGCCTCCGGCTCGTCGGCGGTGGGGTCGATCTGGCTGGACAGCAGGATCTGGCGGTCATCCACCATCACCTCCTCCAGCGCGCGCACCGACTTTTCCCGGCCAACGAACAGCGGCACGATCATGTGCGGGAAAACCACGATGTCGCGCAGCGGCAGGACGGGAAAGGTCGTCTCTGAGGAATGGGTCATTCTCGGTCCTATCTCGGCAGGAAGCTCCGGTCCCGGTCGTCGGCGACGCTTGGGGCTTCCCCACACCGTCGGTTGTACTTGGTTGTCCCGACCCGAGGAGTCAACTGCCGCCACAGGATGCGCCCCGGCGGCGTTCCGTTCAAGGCGGCGCGATGAAATTCTCAAGGCGGCGGCATCAACCCGGTGATGCCGGGGATCGGCCGGAGCGGAGGCCGGCAGTCGCGCGCTCCCTGGGCGCGGCTACCCGATGTCGGATCGCCCCCCTCCCCGACGCATAGACTTTGTGTTTTCGCCTCAACCCGAATCCTTGCTTTGAAGATCCCAAGCTGGTTCCCTTTCCTCCGAAGCCTTGCTCCCGGAAAGCCATTGGAGTGAAAGTCATGAACGGATCCGCTTCCCCACATGTGCGGCCCAGACGCCTTTTTCCAGCCCTGGCGTTCTTGCCGCTGGCAGCCTGCGGCGGCGGCGAGCAGACTTCGCTGCTCGGCTTCCTTTCCCCCTACGCTGCCCCATCGCCGCTCGATCCCGGCGTGCTCGCACAGGGGTTCGCGGGCGCCCTTGCGCCCGGGGTCAGCGCGGCGGCAGAGGTTCTCCTCGCCACCGCGCGCTACAGCCGCCAGGTCAGCCCGAGCTGGACCACGACCCAATATGACGGCGTTGTGCTCGACCATCTGTCGAGCGCACCCATGCGCACCTCGGGCGCGGCCTTTGCCCACGCGGCCGGGGTCACGGGCGCCGGCTCCACCGTCGCCGTGGCAGACTACCGGCTGGACACCGCCCACGACGTCTTCGACGGAACCACGGTGGAGGAGGTCAGCAACCGGGCCACCGATGATCCTCCCGATGGCAGCGACGGATCGGACGATGTCTGGAAGTGGCACGGCACCGCCGTGGCCTCGGTCGTCCTGGGAGAATCGGCCGATTTCGTCGGCACCGCGCCGGACGCGGATCTGCTCTTCGGCAGTTACGAGACGGACACCGATCTTGCCGCGCTGGCCAACCGCGCCGCCGATGTCGGCGCCGTGGCCCTCAACAACTCCTGGCTCTATCCCGATACCTCGCCTTCGCTTGCGGACGTGGACGCATTCTTCGGATACCCGGAAGGCGCCGCCTATCTCGCCGCACTCGACCGTTATGCGGCGAGCGGCGTCGTCGTCTTCTCGATCCCCAACGACAACACCATCGGCCATGCGACGCTGATGGACGGGCTGCCCTTCGTCCGCCCGTCGCTGGAACCGGGCTGGATCGCCGCCGGAAATGCCGTGCCCACCATGTCCGGCACCACGGTGACCGGCGTCACGATGGTTTCCAGCTACTGCTACGAGGCGGCGCGCTGGTGCCTGCTGGCGGATGGCGCCTGGGAAGCCGCCGATGCGACGCTGGCGGAGGAGTTCCGCTTCGTCACCGGCACCTCCTTTGCCGCGCCACAAATCTCCGGCGCGCTTGCGCTGCTGGAGCAGGCCTTCCCGGCGCTTGATCCGCATGCCTTGCGCGTGCGCCTCCTGGCCTCGGCCGAGGACGGATTCTTCACGCCGGACGACACGGTCGAACTCGCCGACGGCTTCTTCAAGGGCTACTCGGTCCGCTACGGGATGGGCTTTCTCGACATCGAGGCGGCACTGAAGCCGATCGGCGCCACCACGCTGGCGACAGCGAACGGCGGCGATGTCAGCGTGAACGAACCCGTGCTTGTCGCGGGCACCGCCATGGGCGACGCGATCAGCCGGTCGCTGGCAGGGACCACGGTCGGCGTCACCGACGCGCTGGATGCCGGCTTTGCCGTCAGTGCTGCGGCGCTGACCGCCACCGCTGCCCGGCGCCCCCAGGCGGCGGCGATGCTGGTCAAGGCGATGTCGGCCGATCTCGGGCGCGAGCGCCGCGCCTCGCTTCCCGGCGCCGATCCCTTCGCCTCCTTCAGCGGCGCGACCGTGGCGCTGGACGACATCGAAGGCCGCACGCGGACGACCATCCTCCTGCCGCAGGCCGGCGCCGGCAGCGCCGGGCTGAACATCACCCGGGCGCTGACCGACGGGCCGATGCGGCTCGATCTCGGCCTGACCATCGGGCGCGACGCCGGCGGCACCCTGTCGCTCGGCGGCTCGGCCGGCAACGACCCGGCGCTCATGGCGGCGCTGTCGCTCGGCGTCACGCAGGGCCTCGGCACCAATGGCTGGATCGCGCTGTCGGGCCAGATCGGCGTCTCCGACCTCGGCGGCGACACCGCCCTCGGCCGCACCAGCGGCGGCAGCTTCGACAGCGCCCGGCTGGAACTCGGTCAGAGCGGGGTCTTCTCCCGGGGCGACCGGCTGTCGCTGAGCCTTGGCCTGCCCGTCGCGCTGCGCAGCGGCCGGATCGAGGCCCGGCTGCCCGTCGCGGCCAGCGGCGCGAGCCCGGCCGCCTTCGAGCCCCGCAGCATCGACCTTGCGCCGGAGGCGCGGCAGCTCGATCTCGGCCTCAGCTACCAGACCGAACTGGCGCCCAATGCCGAGATGAAACTGTCGCTGATCTCGTCGCAGAATTTCGGCAATATCGAGGGCCGCCGCGACCATGGTGCCGCGCTGGCGATCACCCTGCGGTTCTGAGGCGGAGGGTGGGAGGGCGGCCGCGCCGCCCTCGCCTTTCTCGTCGGCCGCATCAGGCCGCCCGGGCGGTCTCGGGGCCGATGATCGCGGCCACCTCGGTCACGCGGTCGGCCGGGAAGCCGCCTTCCCGCGCATGGCGATAGATCACCTCGGCGCTGTCGGCTTGGTGGACGCAATAGATCTTGTCGCCGGCGACATAGCTCGTCAGCCATTTGTAGGGCACGCCGAGCCCTGCCACCACATCGCAGGACTTGGCCGAGATGCCACGCAGCTCGTCGATGGTCAGCCGGTCGGCGCCGGGAATGTCGCGTTCGATCACGAAGGTTTTCATCATTTGCTCCTTTGGGTTGGTGGTGCCCGGCCCTTCTGCCGCCGAATCGTTTGACGCCCAGCGGAAGGCCGCCAAGCATGGGCGAAATCGCGTCCCACGCTTCGTCACACGGCGGGTGCCGAAGCTGGCCGGAGGCGGCAGACGGTCCTGCCGGACAACGTGCGGGAGGTTGCGACGTGGCAGGCAGGATCAAGCTTCTCGGCCGGCCAGCCATCTTCGACGAGACGGGCCGCAGCCAGAGCGTCCGGGGCCATCAGGCCTGGGCGCTCCTCGCCCGCATCCTGCTCGCGCCGCGCCCGCTCGGCCGGCGGCAGCTTGCGGCCGAGCTCTTCTCCGAAGGGGTCGATCCCCTGGGGGCGCTGCGCTGGGGCCTTGCCGCCCTGCGCAAGGCGCTCAATTCGTCGGACAGCCTGACCGGCGACCCGATCGAGCCGCGACTGCCGCAAGGGATCGAGGTCGATCTCTGGCTGCTTGACCGCGACGAACTCGCTGTCGAGGACATGGAGCCGCTCCTCGGCGGCATCGAACCGCAGAGCGGACCGGAATTCGCCACCTGGCTGCTGACCGAACGGGCGCGCATCGCGGCCGTGGTGGAGGGCCGCATCCGCCGCGAGGCGATGCGCGCCATCGCGCTCGGCGAACACGACCGGGCGATCCGGCTCGCCGAACTCGGCGTCCGCCGCGACAGTTTCGACGAAAGCGCCCATATCCTGCTTGTCCGCGCGCTCAGCCTGGCCGGACGGCGCGACGCGGCGCTGCGGCAGGTCGAGGCGGCCGAGCGCCTCTTCGAGGCAGAACTGGGCGTCGCCCCTTCCGCCGCCCTGCGCAGTGCCGCGCGCGCCTCGGCCGCCGCGCCGCCGGTCGGGGTCTCGACGGCTTCGCATGTCAGGTCGCTGATCCGCGCGGGGACGGCGGCGCTCGGTGCCGGGGCGCCGGATGCCGGGCTGGAGACCCTGCGCCAGGCCGTGGAGCGGGCGGAAGCCGCCGCCGATCCCCATCTGCAGGCCGAGGCGATGCTGGAACTTGGCTGCGGCCTCGTCCATGCCGTGCGCGGCTTCGACGACGAAGGCGCGGTGATGCTGCGCCAGAGCACCGAGATCGCCAGCGCCCGCGGCTATGACCGGATCGCCGCGTCGGGTTTCCGCGAGCTTGGCTATGTCGAGGCCCTGGCCGGCCGCCGCCCCGGTGCGAAGGAATATCTGCGTACCGCGCTGGACTTCGCCGGCGGCCCGCCGGACCTCGCCGGCATCCACAGCGTCATCGCCTTCAATCTGGTGGACTGGGGAAGGATCGACAGCGGTCTGGCCCACTATCGGATCGCGCTCGAACACGCCCGCAGTGCCGGCGACCGGCGCAGCGAGATCTGGTCGCTGGGCCTCGGCGGCTGGGGCCTGCTTGCCGCCGGACGCGCGCAGGAGGCGGAGGCCTGGCTGACCGCCTGCCTCCGCCTGGTGGACGAGGCGCAGTGGATCGCCTTCCGTCCCTGGCCCATCGCCATCCTCGGCGAAGCACGGCTGCGGCAGGACGCCGTATCCTCCGGCCTGCGCGCACCGCTGGAGGAAGCCTTCGCGCTCAGTTGCCAGTTGCGCGACCCCTGCTGGGAGGCCGCCACCGCGCGCTCCCTGGCGCTGGCCTGCTCGGCCGAGGGCGACCCGGCGGCCGCCGCGCGCTGGATGGACGACGCCCATTCCCGCTGCATCCGCGAGACCGACGCCTATGTCGGTCTGAGGGTGGAGATCCTGGCCAACCGGGTGGAGGCCCAGCAGCGCCTCGGCCGCGACGATGTCGCGGCTGCCCTGGCGCGGGAACTCGTCGGCCTCGCCGCCCGCAGCCATATGGACGCCCATCTCGCCCGCGCCGCCGCCTTCCTCGCCGCGCAATCCCACAGCTAGCGCCGTCACCTGCCGGTCCGCGACAACCAGTTCGGCACAGGGGCGGGGCCGCGTCGGGACGGCCGAGGAGCGGTCAATAATTTTCTGCCCGACGACACTTTCCTTCGGCTAGAATCCCCCGCGACCCGCGCCATGGCCCCCGGAAACACAGATGACGACCAGCAAGTCTCCGCCCGCAGCGCTGGCCCAAGTGGCCGATGGGCGCTGGTACGACTGCTCGACGCCCGAGCTGATGACCCTGCGCGATGACGCGCGGCGTGCCTGCTGGCGTCACGCCACCACGGACCCTGCGCTGCGCGGCCCCTGCGCGCCCGAACTTGCGGCGCTTTTTGCCAAGATCGGCGAGGATGTCTTCATCGAGGCGCCCTTCCACGCCGCCTACGGCCGCAACATCTCCCTGGGCGACCAGGTCTATCTGAACGCAGGCTGCGTCTTCCTCGACTCGGCCCCCGTCAGGATCGGATCGCGGACGATGCTCGGACCCTCGGTGCATATCTACTGCGCCGACCATGCCCATTCGCCCGAAGAACGGCGCCTCGGCCTGGAACGGGCCCTGCCGGTGACCATCGGCCAGGATGTGTGGATCGGCGGCGGGGCGATCCTGTTGCCCGGCATCTCCGTGGGAGACGGCGCCATCGTCGGCGCCGGCGCCGTCGTCACGCGCAGCGTCGCCCCGGGCGCGCGCGTCGTGGGCAATCCGGCCCGGCCGATCTGACCTGGCTGGCCTGCCGGGGTCCGCGAAAGCCCGCAAACCGCTTCACGGACCGCATTCGGCAGCTGGGCTGGGAAATCTGGCGCACCCGACAGGATTCGAACCTGTGACCTCTGCCTTCGGAGGGCAGCACTCTATCCAGCTGAGCTACGGGTGCCGAGCCTCGGGTCGATTAGCCGTTTCGGCCGGATGACGCAACCGGGTTCGGGCTGCACGAAGCGCGGGAATGGCCGGCGGGAACGACGGGCGAGCGGCAGGCAAGATCGCCTTGTCGGATCAGATCATGATCTGCTGGCCGATCTCGATCACCCGGTCGGTCGGCAGGCGGTAGAAGCTCGTGGCATCCGCCGCCCCCCGCGCCATGGCGACAAAGATCGGCTCCTGCCACGGCGGAAGGCCGCGTTCCCGGTTGGAGCGGAAGGAGCGGCGGTTGAGGAAGAACGAGGTCTGCATGATGTCGAACCTCAACCCCGCCTTGCGCGCCTTGCCGAGCGCGCGGGCGACATGCGGCTCTTCCATATAGCCGAAGGCAAGCTCGACCCGGGTGAAGCGCGGCCCGATCGCGGTCATGCGGGTGCGCTCGGCCTCCGGCACCCGGGGCCGGGTGTCCAGCGCCACCGTGACGATGAGGTTCTGCGTGTGCAGGACCTGATTGTGCTTGAGGTTCTGCAACAGCGCGTCGGGCGCACTGTCCGCCTCCGATGTCAGGAAGACCGCCGTGCCCTCGACGATCCGCACCTTGTTCTCGGTGGCAAGCTGGGTGGCCAGCGCGGCCAGGGCCACCGGCGCCTCCTGCACTTCGGCGCGCACATGGGCGGCTCCGCGCACCCAGGTCCACATGAGGAGGCAGGCGGCGGCGGCGATGCAGACGGGGACATAGCCGCCGCTGAGGAGCTTGGTGCCGTTGGCGGCCAGGAAGATGACCTCCAGCGTCAGCAGCGGCAGCATCAGCCCCGCCACCGCCGCCGCCTTCCAGCGCCAGACCTTGAGGAACAGCACCGAGGCGAGCAGCGAGGTGATCACCATGTCGCCCGAGACCGCGATCCCATAGGCCGAGGCCAGGCCGGTGGAGGACTTGAACAGCAGCACCAGCGCCACCACGCCCACAAGCAGGATGCGGTTGACGCGCGGCAGGTAGATCTGCCCCTCCTGCGTCTCCGAGGTGTGGATGATCTCGAAGCGCGGCAGCAGGCCCATGCGCACCGCCTGCTTGAACATCGAGAAGGCGCCCGAGATCACCGCCTGGCTGGCGATCACCGTGGCGGCGGTGGCCAGCAGCACCAGCGGCAGCAGCCCCCAGTCCGGCGCCAGCAGAAAGAACGGATCGGCCGCCGCCTCGGGATGGGCCAGCACCAGCGCCCCCTGCCCCAGATAGCTCAGCGTCAGCGCCGGAAAGACCAGCCCGTACCAGGCGAAGCGGATCGGCCGCGCCCCGAAATGCCCCATGTCGGCGTAAAGCGCCTCGCCCCCCGTCACCGCCAGGAAGACCGAGCCCAGCACGATCAGCGAGGCAAAGCCGTTCGTCGCCAGAAAGCCCAGCGCATGCAGCGGGTTGAGCGCCATGAGGATCGACCAGTCGTCGCTGATATGCATCAGGCCGAACACCGCCATGGTGGCGAACCACAAGAGCATGATCGGCCCGAAAAACGCCGAAACCGCCGCCGTCCCCCGCCGCTGGACCAGAAACAGCGCGACGATGATCACCAGCGTCACCGGCACAACCCAGGCCTCGAAGGCCGGCGTCACCAGCGCCATGCCCTCCACCGCCGACAGGACCGACATCGCCGGGGTGATCATCGCATCGCCGAAGAACAGCGACACGCCCACCATGCCCAGCCCCAGAAGCCAGACCGGACGCCCGCCCAGCCCCTGCTGCAGAAGCGCCACCAGCGACAGCGTCCCGCCCTCGCCCCGGTTGTCGGCCCGCAGGATGAAGATGACGTATTTCACCGTCACGATCAGGATCAAAGTCCAGATCAGCAGCGAGATCACCCCGATCACGTCATCGCGCGTCAGCCCGTCATGGGCCGCCGCATGCAGCGATTCCCGCATCGCATAAAGCGGCGAGGTGCCAATGTCGCCATAGACAACCCCCAAAGCCCCAAGCGTCACCGCCGCAAGCCCGCCGTGCCCGTGGTCCTTTGCGTCGTCGGCCGAAGTATCCTGCTCGTCCACGATGCGCTCCGGCGTAAGACTCAATGGAGGGCGATGTTGCAGACCGCTACCCCGTCCGTCCAGCCTTTCGCATCTCCCGCCAACGATTGCCGCAAACCACCGCAGCCCGGAGGTTGCTGCGCTGTCAGATCATCACCTGCTGGCCGACTTCCATCACCCGGTCGGCCGGCAGACGGTAGAAGCTCGACGCATCCGCCGCTCCGCGGGCCAGACCGGTGAAAAGCCTTTCCTGCCATTGCGGCAGTCCCTGCGTCGGATGCGGCCGGAACGAACGGCGGCTCAGGAAGAAGGAGGTCTGCATGATGTCGAACTTCAGCCCCTGCTTTCGGGCCCGCCCCAGCGCCCGGGACACGTTCGGCTCCTCCATATAGCCGAAGGACAGTCCCACCGCGACGAAGCGGTCGCTCAGCCGTTCGAGCCGCGCGCGCTCGCCCTCGGGAACATAGGGTCGGGTGTCCAGCGCCACCGTGACGATGAGGTTCTGGGCGTGGAGAACCTGGTTGTGCTTGAGGTTGTGCAGAAGCGCCGCCGGGGTGGTGTCGGGCTCGGACGTCAGGAACACCGCCGTGCCCTCGACCCGGCGCACCCGGTCCGATTTCGCGGTGCTGTCGATCACCACCCTGAGCGGCACCGCCATCGCATGGGTCTGATCAAGGACATAGGCCGAGCCGCGCACCCAGGTCCACATGAGGAGGCAGGCGGCGGCGGCGATGCAGACCGGGACATAGCCGCCGCTGAGGAGCTTGGTGCCGTTGGCGGCCAGGAAGATGACCTCCAGCGTCAGCAGCGGCAGCATCAGCCCCGCCACCGCCGCCGCCTTCCAGCGCCAGACCTTGAGGAACAGCACCGAGGCGAGCAGCGAGGTGATCACCATGTCGCCCGAGACCGCGATCCCATAGGCCGAGGCCAGGCCGGTGGAGGACTTGAACAGCAGCACCAGCGCCACCACGCCCACAAGCAGGATGCGGTTGACGCGCGGCAGGTAGATCTGCCCCTCCTGCGTCTCCGAGGTGTGGATGATCTCGAAGCGCGGCAGCAGGCCCATGCGCACCGCCTGCTTGAACATCGAGAAGGCGCCCGAGATCACCGCCTGGCTGGCGATCACCGTGGCGGCGGTGGCCAGCAGCACCAGCGGCAGCAGCCCCCAGTCCGGCGCCAGCAGAAAGAACGGATCGGCCGCCGCCTCGGGATGGGCCAGCACCAGCGCCCCCTGCCCCAGATAGCTCAGCGTCAGCGCCGGAAAGACCAGCCCGTACCAGGCGAAGCGGATCGGCCGCGCCCCGAAATGCCCCATGTCGGCGTAAAGCGCCTCGCCCCCCGTCACCGCCAGGAAGACCGAGCCCAGCACGATCAGCGAGGCAAAGCCGTTCGTCGCCAGAAAGCCCAGCGCATGCAGCGGGTTGAGCGCCATGAGGATCGACCAGTCGTCGCTGATATGCATCAGGCCGAACACCGCCATGGTGGCGAACCACAAGAGCATGATCGGCCCGAAAAACGCCGAAACCGCCGCCGTCCCCCGCCGCTGGACCAGAAACAGCGCGACGATGATCACCAGCGTCACCGGCACAACCCAGGCCTCGAAGGCCGGCGTCACCAGCGCCATGCCCTCCACCGCCGACAGGACCGACATCGCCGGGGTGATCATCGCATCGCCGAAGAACAGCGACACGCCCACCATGCCCAGCCCCAGAAGCCAGACCGGACGCCCGCCCAGCCCCTGCTGCAGAAGCGCCACCAGCGACAGCGTCCCGCCCTCGCCCCGGTTGTCGGCCCGCAGGATGAAGATGACGTATTTCACCGTCACGATCAGGATCAAAGTCCAGATCAGCAGCGAGATCACCCCGATCACGTCATCGCGCGTCAGCCCGTCATGGGCCGCCGCATGCAGCGATTCCCGCATCGCATAAAGCGGCGAGGTGCCAATGTCGCCATAGACAACCCCCAAAGCCCCAAGCGTCACCGCCGCAAGCCCGCCGTGAGGCATGTGGGGGAGGTCGCCCGTCTCGTCGGCCGTTGACGCCTGCGCGGTCAAGATCATCCCGGAGTAGCGACTCACAGGCGCGTGATCTTGCAGAACCGGCGCGGGAGGTCCAGAGCGCCGCAGTGCAGCGCCCTCAGCCCTGCGGCACCCGCGCAGTCACCTCGATCTCGATCTTCATCGCGTCTTCCATCAGCCGCGCCTCGATCATCGTCGCGGCGGGGCGGGCACGGGCGAAGGCGGCCGAGAGCTGCGGCCACAGTTTCGCAAACTCCGCCCGGTCAGGAAGCAGGTAATGCACCCGCACCACATCGTCGAAGCTGCAGCCCGCCTCGCCCAGCGCCCGGCCGATATTGGCCAGCGTATTGGCGCACTGGTCCTCGATGCCCTCGGGCAGGGTCATCGTCGCATAATCGTAGCCGGTGGTGCCGGAGACAAAGACCCAGCCATCGCAGACCACTGCCCGCGAATAGCCGATCGTCGCCTCGAAGGCCGAGCCGGAGGAAATCAGCCGCCGCGTCACGCCGAGGCGACCGATTTCTTCTTCGGCGCCTCGGTATGGACCAGAAGCGGCTTGGCCTTGCCGTCCACCGCCTCGTCCTTGACCACGACCTCCTCGACCCCGTCCATTCCGGGCAGGTCGAACATCGAGTCCAGGAGGATGTCCTCCATGATCGAGCGCAGGCCGCGGGC
>CAZRQN010000098.1:0-10867 GCA_964602115.1 uncultured Rhodobacterales bacterium
CGCCCCCGCCCCTGGGCGGGGTCGAGCCCGCCGCTCCTCCCCCCAACCGGCGGAGAGGCCCCTTTCGGGCCGCGACTGAGGGCGGGAGGGCGGCGTTCCAGCTCACTCGATGGCGCGCAAGCCATGCGACTGGCGCATGGCGGAGTGCCGGATTCGGCGGTTGCGCTGCGCTGCAGCATAGCCCAGATTCCAGCCGTGGCCGAAAAAGGCGGGCAACGATGATCCGCAGCGCCACAGATGAAAGGAAAGACCATGACCAAGCTGATCGAACGCCTGAAACGCCGTGCCCATGAAGTGGCTCTCTACCGGCGTACGCGCAACGAGATCGCCCGGATGCCTCTCGACCTGGCGCTGGACCTCGACATTTTCCCCGGCGACGCGGCGCAGATCGCCCGCAAGGCCGTGTGGGGCTGAAACCGGAACAGCCGTCCTACGGGGCGGGCCCGGAAGGGCAACGGCACAGACGGGTGCCAGAACGGGGGGCGAAAGCCCCCCGTTTCATTTGGCGAAACGTGCCTTGAGGGCCGTCGCCACCGGAACCGGGACGAAATGCGACACATCGCCGCCCAGGCGTGCGATCTCCTTGACCAGCTTGGAGGCGATTGCCTGACGCTGGGCATCGGCCATGAGAAACACCGTCTCGATCTCGTGGTCGAGCACGCGGTTCATCCCGACCATCTGGAACTCGTATTCGAAATCGGCAACCGCCCGCAGCCCGCGGATGATCACGCCGGCCCCCACGTCCCGGGCGCAGTCGATCAGCAGGTTCTCGAACGGATGGACACGAATCTCTCCCCCGGTCCGTGCCGTGATCGCACGGCATTCCTCCTCGACCATGGCCACGCGGGCTTCGAGCGGGAAGAGCGGGCCCTTGTCGCGGTTGATCGCGACACCGATGACCAGCCGGTCCACCAAGGCCATGGCCCGGGTGATGATGTCGGTGTGACCAAGCGTCACCGGATCGAAGGTTCCCGGATAAAGTCCGATCCGCATGGAGACATCCTCTGGCCGTGCCGCGCGGCAGGGAACACCGTGCCTGTGCCGCTGTCCAGCCTCAGAAGCCCTTGATCATGCCTTCGAGCGCGTCCTTTTCCATCGCCAGTTCGGAGAGGCGTGCCTTGACCACGTCGCCGATGGAGATGAGGCCGATCATCTCCTCACCCTCCATCACCGGCATGTGGCGGAAGCGGCCCTGGGTCATCATCTCCATCACCCGCTCCACGCTGTCGAGCCGCGAGCAACCGACGATCTTGGATGTCATGAGACCGTCCACCGTTTCGGCGAGGACTGCGGCACCCCGGCGCCCGATTTCGCGCACGATGTCGCGCTCCGAAACGATCCCGGCCACCCGCCGCCCGTCGGTGGAGACCATGACCGCCCCGATCCGCCGGGAAGAGAGGAGCTCGGCCGCCTTGGCGACGGTGCTGCCCGGCGCGACCGTGACGACCGCCTCATCTCCCTTGGCCCGCAACATCGCCTGAACCAGCATCATTCTCTCCCCTGCGCCGTGACGTTGGGAGGAGCGTCTTCTCAGCACCGGCCCCTGTCAAGCGTTGAAAACCCTTGGCGCCGCAAGCCGTTTCAACCCGGGCCGCCTCGCCCTGGAAAAAGTCGCAGGGACGGGGAACGGTCGCCCTGGCGCTGCCCAAAATTGCCCCATCCGCGCCCGCACGGAAAGGAACGATGCGCCCGCGCGCCGCCCCTCCGCCCGCCCGGGGCGAAAGGCCCTGGCCCTCCAGGCGCGGTCCGGGCTGGCTGGTGCCCCCAGAGGGACTCGAACCCCCGACCCCCTGATTACAAATCAGATGCTCTACCAGCTGAGCTATAGGGGCAGCCAAGCCTGCGCTTAGCAAGGCTTCCGGTGCGGGCGCAAGCCTGTCGCCCGGCTGCTTGCCGGAAGTCGGTTCCGGTTCCGGCGAAAGTCCCTATGATCGCCCCGAGTTCACCGCCACGGTCACCGCTGCCGATGCAGATCGTCTATCATCTCGGCGCCCATTGCACCGACGAGGAGCGCCTCCTGCGTTGCCTCCTGCGCAACCGTGGGGCGCTGGCGCCCGAGAATATCGTGGTCCCGGGACCAAAGCGCTATCGCACCCTCTTGCGCGACGCCGCCGCGCAGCTGGGCGGCAGGCCCGCCAGCCGCGAGACCCAGACCATGCTCCTTGACCAGATCATGGACGAGGACGGGGCGGAGCGGCTGATCCTGAGCTGGGACCAGTTCCCCGGCATTGCCCGCAATGCTGCCCGCGAGGCGCTCTACGCCAATGCCGGGCGGCGGATGCAGGCCTTCGCCCGGATCTTTCCCGAGACGGAATGCGAGTTTCACCTCGCCATCTGCAACCCGGCGGTCTTTCTGCCGCAGGTGTTCCGCAAGCAGGCGGTTCTTTCGCGGGAGGCGTTCTTCGGGCCGACCGACCCCCGGGCGCTGCGCTGGTCGGACATGGTGGCCTCGCTGCGGGGCGCCAATCCGGATGTTCCGGTGACGGTCTGGTGCGACGAGGATGCGCCGGTCCTGTGGCCGGAGATCCTCCAGGCGGTGTCCGGCCATTCCGATCTGGTGCAGCTTTCCGGCACGCTCGACCGCGCGGCCGAACTGATGGAACCGGAAGGCGCCTCGGCGCTGACCGGTTGGCTGGAGGCTCATCCGGCTGCCGGCGCCGCTGCCCGGCGGGCGGCGATCGCCCATTTCCTCGCTGCCCATGCAAGGCCTGAGGCGATGGAGATCGAGGTCGAGCTTGACGGCTTCGACGCGCGGCTCGCCTCCGAGCTGACCGAGGCCTACGAGCAGGATGTGGAACGGATCGCCGGGATCGGCGGGGTCAGGGTCCTGCGGCCCTGACCGGCGCCGGTCAGCTCATGCCCAGCGCCGCCTTGTAAAGCTCCAGGATCGTCTCTTCCTCGGCGATGTCGTCGGGCTTGCGCTTCCTGAGCGCGATGACCTTGCGCATCACCTTGGTGTCGTAGCCGCGGCCCTTGGCCTCGGCCATCAGCTCCTTCTGGTTCTCCACCACGTCGCGCTTCTCGGCCTCGAGCTGCTCGTAGCGCTCGATGAACTGGCGCAGCTCGTCGGCGGCGACGGGGCCGGGATCGATCACGGTGTCGGGCATCGGGAACTCCTTCGGTGCGGGCGCCCTCCTAGCCCCGGGAGAGGGCAGGACGCAAGGCTTGCCAGAGCGGCGGCGAACCCCTACAGGCGCGGCGAGGGGGACGGGGCATGGGCATCCTGATCTGGATCGGAACGGCGGCGGCGCTGGCGGGCGTGGCGATGCTCGGCTGGTGCATTGCCAGGGCCTGGCGGCTGAAACGCGCCGGGCTGGCGGACGAGGAGCTGCGGGCCGGGCTTCAGAAGGTGGTTCTGGTCAACATGGCCGCGCTGGGCGTCTCGGCGATCGGCCTCGGCCTCGTGGTCACCGGCGTCCTGCTCGCCTGAGCGTCACACGGTGGGACATTTTTTTATTTGAGCGATTCCAGTGCTTTGCGCTGATTCGTTAAGGTTTGGATAGGGAAGGTTAAGTGTTTGACGCGGCGTGCGCCGCGTTTCGGCCGCTCAGTCCTGCCCGTCCTGCATCCGCAGTTTCAGCGCGATCTGCTTGAGGATGCCGTGAAAGGTCTGCACCTCCGGCCGGGTCAGCGGCAGCCGCCCCCACATGTTGCGCAGGCTGCCTTTCATATGCGCCACCTTGTCGGGCGGGAAGAAGAAGCCGGCGGCCTCCAGCCGCTCCTCCCAATGCGCGGCCAGGCGGTCGAGATCGGCCTTGGTGGCCATTTCGCGGCCGGCAAGTTCCAGCACCTCCGCCGGCACTTCCACCCCCTGCCGCACCCATTCGTAGCCCATCAGCAGCACGCATTGGGCAAGGTTCAGCGAGGCGAATTCCGGATTGGCCGGCACCGTGACCACGGCATTGGCCGGCAGGATGTCGGCGTTCTCGAGTCCGGTGCGCTCGGGCCCGAAGAGGACGCCGACGCGCTTGCCCTGCGCGGACATCTCCCGCGCCATCGCCATGGCGCGCTCGGGCGACAGGACCGGCTTGACCAGTTCCCGCCCGCGCGCGGTGGTGGCCATCACATAGTCGCAGTCGGCCACCGCCGCCGCGACATCGGGGAAGCTGCCCGCCCATTCCAGCACCCGCGAGGCCCCGGAAGCCATGGCCACCGCCCTTGGATTGGGCCAGCCGTCGCGCGGGGCGACGACCCGCATCGAGTTCAGGCCGAAATTCAGCATGCCCCGCGCCGCCGCGCCGATGTTTTCGCCCATCTGCGGGCGGACGAGGATGAAGAACGGGTCCATCGTGGCCTTTCCTGACCTGCGCCGCCTGATAGGCTGCGCCGGCGGACCGGACAAGGGAGGGGGCCATGGCCTATGACGAGGGACTGGCGCAGCTTCTGCGCGACGATCTTGCCGGAGAACCGGTCACCGAGACGAAGATGTTCGGCGGGCTCTGCTTCCTGCGCGCCGGGCATATGGTTTGCGGCGTGCATCGCGGCGGGGTGATGGTGCGGGTGGGCAAGCCCAACCAGGACGCGGCCATGGCCATCCCCGGGGTTTCGCCGATGATGTTCACCGGCAGGCCGATGGCGGGCATGGTCGATGTCTCCGACGAGGCGTCGGTGGATGACGCGCGAAGGGCGCGGCTGATCGGCATGGCGCTCGACTTCGCGCGGGGGCTTCCGCCGAAGAAGGCGAAGGGCTAGGCAGGGGCGCCCTGAGGAGACGCCGATGCCCGCCGACCCACGCGACGACCGCCCGCAGATCTATCTCGTCACCCCGCCGGCGCTGGACCTCGAGACCTTTCCCGACCGGCTGGCACAGGTGCTGGACGGAGCCGAGATCGCCTGCCTGCGGCTGGCGCTGGCCGGGCGCGATGCCGATCTGATCGGCCGGGCCGCCGATGCCTGCCGGACGGTCGCCCATGCCCGCGACGTGGCGGTGGTGATCGACAGCCATGCGCGGCTGGTCGCCCGCCACGGGCTCGACGGGGTGCATCTGACCGATGGCGCGCGCTCGGTGCGGGCCATGCGCAAGGAACTGGGCGCCGATGCCATCGTCGGCGCCGCCTGCGGCGGCACCCGCCACGAGGGGATCAGCGCCTGCGAGGCGGGTGCGGATTATGTCGCCTTCGGCCCGATGGGCGACACCGGGCTGGGCCAGACCCTCGCCGAGCCGGAACTTTTCGACTGGTGGTCGGAGATGATCGAGGTGCCGGTCGTGGCGGAGGGCGGACTGACCGAAGATCTGGTCGCCCGGCTTGGCCCGGTGGCGGATTTCCTGGCCTTCGGCGAGGAGATCTGGGGCACGGATGACCCGCTGGCGGCGCTGCGCCGCCTGCTCGCGCCGCTCGGCTGAGGGGCGGTCAGGCGCCGGCCAGACGGCGTTCGTCGTCGATCAGGCGCACCTGGACCGGCAGGTCGGGCCCCCAGCGCCAGAGGATCAGGTTGGCCGCGCCCGGCGCCACGCCCCGGGCGAAGCTCGGGGCGCGCATCCCGGCAAATCCGGCGGCGATCAGCCGGGCGGCAAGGGCTTGCGACGGCGCGATGCCCGCGTCCCGCATCTGCAGGCGCCAGTCATCCGCCGCGAGGAGTGCCGTGGTCGCCCCCTGCCCCGCCAGGGCCTCGGGGTCGAGTGCATCGAAGACCGGCGCCACGTCCACCGCATAGGTGACCAGCAGCGTCGGCTGCAGCGGCTGACCGATCTGGCTGACCTCGCGCACCGCCGTCATCGCATCGAGCGCGGTATAGAGCGCCGGCGTGCCCCGGGCGTTGAAGCGGCCGCCGTAGCGGCGCGCGCCTTCACCCGACAGGGGATCGCCGGACCAGAGCGGGTTGAGCGCGCGGAAGGCGAGGCTGCGCAGATGCATGCCGCGTCAGGCGAAGATGCCGGCGTCCACCGCGTCGATATAGTCGATCAGCTCGGCCTGCCGCCCCTCGGCGACCAGATGCATCGCGGTCTTGCCGCCGAAGCCGGCGAGCGGCTCGGAGCGGTACCAGGCATAGGCGACGAGATCGGAGCCGAAACGCGGCTGGACGCGGTTGAGCACCTCGACCATCTCGCGCAGGCGGCGCTGGCTGCGGGGGCTGGCGGCGCGGTCGCGGCGGGCGAGCGCGTCGCGGCCGAGCCCGGCGGAGCGGGCCACGTCGTCCACCGAGGTCATCAGATGATCGGCGATCCGGCGGGGGGAGAAGCCGGAAGGGTCGGCAAGGGCGGCGACATTCATGGCGGGCTCCATCCGATCTGACAGGAATATGCGTCAGATCGGATTGCTTTTCAAGGGAAGCCGTCGCATCACCGCTGCCCCCCACCCCATCCCTCCCCACAAGGGGGAGGGAGGCGCCGGTGGCGACCCTCCGCTTTGTGCCCTCAGGGCAGGACCGAGACCTTGGACATCACGTCGGGGTTTGCGACCTCGCCGTTCTGGCCTTCGCCCTTGGTGATCGCGTCCACCACCTCCATGCCGGAAACCACCCGGCCGACGACCGTGTACTGGCCATCGAGGAAGGTCCCCGGCGCGAACATGATGAAGAACTGGCTGTTGGCGCTGTCCGGATCCTGGGCGCGGGCCATGCCGACCACGCCGCGATCGAAGGAAATGTCCGAGAACTCCGCCGGCAGGTCGGGCCGGGCCGAGCCGCCGGTGCCGGCCATCGACAGGTCGCCGCCCGCCTTGCCGAATTCCACATCGCCCGTCTGGGCCATGAAACCGTCGATCACCCGGTGGAAGACGACATTGTCATAGGCGCCTTCCGTGGCGAGCGCGGTGATCTGCTCAACATGTTTCGGCGCCACATCGGCCAGGAGGTCGATGACGATCTGGCCCTTGCCGGCCACGTCAATGACGAGGTTCGGGCCCGGCCCGTCCTCCTGCGCCAGTGCCGGGGTCCCCAGAAGCAGGGCGACGATCAGGTTACGCCACATCGGCGGCCACCTTCATGCTGAGCATGCGGTCGGGGTTCGCCGGCGGCTCGCCGCGCAGGATCTGGTCCACATGTTCCATGCCGGAAATGACGCGGCCATAGACCGTGTATTGCCCGTTGAGGAAGTGGTTGTCCTTGAAGTTGATGAAGAACTGGCTGTTGGCCGAGTTCGGGTTGGACGAGCGCGCCGCCCCCAGCGTGCCCCGGTCATGCGGGATGCGCGAGAACTCCGCCGGCAGGTCGGGCAGGTCCGAGCCGCCGGTGCCGGCGCGACGGGGGTTGTAGTCGCGGGTGGAGCAGCCATGCTCGACATCGCCCGTCTGGGCCATGAAGCCGTCGATCACCCGGTGAAAGACGACATCGTCATAGGCGCCGGCGCGCGCCAGATCCTTCATCCGCGCGGCGTGCAGCGGCGCGATGTCGGGCAACAGCGCAATCGTGACGGTTCCGGTCCTGAGTTCGATCAGGATGGTGTTCTCGGGGTCGGTGATCTCGGCCATTCGGGTCTCCTTCGGCGTTGCCGCCTTCCTAGACATCGGGAGACCGATGGAAAAGCGCAAACCTGCGTGATGGACGTAGCGGCCATGGCATGGCAAAGGGACGCCAGCCGCCTGCGAGGGAGAAGTGCATGGCCTGGAAGACGCTGGACGATATGGACCTTGACGGTCAGGTGGTGCTGGTGCGTGTCGATCTGAACGTGCCTGTCGAGGGCGGGCGCGTCACCGATGCGACGCGGATCGAGAAGGCGGTGCCGACGATCCGCGACATCCTGAAAGCCGGCGGGCGGCCGGTGCTGCTGGCGCATTTCGGCCGCCCCAAGGGCGGGCCCGACCCGGAGTTTTCGCTCAAGGTCGTGGTACCGGCACTGGAAGCGGCGCTGGGAGAGAAGGTGGTCTTCGGCACCGACTGCGTCGGCCCCGCCGCCGAGGCGGCGGTGGAGGACGGCAGCGCGCGTGTGGTGCTCTTGGAGAACACCCGCTTCCACAAGGGCGAGGAGAAGAACGACCCCGGCCTCGCGGCGATGATCGCCTCGCTGGGCGATGTCTTCGTCAATGACGCCTTTTCCGCCGCGCACCGGGCGCATGCCACGACCGCCGGGCTGGCGCATCTGCTGCCGTCCTGTGCCGGCCGGCTGATGGAGGCGGAACTGCGGGCGCTGGAAGGCGCGCTGACCAAGCCGCAGCGGCCTCTGGTCGCGGTGGTCGGCGGGGCGAAGGTCTCGACCAAGCTCGAACTGCTCGGCAACCTCGTCGCCAAGGTCGATCACCTGGTGATCGGCGGCGGCATGGCCAACACCTTCCTGGTCGCCCAGGGGGTCGAGGTCGGCAAGAGCCTGGCCGAGCGCGACATGGCCGGCACCGCGCGGGAGATCCTGGAAAAGGCCAAGGCGGCCAATTGCCAGGTGCATCTGCCGGTGGATGTGGTGGTGGCGCGCGAGTTCAAGGCGGGCGCGGCCTCCGAAGTGGTGGGCGTCGGTTCCTGCCCGGCGGATGCGATGATCCTCGATGCCGGCCCGGCAACCGTGGCAGCGCTGGAAGGCGTGTTCGGCGCGGCCAAGACGGTGATCTGGAACGGCCCGCTCGGCGCCTTCGAGATCGCGCCCTTCGACACCGCGACCAATGCCGCCGCCCGGACGGTGGCGCGGCTGACCAAGGCGGGCAAGCTCGTCTCGGTGGCCGGCGGCGGCGACACGGTGGCGGCGCTGAACCAGGCGGGTGCGGCGGAGGATTTCTCCTTCATCTCCACCGCAGGCGGTGCCTTCCTTGAATGGATGGAAGGCAAGGTCCTGCCCGGCGTCGCGGCGCTGAAATAGGCCGGCAGCCCGAAGCTTCGGGTGCCCCCGACACGGCGGCAAGGCCGTCGCGTCGGGGGCCTGTTGCCTTTCCCGCGCGCCTCTCCCCTCGCCAGCCGGTCGGTGGGCGCGCGGCACTCACCCCGATAGCCGGAACCGGGCTGCCGGCGCTGCCGTCACGCGGGGCCGCACCGCCTCTGCCGCCGCACCCGCCTGAGAGAGGGCGATGCTGCAGGACCTGCGCGGCTACCCCATTGCGCGGCGGGCTGCGGGCCCCTAAAGGCTGCGCGACTCAAATTGCGGAGGAAATGCGATGAAAACGACCCGGATCGTGCAGAACATCCTGGCGAACTATGCCGGCGAGAACCCGGGCGTGAAGGCGAACCTCGCCCGCATGCTGATGGAGGGCAAGCTCGGCGGCACCGGCAAGATGATCATCCTGCCCGTCGATCAGGGCTTCGAGCACGGGCCGCACCGTTCCTTCGCCGTCAACCCGGCCGCCTTCGATCCGCTCTACCACTACCAGATGGCGGTGGACGCGGGCCTTTCGGCCTATGCCGCGCCGCTGGGGCCGCTGGAAGCCGGCGCGGACGCCTTCGCCGGGCAGATCCCGCTGATCCTGAAGGTGAACTCCGCCAACTCGCTGCTGCCCAAGGTGGCGCCCAAGACCCAGGCGATC
The DNA here is from genome assembly GCA_964602115.1 of uncultured Rhodobacterales bacterium. Lineage (GTDB taxonomy): Bacteria > Pseudomonadota > Alphaproteobacteria > Rhodobacterales > Rhodobacteraceae > JANOGU01. The sequence goes on from CAZRQN010000098.1 coordinate 9,381, forward strand.
ACCGGCTCGGTGCAGGATGCGCTGCGGCTGGGCTGCTCGGCCATCGGCTTCACCATCTACCCGGGTTCCTCGGCCTCGCTCGACATGTTCTCCGACATCGCCGAGATGCGCCGCGAGGCGGCCTCGGTCGGGATCGCCACGGTGATCTGGTCCTATCCGCGCGGCGAGGACCTGGACAAGGACGGCGAGACGGCGGCCGATGTCACCGCCTATGCCGCCCATATCGCGGCGCTGCTGGGTGCGCATATCATCAAGGTGAAGCTGTCCACCGACCACCTGAGCCAGAAAGAGGCCAAGGACGCCTTCGTCAACAACGGCATCAGCGTGGCCAGCCAGGCCGACCGGGTGCGCGAATGCGTGCGCGCGGCGCTGAACGGGCGGCGGCTGATCGTCTTCTCGGGCGGGGCGGCCAAGGGCGAGAACTCGGTGCTGGACGACACCCGCGCCATCCGCGACGGCGGCGGCAACGGCTCGATCATCGGGCGCAACTGCTTCCAGCGGCCGCGCGACGAGGCGATGAAGATGCTCGCCACCATGATCGACATCTTCAAGGGCAAGGCCTGAACCACCTTCCCATGAGTTGAATGGATGCGGGGCCGCAACATGTTGCGGCCCTTTGCATTTCCGCAATTCACAAGCCCCCTGCCCTGTGCCAGTCTCGCGCCGAACGCTCCCCGGCACATGAGGGGGCGGCGAGGCTGAGGGCATGTTCCGCGCGATGATGCGGCCCGGGTTCGGGCCATTGGTGGTGACGACGCTGGCGCTGATGGTGGGCGCCTATTTCGCCTTTGCCGCCGTGCAGGGCGAATACGGCGTCTTCCGCCAGGTGCAGCTTTCCGCCGAGCGCGATGCGCTGATCGAGGAGCGCGACCGGCTGGCGGCCGAGCTGGCCGGGATGCGCAACCTTACCCGCCGCCTGTCGGACCAGTGGCTGGACCTCGACCTTCTGGACGAGCGGGCGCGCGAGGTCCTGGGCTATCTGCGCGGCGACGAGATCGTCATCCGCTGATCGCCGGACCTAAGGCGCCAACCGGCGGGCTCCCGCCGGGGATGGGCCACGTCCCTGTCACGACTCACCTTGTTTTTCCGTCTCCGCTGTGATCGTTTAACATTGAACGATCTTGCGCCCGGGGGAGGATGCCGGCATGGCGGCCAAGAAACCTGCCGAAAAATCGAATGTCTCAAAGGACGAACTGCTCACCTACTACCGCGAAATGCTGCTCATCCGGCGATTCGAGGAGAAGGCGGGCCAACTCTATGGCATGGGCCTGATCGGCGGCTTCTGCCATCTCTACATCGGCCAGGAAGCGGTGATCGTCGGCCTGGAGGCCACGACCAAGGAAGGTGACAAGCGCATCACCTCCTATCGCGACCACGGCCATATGCTCGCCTGCGGCATGGACCCCAAGGGGGTGATGGCCGAGCTGACCGGACGCATCGGCGGCTATTCCAAGGGCAAGGGCGGCTCGATGCACATGTTCAGCCGC
>CAZRQN010000099.1:0-10663 GCA_964602115.1 uncultured Rhodobacterales bacterium
CCCAGACCGTCTGGACCGACGAGGACCAGGACGGCGAGACGGTGGCCTATCCCGACACGCTGGTCGGTACCGACAGCCACACGACCATGGTCAATGGCCTCGCCGTCCTCGGCTGGGGCGTCGGCGGGATCGAGGCCGAGGCGGCGATGCTCGGTCAGCCGGTGTCGATGCTGATCCCCGAGGTGGTGGGCTTCAAACTGACCGGCCGGATGCGCGAGGGCACCACCGCCACCGATCTGGTGCTGAAGGTGGTGCAGATGCTGCGCAAGCATGGCGTGGTCAACAAGTTCGTCGAGTTCTGGGGCGAGGGGCTGGACCATCTGCCCTTGGCCGACCGCGCCACGATCGCCAACATGGCGCCGGAATACGGCGCCACCTGCGGCTTCTTCCCCATCGACGACGAGACGCTGCGCTATCTGCGCCAGTCGGGACGGGAGGAAAGCCGCATCGCGCTGGTGGAGGCCTATGCCAAGGCCCAGGGCATGTGGCGGGGCCCGGACTACGCGCCGGTCTATTCCTCGACGCTGGAGCTTGACATGGGCGCGATCGTCCCGGCGATCTCCGGCCCGAAACGGCCGCAGGACTTCACCGCGCTGACCGATGCGAAAGCCTCCTTCGCCAAGGAGATGGAGGGCTTCTTCAAGCGGCCGCTCGGCAAGGAGGTGGCGGTCAAGGGACAGGACTACAGCCTGTCTTCGGGCAAGGTGGTGATCGCCTCGATCACATCCTGCACCAATACCTCCAACCCCTATGTGATGATCGGTGCCGGTCTTGTGGCCCGCAAGGCCCGCGCCCTCGGCCTGACGCGCAAGCCCTGGGTCAAGACCTCGCTGGCCCCGGGATCGCAGGTCGTCAGCGAATACCTCAACGCCGCCGGGTTGCAGGACGACCTCGACGCGGTGGGCTTCAACCTGGTGGGCTATGGCTGCACCACCTGCATCGGCAACTCCGGCCCGCTGGCGCCCGAGGTTTCCGCCGCCATCGGCGAGGGCGATCTGGTGGCGGTCTCGGTCCTCTCGGGCAACCGCAACTTCGAGGGGCGGATCTCGCCGGATGTGCGGGCCAACTACCTGGCCTCGCCGCCCCTGGTCGTGGCCTATGCGCTGGCCGGCGACATGACCATCGACATCACCACCGAGCCCCTGGGCATGGGCACCAACGGGCCGGTCTATCTCAAGGATGTCTGGCCCACCGCCAAGGAAGTGGCCGATCTGGTCCATGCCACCGTGACGCGGGCGGCGTTCCAGAAGAAATATGCCGATGTCTTCAAGGGCGACGAAAAGTGGCAGGCGGTGGAGATCACCGACCGCGAAACCTACGACTGGCCGGCAAGCTCGACCTATATCCAGAACCCTCCCTATTTCCGCGGCATGTCGAAGACGCCGGGCGTGATCTCCAACCTCGAAGGTGCCCGCATCCTCGGCATCTTCGGCGACATGATCACCACCGACCACATCTCGCCCGCAGGCTCGTTCAAGGCCTCCACCCCGGCCGGCAAATACCTGACGGAGCGGCAGGTGCCGGTGAGCGAGTTCAACTCCTACGGGGCCCGGCGCGGCAACCACGAGGTGATGATGCGGGGCACGCTGGCCAATATCCGCATCCGCAACGAGATGCTGGCCAACGAGTCGGGCGGGGTGGAGGGTGGTTATACCTTGGGGCCGGACGGGGCGCAGACCTCGATCTACGACGCCTCGATGGCCTGGCAGGCGCAGGGCACGCCCTTGGTGATCTTCGGCGGCATCGAGTACGGCGCCGGCTCCAGCCGCGACTGGGCGGCCAAGGGCACGGCACTTCTGGGGGTCAAGGCGGTGGTGGCCGAAAGCTTCGAGCGCATCCACCGCTCGAACCTCGTCGGCATGGGGGTGATCCCCTTCGAGTTCACCGGCGGCCAGACGCGCAAGTCGTTGGGGCTCAAGGGCGATGAGACGGTGACAATCGAAGGCCTGGCCGGCGATCTGAAGCCGCTGAGCCTGGTGCCCTGCCACATCCGCAGGGCCGACGGGACTGTGGAAACGGTCACGCTGAAGTGCCGAATCGATACGGAAATCGAGATCGACTACGTCCGTCACGGCGGGGTGCTGCACTATGTGCTGCGAAATCTCGCCGCGAATTGACCTTTTTCACCCTGCGCCCCGCGCAACAGTCGCCGGCGGCATGCTCTATTGTCGCCGGCAGGACAAAGGGACATCACCTTTTTGGCAGGTTTCCCTAGCCCCCCAAATCGAGTAAATTTTCCTCAGGTGGGCGATAAGTGAGTGAAGATTAAATGGTGCGTGTACGGCTGAGTATGCCGTGGGTCGAAGCTGCAGCTTTTCTGTTTCTGATCCTTGGTACCATGTCCGGTTGACCGTGCGGACCCGGCGTGGAAGTGACGAGTGTGTGAGTGAGTGAGATGATCAGAACGCGACCGGCCGCTAGTGGCGCGCCGGTCGCTCTGTTCTGGTGGCTGCGCCGTCGCAAGACGCGCAGGGCGATATTCGCCTTATGTTCTCGTTAAGATTCTTCGTCCAGTCTGCCGGTGACCATAGGAGTTGCCCATGCAGTCGCTTGTAATTGTGCCTTTTCCCCTCCGCAGCGGCCGGATCGCCCTGCGCCTGCTCAATGTCCTGCCGGTGGGGGAACTGGCAGTGATGGTCCTCGGCTTCGCCGCGCTGGCGATGGCCGGCTGAACCGCACCGTCGGTCAGGGCTGGCAGCCGAGCGTCAGGTCGCGGAAGCCCTCGACCACCGGCCAGAGCGTGAAGGCCCCTCCGGTATTCGTCCGGCATGTAATGATCGGGTAATTGTCGCCATTGTTGTGAAACAGGCAAAAGACCGGATCGTTTCGGGAAATTCCGATCAGTCGGTTATCAATCTCCGGCCAGGGATCGAAAGTCAGGACCATGGGCGCCGCACCGCAGGCGGAGACGGACAGGTTCTGCCCTTCGGGCCGGATGAGCACGCGATCGTCGATCGGGGCGGATCCGGGCGCGCCTGTCCGGCCGATGCGCTCATAGACGCCACGGAAATAATCCGGCTCCGGGAGATCCGGCGCCGCAGCCGCTACCGTCGCCGCCAGACTGCCCATCACCGCTGCGGCGGCGGCCCTCACGGGGCCTTCGCCTTGCCCAGCGCCGGACGGATCTTGCGCTCCAGCTCCTGCCGGGTGATCGGCCCGGCATAGCGCAGCACCACCGTGCCGTCGCCGGCGATGACAAAGGTTTCCGGAACCCCGTAAAGCCCCCAGTCCAGCGCCATGCGTCCGGTGGGATCGGCCCCGATCGCCGCATAGGGACTGCCCAGTTCGGCGAGGAAGGCCCGGGCCTTGTCCGGCGCGTCCTTGTAGTTGACGCCGTAGATGACGAGCCCCTCGTCGGCGAGTTCGGTCAGCATCGCGTGCTCGGCCCGGCACGGCGCGCACCAGCTGGCCCAGAAATTCACCAGCACCACCCGGCCGGCCCGCAGATCAGCGTCGGTAAAGGGTGCGCCGTCCTCCAGCGCGGTCAGCGCCACCGGCGGCGCCTGCCGCCCTTCCAGCGCCGAGGGCAGGCTGTCGGGATCCTCACGGCCCATGCCGAGCACGAACAGCCCGGCCATCACCGCAAACAGCACCGGCGGCAGGAAGATCAGCCATCTAGTCACGCCGCGCGCCCGCCCTTGCTTCTGCCTCGGCCAACGCCCGCCGCATCCGCGACGCCCGCCACAGCGACAGCACGACCAGCCCGCCGAGCAGCAGCGCCGCCGCGCCATAGGAGGCGAGGACGACAAAGGCGTATTCGCCCAGCGCCGGCATCATCCCATCCGCTCCCGCGCCAGAAGCGCCTGCAGCCGGCGGGCGCGGATTTCGGTTCGCGTGCGCAGCAGGACGAGCACGACGAACAGAAGGACGAAGCCCGCCATGCACAGGACGAGCGGCAGCCAGAAGACATCCGCCACATGCTCGGCGCGATCGACGCTCAGCGAGGAGCCCTGGTGCAGGCCCTGGTCGCCGAAAACCAGCACCGCATAGCGTGACAGGAAGGCAAAGGGCGTGCCGACAAGGCAGAGGATCCCGGCGAGATCGGCGGCGCTCTCGGCCGCCTCGATCGCCTGCCACAGGGCGATATAGCCGAGGTAGAACAGCGCGAGGATCAGGAAGGCGGTCAGGCGCGGCTCCCATTCCCACCAGGTGCCCCAGGTCCTCTGGCCCCAGAGCGCCCCGGTCAGCAGCGCCAGAAGGGTGAAGGTCAGCCCGACCGGGGCGGCGGCCCGGGCCGCGAGCGCGGAGACATGGTGGCGGCGGATCAGCCACACCAGCGAGGTGACAAGCATCATCACCCAGGCGCTGACCGCCATCATCGCCGCCGGCACATGCAGGAAGATGATCTTCACCGAGGCGCCCATGCCCTGGGCCGGCGGGGTGAAGAAGAAGCCCCAGATCAGCCCGGTGCCGATCAGCAGCGCCGCCAGCACCCCGCACCACGGCAGGAGCCGTGCCGACAGGGCCATGAAGCGGACGGGATTGGCATAGTCCCAGAGCGACATGAGCCCGGGCTAGCGGGTTCGCGCGCGAAGGGCAAGCACCGCCACGGGCGGCTCACCGCAGGTTGACGCGCAACACTGCAGCCCCCGCAAAGGGCAGGAGCGCAAGGCAGGCGGCGGTGACGGCACAGAGGAAAAGCAGGGGTGTCGCGGCCTCCACCCCTTCGGCGGCGCGGCGCGCCGCCTCGGCGCCGAAGACCAGCGTCGGCACATACATCGGCAGGACAAGAAGCGACATCAGCAGGCCGCCGCGCTTCAACCCCACGGTCAATGCCGCGCCGAAGGCCCCGATCATCGACAGGGCCGGAGTACCGAAGGCCAGTCCGGCGAAGAGCCAGGGCACCGCCGCCGCAGGCAGGTGCAAAAGGATGCCGAGCGGCAGGGCGGCCAGCGTCAGCGGCAGGCCGGTGGTCAGCCAATGCGCCAGCGCCTTGGCAAGCACCACGGCTTCGAGCGGCATCGGTGCGGTCGCCAGGGCATCGAGCGCCCCGTCCTCGGCATCGGCAGCGAAGAGCCGGTCGAGCGTGAGCAGGCAGGCCAGGAGCGCCCCCACCCACAGCACGCCCGGGGCGATGGAGGCGAGCTTGCCGGCCTCGGTACCGGTGCCGAGCGGAACCAAGACGGTGAGGATCAGGAAGAAGGCCAGCGCCAGGCCGAAGCCCCCGCCGGCACGGAAGGCGAGGCGGATGTCGCGCAGGATCAGCGCCATCATGCCGTCACCCCGTCGAAAGGATCGCAAAGCGCCCGGGCGCGGAAGGGCGAAAGATCGAGCGTGCGGGCGGCGGCAAGGCCGAGGTCAAGGTGGCTCGCGATCACTGCGAGGCCGCCGGCGCCGAGATGACCGGCCAGAACCCCGGCCAGTCGGGCGGTGGAGGCGGCGTCGAGCGAGACGCTGGGCTCGTCCAGAAGCCAGACCGGCCGGCGGGTAACGACCATGCGCGCGAGCCCGGCGCGCCGGCGCTGGCCGGCGGAAAGCTCGCGCGCCGGACGATGGGCCAGCGGCGCAAGGTCGAAGGCCGCGAGAGCGCCGTCGATCTCGCCATGGCCGTAAAGTCCGGCCCAGAAGCGCAGGTTCTCCGCCACGGTCAGGGTCGGCTTGACCGCATCGGCATGGCCGGCATAGGCCGCCCGGTCCGCCGCGCCCTCGATCCTTCCCGCCAGAGGAGGAAGGAGCCCGGCCAGCGTGCGCAGGAGCGTGGTCTTGCCGGCCCCGTTCGGCCCGGTCAGCACCAGCGCCTCGCCGGGAGACAGGCGGAAACCCACGCCTTCCACCACCGGAAGGCCGCCACGGCCGCAGGCAAGTTCGGCAACGACGAGGTCCATGCCCCTGCCCTAGCCCATCCCCCGGCGCGGCGGAAGCGGCAGGCAGAAGCATGCCCGTCCCCGGCCGGCGCTTCCGGGCGCCATGATCCTCGCCTAGGATCGCGGCGAAAGAGGAGAGCCGCCATGACCCTGACCCCCCGCCGTTTCCAGCGCCTCGGGCGCTCCGTCCATCCGATCGGCTTCGGCGCCTGGGCGATCGGCGGCACCTGGGGCGAGGTGGGTGAGGCAGAGGCCAGGGCGGCGCTGCATGCGGCGCTGGATGAGGGCGTGAACTTCATCGATACGGCGGATGTCTATGGCGACGGCCGATCGGAGCGGATCATCCGCGACGTGCTGACCGAGCGCGGCCACCGCCCGTTCGTCGCGACCAAGGCCGGCCGCCGCCTGCCCCGCCAGAGCCACGAGGGCTACAGCCTCGCCAATCTCGAAGCCTGGACCGACCGCAGCCGCCGCAACCTCGGTGCCGATTGCCTGGATCTCGTCCAGCTTCACTGCCCGCCCCTGAGCGTCATCAAGGACCCCGCGACCTATGACAAGCTGGAGACGCTGCGCGCCCGGGGCCGGATCGCGGCCTATGGCATCTCGGTGGAGACGGTCGAGGAAGGCTTTGCCGCCATCGCCCATCCCGGCGTCGTCTCGGTGCAGATCATCTGGAACGCCTTCCGGCCGAAGCCGGCGGAAGCCTTCTTCCCGGCCGCAAGGGCTGCCGGCGTGGCGGTGATCGCGAGGGTACCGCTGGCTTCGGGCCTGCTGACCGGCAAGATGACCGCCACCAGCACCTTTTCCGCCGACGATCACCGCAGCTTCAACCGCAACGGCGAGTCCTTCGACAAGGGCGAGACCTTTTCCGGTGTTCCCTTCGAGGTGGCGCTGGCGGCGGTGGAGGAGCTGCGCCCACTGGTGCCGCAGGGGGCGAGCATGGCGGCCTTCGCCCTGCGCTGGTGCCTGATGGAAGAGGCGGTGACGGTGGTGATCCCGGGCGCCAAGTCGGCGGCGCAGGCGCGGGCCAACCTTGCCGCCGGAGATCTCGCCCCGCTGCCGGCGGAGACGATGGCGGCGGTGCGCGCCGTCTATCAGGCGCGCATCCGGCCGCATGTCCATCACCTGTGGTGACGCGGGGGCGCAGGGGTTCGACCGGGCGCCTCCCCTCCCCCTCGTGGGGAGGGGATGGGGGTGGGGGGTGTGACGGAGCGCGCGGAGCCCCCACCCTTCCCCCAAGCGGGGGAAGCGCCCTCGCCAGAGCCGATCCGTCCGTCGCCGGCGCCTAGGCCTCCGGCCGGCCGCGGAACCCCTGGGCGATGACGAATTTCTCCGAACTGTCGGCGCGCGAGGACGGCGGCTTGACATTGGCCACCTTGTGGAAGGCACGTTTCAGCGTTGTCTGAAGCCCGCTCTCGGCGCCGCCGGCCAGCACCTTGGCGACGAAGGTGCCGCCCTCTTCCAGAACGTCCATGGCAAATTCCGCCGCTGCCTCGGCCAGGGCCACGATGCGCAGGTGGTCGGTGGCCTTGTGGCCCGAGGCCGAGGCCGCCATGTCGGAGAGCACGACATCGGCCTTGCCGCCGAGCCAGGCCTTGACCTGCTCGTCCGCGCCTTCGGCGAGGAAATCGAGCTGGTGAAGCTCCGCCCCGGCGATCGGCTCCACCGGCTGGAGATCGACGCCGATCACCCGGCCCTGGGGCTTGCCCCGCGCCTCGCCCAGCGCATTGACCCTGGGCACCGCCACCTGGCACCAGCCGCCAGGCGCGCAGCCGAGATCCACCACCCGCGCGCCGGGCTTGAGGAAGGCGAATTTCTCGTCCAGTTCCATGATCTTGTAGGCGGCGCGGCCGCGATAGCCCTCGCGCTTGGCGCGCACGACATAGGGATCGTTCAACTGTCGCTCCAGCCACAATGTGGAGGAGAGCCTGCGCCCCTTGGCCGTCTTGACCCGCACCCGCAGATCGCGGTCGCCCTTGCCTGTGCTCATGCGTCCGGTCCGTCTTCCAGAACGCCGTCGGCGCTCATCTGCGCGTAAAGGAGCCCCTCGCGCAGACCCCGGTCGGCGACAGACAGGCGGTCGGTCGGCCAGATGCGCATCAGGGCCTGCAGGATCGCGGCGCCGGACATGATCAGCGAATGGCGGTCGCGCCCGATGCGCGGGTCGTTGCGCCGTCCGACCGGACCGAGCGACAGATAGTCGCGGATCACCGCATCGATCTGCGCCGAGGTCATGCTCAGCCCGTCCACCTTGGCCCGGTCGTAGCGCTTGAGCCCGAGGAAGGAGGCAGCGACGGTGGTGATCGTGCCGGAGGTGCCGATCACCTGGAAACCGTCGCGCGGCGCCTCCACCCGCGCCGGGGCAAAGTTGCCGAGCGCCTCTTCGAAGAACCAGCTCATCAGCGCGAAGCGGGCGCCGTCGTCCTCGACATCGCTGTACTGGTCCTTGAGCGTTGCAACCCCCAGCGGCACCGAGATCCAGTCCACCACCCGGGCGACATCCGGCAGGTCCTGGCGGAAGCCACGGTGCAGCCGCATGATCGCGCGCGGCCGCTCGGCCGGTTCGATGGCGGAAAGGTCGATCCACACCAGTTCGGTCGAGCCGCCGCCGATATCGACAACGAGCAGTTTCTCGGTTGCCCGCCCGACCAGCGGCGCGCAGGAGATGACGGCAAGCCGCGCCTCCTCCTCCGCCGGAATGATTTCCAGCGACAGGCCGGTCTCGCGCTTGACCTGGCGGATGAAGTCGCGGGCGTTGCGGGCGCGGCGGCAGGCCTCGGTCGCCACCAGCCGCATGCGGGTGACGCCATGGCGTTCAAGCTTCTTCTCGCAGATGCGCAGCGCCTGCACCGTGCGGGTCATCGAGGCGCGCGAAAGCCGGCCGGAGGATTCGAGCCCCGCGCCGAGCTGGACAGTCTTGGAGAAGCTGTCAACAACACGGAACTGGTTGCCCGACGGGCGGGCAATCAGCATCCGGCAACTGTTTGTGCCGAGGTCGAGGGCCGCGTACAGCCCCGGCTCGGCCGGACGGGAGGCCAACGGTACGACCGGCGGGCGCGGCGCGGGCGCCTCAGCCGGGAGCGCGTCCACCTCCCGCGGACGCTCGGGCGTCATACCGCCCTCCATATGTGGTTGAGACGAGCCTAGTCGCGCCGGCTTCCCGGTGCAAGGCGTATGGTTGCGACCGGGCGGACAGGCTATTTCGGGGCGGGTCGTTCCCCGCTTGCGCCATGTCGAAATCCGACCACGCATGTCGCTGACCGGCCATTAGAACGCAGGCGAGCAAGGAATCGAAACATGCCCGACGTGGTTATCGTCTGCTGGCGCGACATCCCGGCCCAGGTCATCGTGGGCAAGGGACGCAGCGCCGCCAAGGTGCAGCTAACGGAACGTTTCGAGAAGGCCATCGACCGCTGCGCCATGAAAGTGGGCGCGCGCGACACCGACAGCTACCTCGCCGAATGGCGCAAGTCCGACCCTTACCCGGTCGAGGGCGAGGCCCAGGCGGTGGCGGCAGCGGAAGCGGCGCGGATCGAGGCGGAATACGACACGGCGCGGCTCAAGGCGCTGATCGACAACGACGGCCGGCTCTGAGCGCTGCCGTGACCATGTGGGAGAAGGCCATGGGACTGCTGAGTTTCCGCCGCAAGGAGACGCCCGCGCCGAAGACCGATGCGGTCGAGGCCTTCCTCAAGGGCTTCTCGATGGAGGTGATGCCGCGCACCGCCGAGAAGGTCGAGGATTTCCGCGCCCTTCTGCCGGCCGGCACCCGCGTCTATATCGCCCATATCGAGGGCACGCCGATCGCCGACATGGTGGCCACCGCCGCCCGCCTGCGGCGCGAGGGCTACGAGCCCATGCCGCACTTCCCCGCCCGCATCATCCCCGACCGCGCCACGCTGGCCGACTGGATCGCCCGCTACAAGGGCGAGGCGGATGTGAAACAGGCGCTGCTGCTCGGCGGCGGGGTCAACACGCCCGCCGGCGAGTTCGACGCCTCGATGCAGCTGATCGAGACCGGGCTGTTCGACGGGTTCAAGCGCCTGCATGTCGCCGGCCACCCGGAAGGCAACAAGGACATCGACAAGGACGGCGGCGACCGCATCGTCATGCAGGCGCTGAAGTGGAAGCAGGCCTTTTCCGAGCGTTCCGACGCCGAGATGGCGATCGCCACCCAGTTCTGCTTCGAGGCCGAGCCGGTCATCGCCTGGGCGGACCGCCTGGCTGCCGAGGGGATCAGGCTGCCGATCCATATCGGCGTCGCCGGGCCGGCCAAGCTGCAGACGCTGATCAAGTTCGCCATCGCCTGCGGTGTCGGCGCCTCGCTGCGCGTGCTGCAGAAGCGGGCGATGGATGTGACCAAGCTGCTGCTGCCCTACGAGCCCACGGAATTCGTGGCCGCCCTGGCGGCCCACAAGGCGAAGAACCCCGCTTTCGGCATCGAGGCGGTTCACTTCTTCCCGCTGGGCGGGATAAAGACCAATGCCGACTGGACGATCCAGAACGGCGGCGCCAGCGCCCGCCCGGCCAAAGCTTGAGAGATTGGTGGAAGAATGACCCGCACCGTTCTGGAATCTAAAACGAAAACCGTCATCATCGGCTTTGACGAGCCCTTCTGCGTCATCGGCGAGCGCATCAACCCGACCGGGCGAAAGAAGCTCGCGGCCGAGCTGGAGGCCGAGAACTACGATACGGTGGTGAAGGACGCGCTCGAGCAGGTGGCCTGCGGCGCCACGGTGCTCGACATCAACTCCGGCGCCGTCTTCACCAACCGCATGGCGCAGGACCCGCGCTATGCCGACAACAACTTCGTCGAGCCGCCGCTGATGAAGGCGCTGATCGAGATCGTCCAGCAGACG
>CAZRQN010000100.1:0-10653 GCA_964602115.1 uncultured Rhodobacterales bacterium
CAGAATGGCTCAACCTCCCAAATACCCTCAAAAAGCAGGGAGTCGTGTAGCATGCGGTTAGGTAAGACATGTGAAATTCCTAACCCGGCGCCCGGTGCCCCGGGGCGGCCCGGCGGTGCCTTGCTCCGGCCCCTTCCGGCTGCTAAGCCCGCCTGACGAAAACGCTAAGGCTTTTCCTTGCCCGACACCGCCTCCTCCATGTCTCCCGCCTCCGCAGTCCGCCTCTCGGTCAGCGACCTGACCCGGCGTCTGGGCGGACGCCCGGTGGTGGACGGGGTGTCGCTGGAAGTGGCCGCCGGGCAGGTGACCTGCCTCCTCGGCCCCTCGGGCTGCGGCAAGTCCACCACTTTGCGGCTGATCGCCGGGGTGGAGCCGCCGGACGCGGGCGGGGTGGCGATCGACGGGCGCCGGGTCTGCGGCGGAGGCGTCTTCCTGCCGCCGGAGGAACGCTCGGTCGGGCTGATGTTTCAGGATTTCGCGCTCTTCCCGCATCTGACGGTGGAGGGAAATGTGGGTTTCGGCCTGCCGCGCGACCGCGAGGCCCGCGCGCGCCGGGTGGGTGAGTTGCTGGAGCGGGTGAACCTCGCCGGATACGGGCGCAAATACCCCCATCAGCTTTCGGGGGGCGAGCAGCAGCGGGTGGCACTGGCCCGGGCGCTGGCGCCGCGCCCCAAGGTGATGCTGATGGACGAGCCCTTTTCCGGCCTCGACAACCGCCTGCGTGACGGCATCCGCGACGTGACGCTGGAGGTGCTGAAGGAAGAGGGCGCGGCGGTGGTGCTTGTCACCCACGAGCCGGACGAGGCGTTGCGCATGGGCGACGAGATCGCACTGATGCGCGGCGGAAAGGTGGTGCAGATCGGCAGCCCCTACAACGTCTATAACGCGCCCGCCGACCGGGCGGCGGCGGCCTTCTTCTCCGACATCAACGTCATTCGCGGCATTTCGCGCGGGGCGCTGACCGACACGCCCTTCGGTGCCTTCCTGACCCCCGGCCATGCCGATGGCGCGGCGGTGGAGATCGTCATCCGGCCCCAGCACCTGAAGATCGACTTCGACCGGGGCGGGCGGGGGCCGAACCCGACGCCGCAGGATGGCACGGCGGCGCGCGGCACGGTGGTCCGCACCCGCTTTCTCGGCCGCGAGAGCCTGGTCGATTTCCGCATGGACCATGACGGCAGCCGGCTCACCGCCTCGGTGCCCAATGTCTTCCTGCCCTCGCCCGGCACGGCGCTGTGGCTGATGATCCGCCGCGACCGCTGCTTCGTCTTTCCGGCCGGACGCTGAGCGCTCCCGGCCTCAGCCCCCGCGCGCGGCGGCGAGGGCCAGCGGAAGGGCCTCGGCAAAGACCGCCAGTTCCGCCGCAGGGCCGAGGCTGACGCGGATGCAGCGGTCAAGCGGCGCCACGCCCGGCATGCGCACGAAGACATCCCGCGCGATCAGTTCGCGCAGCACGGCCCGGGCGAAGGCGCCGTCGCGGCCGCAGTCCATGGCGAGGAAGTTGGTGGCCGAGGGCAGGGGGACAAGCCCGTTCTCCCGCGCCACCGCAGCGAAAGCCTCGCGCGCTGCCGCCACCTCCGCCCGCACCCGGGAGAGGTGGCCGGTGTCGGCCAGTGCCGCCAGCGCCCCGGCCTGAACGACCCGCCCCATGCCGAAATGGTTGCGCACCCGGTCGAAGGCCGCGATCAGCTCCGCTGCGGCCAGCGCATAGCCCACGCGCGCTCCGGCCATGCCATGGGCCTTGGAAAAGGTCCGCAAGCGGATGACCCTCGGGTCGCTGGCGGCGATGGCGGGGGCGGTGCCTTCGGGGGCAAGATCGACATAGGCCTCGTCAAGGACCAGGAGGCTGCCCTCCGGCAGTTCGGCGACCAGTGCCTCCACCACTGCAGCCGGATGCCAGGATCCCATCGGATTGTCGGGATTGGCGAGATAGACGAGCCGGGCCCCGGTCCGGCGGGCGGCCTCCAGCAGCGCCGCCGGGTCCTCGCGGTCCTCGCGGTAGGGCACCTTGTGCAGGACGCCGCCATAGCCGGCGACATGGAAGTTGAAGGTCGGATAGGCGCCGTCCGAGGTGACGACGGACGCGCCCGGGGCCACCGTCATCCGCACCAGCGTGCCGAGGAGCCCGTCGATCCCCTCGCCGACCACGACATGGGCCGGCGTCACCCCGTGACGGGCGGCGATGGCGGCGCGCAGGTCGTGGCATTCCGGGTCGCCGTACATCCAGACCTCGGACGCCGCCGCCGCCATGGCGGCCACTGCCGCCGGCGAAGGCCCGAACAGGCTCTCGTTCGCTCCGAGCCGCGCGCGGAACGGCCGGCCGCGCCCGCGTTCCTGCGCCTCCGGTCCGACGAAGGGCACCGTGGCGGGCAGCGAGGCGACGAGGGGCGTGAGGCGAGGTCCGGTCATCGGGGAAGGGAAACCGAATTCCGCCTGCGGGGCAAGGCAGCGCAGCGGGGCGTCTCCGTTGCGCCTCGGCCGGCGTCGGCGCGCGCCCTGCGGCTACGGGGAAACGGCGTGGTCCGGCGGGCGGGGGAAGGGCTCTGGAGGTGGGTATCGGAATCGAACCGATCTTCACGGATTTGCAATCCGGTGCGTAACCTCTCCGCCAACCCACCGCCGAGAGCCCCCGCGAGATAGCGGATGCCGCCGGGCGCTGCAAGGCTCAGTCGCGGAAGTTGCGGCTGTCCTTGATCTGGTCCCAGGCCCAGACGACCTCCTGAAGGCGCTCCTCGTCCTTGCGGTCGCCACCGTTCATGTCCGGATGAAGATCCTTCACCAGGCTCTTGTATTGCTTGCGGATTTCCGTGCGGGTCCAGGTGTCGCGGGCGTCGAGGATCTCCAGCGCCTTGCGCTCGGTCGAGGGCAGCTTTCGGGTGGGGGCGGAGCTGCGGCCGGGGTTCTGCGTCGCCTTCTCGCCGAGCAGCCCGGCCGGATCGCTGATCCCCATCCGTGTCCAGGCATGGCCCTCGTCGGGGCGTTTGCCGAAGGGCTGGGTGGCGCGGCCCCAGACCCGGTCGCGCGAGAGGAATTCGGCGAATTCGGCGTCGGTGGTGCCCTGGAAGAAGTTCCACTTCAGGTTGTACTCGCGGGCATGGTCCTTGCAGAACCACCAGTATTCGTCGAGCCTTTCGGGCGATTTGGGCGCGCGATGCTCCCCGGGCTTTCCGCAGCCGCCGAAGTCGCAGGGCCGGGATCCGGCCGCTGCGGCCGGTCCGGCCGCGCGCCCGGCCTTTCGCCGCTTCTTGTCGGCGGAGATGCGCATGTCGAAATCGAAGGGCGGGCGTTCGGGCATGCGGACAGGCCTATGCGACTCGGGGCGTGGCAGTCTAGGCCATCGGGCGGCGGATGGAAGGGGAGGGGCCGATGGGCATGGCCGAAGAAATCGAGACGCGGCTTGTCTCCGCTTTCGCGCCGGCGCGGCTGGAGGTGGTGAACGAAAGCCACCGCCATGCCGGCCATGCCGGCGACGACGGCTCGGGCGAGAGCCATTTCCGGGTCCTGATCCGCGCCGAGGCGCTGGCCGGCATGGGGCGGCTGGAACGCCACCGGGCGGTGCAGCGGGCGCTTGGCGACATCAACCATCGCGTCCATGCGCTGGCGCTCGACATCGGCTGAGCCCGCCCGCGCCTAGCCGGCAAGCGCCCGCAGCAGTGCCAGGACTGCGAGATAGGCGAGGCTGAGCGCCCCGGCGATCAGCGTCGGAACCCAGAGCGTGGGGCGGGAGCGCGGGGCGCGGGGCGCGGGCATGGCGCGGTTTACCGCCTGTTAGGTTTCCAACCGCTTAATGCCGGGATGGACATCGACTGGACCGAATGCCCCGACAGCGGCGAGGTGCCATTCCAGCAGAGCCTCGCCTATGCGTCGGCGGCCAGGGCGCTGGGCGGGCGGCTGCGGCGGGGCGTGCTGCACCGGCGCGGCGCTCCGGCAGGGCAGGTGCAGGTGATGGAGCGCCCCGGCCTGCGGCTGATCCTGCGCGGGCCGGTCCTCGCGCCGGGCGAGCCTTCCGGCCCCTGGCTCAGGCGGCTGGCGCGCTGGGGCGGGGCGACGGTGGCGGTGCCCGAAGCCCCGGTTTGCGGCTTTGGCGGTGTGCCGCTGATGACGCCGCGCCACCATGCCTTCCTGGACCTGCGCCCCGATCCGGCCGTGCTGCGCGCGGCCATGGGGCAGAAGTGGCGCAACCGGCTCGCGGCGGCAGAACGGCGGGGGGTGGAGGTGCGCCCGGGCGGCCGGGCGGTGCTGGAGCACCTGCTGGTCGAGGAGGGTGCCCAGCGGCAGGCGCGCGGTTATCGCAGCCTGCCGGCGGATTTCACCCGTGCCCTGCCCGACGCGGCGCTGCGCCTCTGGCAGTGGCGCGATCGCGGCAAGGTCGGTGCCGCCATGGCCTTTGTCCGCCACGGGACGGCGGCCAGCTATCACCTCGGCTGGGCCGGACCCCGGGCGAGGGAGGCCGGGGCGCATGGGGCGATGCTGTGGCAGGCGGCGCTGGCGCTGCGGGCCGAAGGGGTCACCTGCCTCGATCTGGGCGATGTCAATGACGAGGATGCGCCGGGTCTGGCGCATTTCAAGCTCGGCACCGGCGCTGCGCTGCGCCGCCTGGGGCCGACGCTCTGGGTCCTGCCGTTCTGAGCCATCCTCGGGAGCGCCGTATCCTCCCGCCGGGCGCGAAGTCCGCCTCCCCCCCCGCCGCGCGCCCTGCCAGCCGTTCAGGGCACCGGGGTCCAGCGAACGAGGTCGATCTGCGGGGCGCCGGTGGCCAGCATCACCAGCCGGTCGTAACCCAGCGCGATGCCCGAGGCCCGGGGCATGAATTCCAGCGCGGCGAGGAAATCCTCGTCGAGCGGATAACGCTCGCCATAGACCTCTGCCTTGACCGCCATCTCGCCCTCGAACCGCCGGCGCTGTTCGGCCGGGTCGGTCAATTCGCCGAAGCCGTTGGCCAGCTCCACGCCACAGGCATAAAGCTCGAAGCGCTCCGACAGGCGGGCGTCGTCGGGGCAGCGCCGGGCCAGCGCCGCCTCGCAGGCCGGATAGCGGTCGAGGATCACCGGCCGGCCGATCCCGAGATGGGGCTCGACCCGGGCCACCAGCAGGCGCGAGAAGATGTCCGCGCCGCTGTCGCCCTCGCGTACGGTGATCCCTGCGCCGACAGATCCCCGGGCGAGCGCCGCCCGATCGAAGTCGCCGGCCGGCGTCAGGCAGGCGAGGAGGTCGATCCCCGCATGCCGCGCCAGCGCCTCGGCCACCGACAGCCGCTCCGGCGCGGCGAAGGGGTCGCAGGCGGTGTCACGGTGGCGCAGTACGGTCGCCCCGGCGGTCTCTGCCGCCAGCACGAGGATGGCCGCGCAGTCCTCCATCACCGCCGTGTAATCCTCTCCCGCCCGGTACCATTCGAGCATGGTGAATTCGGGCGAATGCAGCGCCCCGCGCTCGCGGTTGCGCCAGACGGGGGAGAGGGCGAAGAGCCGGGTCTCCCCGGCGGCCAGGAGCTTCTTCAGGGCGAATTCGGGCGAGGTGTGCAGGTGCAGGCGCCGGGCCTTGCCGTCGTTGCCGATGGCCTCGGTCGAGAAGGCATGCAGATGCGCCTCGTTTCCCGGGCTGGTCGCCAGCGCCGCCGGCTCTGCCTCGATGAATTCCCTTGCCGCGAACCAGCCGCGCAGGGCCGCCGTGAGGCGGTTGCGGGCGAGGAGGAGGGGGCGGCGGTCGGCGTGGCGGGAAGGATGCCACCATGGCGTTTCGGGCATCGGAGGCTTCCGTCTGGCGCGGCGGCGCGGATTGCGCTAGGGGACGCGCGGCCAGCGCGCCTTATCCGGCGCCACCCGTTTTCGCAAGGATTGCACCCGTGAGAGTCATCGCTTCCTCCCTTCGCAAGGGCAATGTCGTCGATCTGGAGGGCCGCCTCTACGTCGTCCTGACCGCCGAGAACTTCCACCCCGGCAAGGGCACACCCACCACCTCGGTTTCGATGCGCCGCATCTCCGACGGGGTGAAGGTGTCCGAGCGCTGGAAGACCACCGATCAGGTGGAGAAGGCGACGGTGGACGAGCGCGAGTACGACTACCTCTATGAGGATGGCGAGGGCTTCCACTTCATGGAGCCGGTATCCTACGATCAGGTCACGGTGAATCCCGACATCGTCGGCGACGGCAAGGTCTATCTGCAGGAAGGCATGCGGGTTTACCTGAAGATCCACGAGGGCGTCGCCATCGGCATCGAATATCCCCAGAAGATCACGGTGGAGATCACCGAGACCGAGCCGGTGGTGAAGGGGCAGACGGCCTCGTCCTCCTACAAGCCGGCGATGACCGACAACGGGCTGCGGGTCATGGTCCCGCCCCATATCGGGCCGGGGACGCGGATCGTCATCAACACCGAGGACAATTCTTACGTCGAGCGGGCCAAGGACTGATCCCCGGCCCCGCCCGGCACCGGTGGCCCGGGTCGGGGCGGTGCCTGCCCGAGCGGCAGGCCCGCGCCGTCCCGGTCAGAACGCCTGCGGCACCCAGCGCTGGCTGTCCTTGGGCGGGCGGACATAGGTGTCGTCCTTCTGCCTCGGGCCAAGCTTGATCTTCGGGCGTTCCAACTCCTTGTAGGGGATCACCGACAGGAGGTGGGAAATGCAGTTCAGCCGGGCCTTCTTCTTGTCGTCGGCATTGACCACATGCCAGGGCGAGCTGTCGCGGTCGGTATATTGCAGCATCACGTCCTTGGCGCGGCTGTAGTCCACCCATTTCTCGCGGCTCTTGAGGTCCATGGGCGACAGTTTCCAGCGCTTGATCGGATTCTCGATCCGCTCGCGGAAGCGCTTCTCCTGCTCCTCGTCGGAGACCGAGAACCAGTATTTGATGAGGATGATGCCGGAGTTGATCAGCATCTCCTCGTAGAGCGGGCAGGCGCGCAGGAATTCCCAGTATTCCTCGTCCGAGCAGAAGCCCATCACCCGCTCCACCCCGGCGCGGTTGTACCATGAGCGGTCGAAGAGGATCATCTCGCCCTTGCCGGGCAGGTGGGGGATATAGCGCTGGAAGTACCACTGGCCGCGCTCGCGTTCGGTGGGGGTTCCCAGCGCCACCACCCGGCAGATGCGGGGATTGAGGCTTTCGGTGATGCGCTTGATGACCCCGCCCTTGCCGGCGGCATCGCGGCCCTCGAAGATCACCACCACCTTGAGGCCCTGGTTCTGCACCCAGTCCTGAAGCTTGATCAGCTCGAACTGGAGGCGGACGAGTTCATCGACATATCTTTTCTTCTTCGCGGCTTTGACGGCCTTTTTCGCCGTCTTGTCGGGCTTGGCGCCGCTTTCGCCCGCCTTGGCCTTCCTGGCCTTCTTGGCCTTCGGGCTGCCCAGTTTCCACGCCGCCTCCTTCGCCTCGTCCTCGATCGCGTCGGTGCGGACTTCGCCGCCGTCGGCCTTTGCCGTCTTCGCCATCCTCGGTCCTCCCCCCGGAGTGATGCGCGATGGTGGACCTGGCGGCGGCGTCTGTCCAGAATTCTGTGTGAGCGCTAACGAGTGCCGGCAAGTCGGCGCCGTCGCCGCGCCCGCAGCCGGCATCGGCCGACCCTTCCGAACCTCAGGGCAACGTCACGGCGCGGCGAGCGCCGCCGCCCAGGCCTCTGCCCGGGCGCGGGAGACGCCCCAGTCATAGCGGGCAAGGCGCGAGCGGGCGTAGATCAGCACCTCCGACCCGCTGCCATCCGGCCGGATCAGCACCGAGGTGGTGTCGGGATAGCCCATCAGGCGCGAGCGCGTCAGCCAGGTCGTCCACAGCCCGCCGCCGCCGATCCGCCGCGTCCGGGGCGTGGCGGAAGCGATGGCGGCGAGCCTTGCCGCCACCGCATCGGGCGGCATGGCCAGACGCAGCGCCGGCGCGTCGCCGTCGCCGTCGCGCAGCAGCCAGTGGTTGCGGTCGCCCGGCGGCAGCACCCGGGCCGGGTCCTCGTGCCAGCGGTCCGGCACCGGCCAGAACCGGATCGCGATGACGCCCGCCAGCGCCAGCGCCGCGAGGGTCAGGAGCAGCATCCGCCTCACCGGAGGGTCCGCGCCCAGTGGAAGAGGCAGATGAGATCAAAGGCGACATGCGCCCCGGCGATCGCCGTGGCGCCGGTGGTGTCATAGGGGGGCGACACCTCCACCACATCGCCGCCCTTGAGGTCGATGCCGGCGAGGTCGCGCAGGATCGCCGAGGCCTGCCAGGAATGCAGCCCGCCCCAGACCGGGGTGCCGGTGCCCGGCGCGGCCGAGGGATCGAGCGCGTCGATGTCGAAGGTCAGATAGACCGGACGGTCGCCGACGATCTGCTTCAGCTGCCGCACCGTCTCGGCCACGCCCTGCTCGTGCAGCTGCCGCGCGGTGATCACTTTGACGCCGAGATAGTCCTCGGTCGTGGTGCGGATGCCGATCTGGACGGAACTGGCGGGATCGACGATCCCGGTCTTCACCGCCTTGTACATCATCGTCCCGTGGTCGATCCGGGTCAGGTCGTCGTCCGGCCAGAGGTCGGAATGGGCGTCGAAATGGATGACGCTCATCGGCCCGTATTTCTCCGCATAGGCGCGCAGGATCGGGAAGGTGATGTAATGGTCGCCCCCCAGCGTCACCGATCCCGCCCCGGCGGCAAGGATGGTGCGGATATGGGCGGTCAGCGTCTCGGGGAAGTCCTGGGTGCGGGCATAGTCGAAGGCGACATCGCCGTAATCGACGATGTCCATCTCCTCCAGCGGCGAGGTGCCCCAGCCAAAGGGCGGGTCCCCCGGCATCAGGCCCGAGGCCTCGCGGATCGCCCGGGGCCCGAAGCGGGTGCCGGAGCGGTGGCTGACCGCCTGGTCGAAGGCGACGCCGGTGATGGCCAGGGCCACGCCGGTCAGGTCCTTGGTCCAGGTCCGGCGCAGGAAGGAGGGCGCCCCGGCGAAATTGTTCTCGAAGGCGAGGCCGCGCAGGCCCTTGCGGGTGAAGGCGAGGTCGGTCTGGGTCTTGGCGTCTTCCAGGGCCATGGGGAAGCTCCCTTGCGGCAAGGGGGCGTCGTTCGGGCCGGAGACGCCGGGATCCAGGGGGCGGGCGGGGCAGGGGTGGCCTGCCCCGCCGGCCTTGTCAAGAAAGCCGGGTGCGGGCGCGGGTCAGCTCGTCGGCGACCGAGCGGATCGCGGTCTCCAGCGTGCCGGCGATGAAATCCACCTGCGCCTCGGTAATGGTCAGCGGCGGCGACATGACGTTGAGATGACCGATCGGGCGGACCATCAGCCCCATGGCCTCGCATTTGTCGGAGATGCGCTTTCCGACATCGAGCTCATAGGGCAAGAGCGCCTTCGTCGCCTTGTCGGCCACGTTCTCGACGCAGACCATCAGCTTCCGCGCCCGCACATCGCCCACCATCGGCAGGCCGGCCA
Source organism: uncultured Rhodobacterales bacterium (assembly GCA_964602115.1). Taxonomy (GTDB): domain Bacteria; phylum Pseudomonadota; class Alphaproteobacteria; order Rhodobacterales; family Rhodobacteraceae; genus JANOGU01. The sequence goes on from CAZRQN010000100.1 coordinate 9,385, forward strand.
TTTCCGCCATCCGCTCTTCCATATAGCTGCCGACGCGGCGGGCATTGCCGAGGATGTCCTCGCGCTCGATGATCTCGATGTTCTTCAGCGCTGCGGCACAGGCGACCGGATGCCCCGCATAGGTGAAGCCGGAGGTGAACCAGCGTTCCCCGCCCCTGGCCATCGCCTCCCAGATGCGGTCGGAGAAGATCAGCGCCCCCATCGGCAGGTAGCCCGAGGTCAGGCCCTTGGCGGTGCAGATCATGTCCGGCTGGACGCCGAATTCCTCCAGCGAGGCGAACCAGTGGCCGAGGCGGCCGAAGGCGGTGACCACCTCGTCGGCGATGAACAGGATGTCGTGGCGGCGGCAGACCTCCCACATGCGGCGCAGGTAGTCCGCCGGCGGGATGATGACCCCGCCCGAGGCCTGGATCGGCTCGGCGATGAAGCCGCCGATGCGGTCGGCGCCCTCGCGGGCGATCAGCTCCTCGAACTCGGCGACCAGCGCATCGCAGAACTGCGCCTCGCTCATCCCCTCGGGACGACGGTAGGGGTTGGGCACGGAGAGGTGGAAGATGCCCGAGGACTTGTAGCGGAACTCCTCCACCCGGTCGCCCGGCCGCTTGCCGACGGATTGGGTGAGATAGGTCGAGCCATGATAGGAATGGTCGCGGGCGACGACGCCGGTTTTTGTCGGCCGGCCCATGGCGTGCTGGGCATACCAGACCATGCGCACGGCGGTATCGACGGCGGTGGAGCCGCCGGTGGTGAAGTGGACGCGGTTCAGGTCGCCCGGCGCCAGCTGCGCCAGCTTCGCCGCCAGGCGGGCGGAGGGGTCGTTGGCCATATCGACGAAAGTGTTGGAAAAGGCGAGCTTTTCCACCTGGTCGGCGATGGCTTCCGCCATTTCGCGCCGGCCGAGGCCGATGTTGGTGCACCACAGGCCCCCCACCGCGTCGAGATACCGTCGTCCCTCCGCATCCCAGAGCCAGGGCCCCTCGCCCCGGGTGATGACCAGCGCCCCGTCGCGTTCGAAGGGGCCGAAATTGGTCCAGGGATGCAGCGCATGCGCCCGGTCCATTTCCCAGAGATCGGAGGGCGCGGGGCTGTTGGGCAGGAAGGCAGACGGGCTCGCGTCGCCAGCGCGGTGGAAGGCCATTTCGGATACCTCTCGTATTTGACTTCACAGTCAATACGCTGCCGCAGAGATTCGGGCAAGCCCTCCCGCGCGGCTCCGCCGCGCGGGACCAGGCAAAGGGGGGCCACCGGCCCCCCTTTGCATCCCCGCAC
>CAZRQN010000101.1:0-10633 GCA_964602115.1 uncultured Rhodobacterales bacterium
GCCCCTGGGCGGGGTCGAGCCCGCCGCTCCTCCCCCCAAACCGAAGGAGCGGCCCACTTCGGGCCGCGACAGAGGGCGGGAGGGGACGGGTTCGGGAGGGGCGACGGTTCCTAGAAGCGGGAGATGACCTGGATGCCCGTGCCAGGGAAGTGGCCCATCGCCATCAGCGCCGCCGGCGCCTCGTCGAGCGTGATCTCTTTTCCCACCAGGCGATCGGGGCGGAGGAGGCCGGCGGCGATCATGCGCCACATCGCCGGATAGCGGTGCGCCTGCATGCCGTGGCTGCCCCGGATCTCGATCTCGTGGGCGACGACCTTGTCCATCGGCAGCGGCGTGCGCGCATGCTCGCCGATCAGCAGGCCCACCTGCACATGCCGGCCGCGCTTGCGCAGGCAGCGGACCGAGTTCATTGCCGTCACCGGATGGCCCAGCGCGTCGAGCGACAGATGCGCCCCGCCGCCGGTGATCTCGCGGATCGCATCGACGGGCTTGTCCCGCGCTGCGTTCACCGCCGCCGCCGCACCGAGACTGCGGGCCAGCGCCAGCTTGTCCTCGGCGATATCGACCGCCACCACCTGCGCCCCGGCGGCAGCGGCGATCATGATCGCCGACAGGCCCACCCCGCCGCAGCCATGCACCGCCACCCATTCGCCCGGCGCGCAGCGCCCCTTGTCCAGGACCGCCGAAAAGGCCGTGACAAACCGGCAGCCGAGGCTGGCGGCGGTGACGAAGCCCATCTCCTCCGGCAGGCGGACGAGATTCAGATCGGCATGGTCCAGCGCCACGAACTCGGCAAAGGAGCCCCAGGAGGTGAAGCCCGGCTGCATCTGGTTGTCGCAGATGTGCTGCTGGCCCGCCGCGCACTCCGGACAGCGGCCGCAGCCGGAGACGAAGGGCACCGTCACCCGGTCGCCCTCGCGCCACTGCCGCACCTCGCGCCCCGCCGCCACCACCGTCCCGGCCAGTTCGTGACCGGGCACATGCGGCAGGCGGATATCGGCGTCATGGCCCATCCAGCCATGCCAGTCCGAGCGGCAGAGGCCGGAGGCGCCGACCCGGACCACCACGCCATCCGGTGCCGGCACCGGATCGGGCAGGGTGGCGACAACCGGAGGCGCCTTGAAAGTCTCGTAGAAGACGGCCCGCATGTCCCTTTCCCTGCCCCCTATCCCGCCAGGTGCCGCAGCCCCTGGGTCACGTCGGTGCGTACCGCCAGCCGCAGCCCTGGCTCGTCTCCGGCGCGCAGCGCGGCGAGGATCATCCGGTGGTAGGGAGGTGCTTCGTTGCGGCGCAACCTTGTGTAGAGCGCCCGCATCGTCGGACCGAGCTGCAGCCAGACGGTCTCGGTCAGGGCCAGCATCGCCGGCGCCTGGGCCCGCAGGTAGAGCGTGCGGTGAAACTCGAGATTGGTGCGGATGTAGCCCACCGCATCCTGCCGGCCCACCGCCTCGGCATTGGCGGCATTGATCGCCGCCAGCCGGTCGATCAGGGCGAAATGCGCCCGGGGCAGGGCACGGGCGGCCAGTTCCGGCTCGATCAGCGCGCGGATCTTCGCCAGTTCCTCGATCCGCTCCATCGTCAGCTCGGGGGTCGAGAACCGGCCGGAGGACGACAGCGTCAGCGCCCCCTCGGCCGCCAGGCGCCGCACCGCCTCGCGCGCCGGGGTCATCGACACGCCATGGGCGGCGGCCAGCCCGCGCAGGGTGATGGACGCGCCCGGCGCGATCTCGCCATGCAGCACCCGGGCGCGCAGGGCGCGATAGACGCGCTCATGGGCGACGGCCGGGGTCGGGATGCGGACAGCGGGGGCGGTCGGCGTGGCCATGGAACCATGTGATCACAAGACCGGTTCAGGTCAATCTCAACCGAAGCGCCAGAGGTGCAGCGCCGATCCATTGGCCTTGAGCCAGCGCCGCTGCTCCTGCCAGCCGGGACAGAGGCGGGAGACCACTGCCCAGAACGCGGGGGAATGGTTCATCTCGGCCAGATGCGCGACCTCGTGCGCGGCGACATAGTCGAGCACTTCCGGCGGGGCGAGGATCAGTCGCCAGGAAAACATCAGCCGTCCGTCATGGGTGCACGATCCCCAGCGCCCCCCGGGGTCGCGCAGCGTCAGATGGCTGTAGGGCCGAGCGAGCGCCGCCGCATGTCGGTCCGAGGCCGCCGTCAGCCGGGTGCGCGCCAGCGTCTTGAGAAAGGCCAGTGCCCGCGCAGGCAGGCGCGCGGCGTCGCCGGGGACGACCAGCGCATCGCCTTCGATTCGTGTCACGCGGCCCGCGCCCGGGGACAGGCGCAGCAGGCGCCCCTCCACCGGCAAGAGGCTGCCTGCAGCCACCGGCGGCGGCACCGGCGGAAGCCGGGCCAGCGTCGCCCTGAGCCAGCCCTCCTGGCCCGCAAGAAAGGCCAGGGCCTCGCGTTCCCGCGCAGGCCCGGGCAGGGTGAGGACCACGCGCCCGTCCTGGCGCGACACCCGCAGCGAGAAGCGCCGCGCCCGGGCGGAGCGGCGGAGGGTGATCTCGACATCGGGAAGCGAGGGCAGGCGCGGCAGGGCAGACCTCCGGGGGGCTTGGCCTCAGGCTAGCGGCGCGTCCCGGCGGGGGAAAGGGTTTGACACTCCCGCGCGCCTGTGGCACGGCGCGGCTTTCGTATGAAACGCCCTATCGAGAGGGAAGCGATGCCCAAAGAAGAATGGGGCACGAAGCGCATCTGCCCGACAACCGGCAAGCGCTTCTACGACCTGAACCGTACGCCTGTCATCAGCCCCTACACGGGCGAGATCGTCGATATCGAAAGCGCCCGCCGCAAGGCGGTGGCTGCCGTCATCAGCCGCGTCGCCACCGAGAAGGACGAGGAGGCGCTGGTGGACGACATCGAGGCCGATGACGACCTGCTGGCCGCGCCGGCCGGCGACGCCGGCGATCTGGATGACGAACTCCTGGAAGACGACGCCGACGAGAACGTCTCGCTCGACGATCTGACCGACGTTCCGGGCAGCGAGGAAGAAGGCTGATCCTCGCGCCGGCCGCAGGTTTTTCCCCTTGCGGGGGACCGGGGCCTTCACTAGATAGCCGCACGGCGCGCACCCCAAGGCGCGCCGTTTCCGTGGGGCCGTAGCTCAGTTGGGAGAGCGTCTGAATGGCATTCAGAAGGTCAGCGGTTCGATCCCGCTCGGCTCCACCAATCTCCCCCGACAGGCCGAGAACGAAGCGCGGGCTGCGCCAGGCTCCCTGCGCGGTTCGGGATGCATGACATCAAATCGCCCTGATTCCAGGTCACTCTCCCAAGAATCGTCGGTGACCGATTCTTTCGGTGCCGGTTGCCGGACGAGTGTGCAGTGTGTGTCTGGAGTGTATGTCCATGCCTGTGGAATGCAGCGCGTTCCGTCATGCCCGTCGGTTCCTCAAGGACGACAGCGGCTCGGCGACCATCGAAGCCGTCATCTGGGTCCCGGTTTTCACCATCCTGCTTGGCATCGTCGCTGATGCCTCGCTGATGTTCGGCGCCCGGGCCGAGGTTCTGCGCGTCGTGCAGGACACCAACCGCGGCCTTTCGGTGGGGAAGTTCGCCACCTCGGCCCAGGCCTCTGCACATGTCCGCAGCGAGATCGCCGATATCAGCCCGAATGCGACGGTCACGACCACCGTCGTTTCCGGCGTGATCCAGACCGTCGTGGACATGCCGTCTTCGGACCTGACCGCGACCGGGTTCTTCTCGGGCTTCGCCGATGTGAACGTCCGTGTGCGGGCGCACCAGCTTTCCGAAGCCTGAACTCGAAGGCCGCGCCCGGCCGTCAGCGGAGCCGGGAAGCGCCTGCCCGGGTCAGTATCCTGAGCCGGCGGCGCATGTCGCCCGCCTCCGGCACCGCAAGTCGCAGCGCAGCCACGGCCTGCTCGACCGGCACGAAGGTGAAGCTCAGGCTTTCGCCGGGCCGCGTCTGGGCGAGGCGGGGCAGGTCGGCGCGGATCACCGTGGCGATCTTGGGATAGCCGCCGGTCGGCTGGCGGTCGGCCATCAGCACCAGCGGCTGGCCGTCGCCCGGCACCTGCACGGCGCCCAGCGCGATGCCATCGGAGACGATGTCGTGTCCGCGCGCATGCGCCAGCAGCGGACCGGACAGGCGATAGGCCATGCGGTCGCTGCGCGGGGTCAGGGTCCAGCGCGCCTCGGCGAACAGGCGGAGCGCCTCGGGGGTGAAGTGATCGTCCTGCGGGCCGGCAACCACCCGGATCGGGGCCGTCGCCGGCGGAGGCGGGTCGAAAAGGGCGCGGTCCGGTTCGTCCCCCGCCGGCGCGGCCGTCAGCCGGCCATCGGCTGCCAGCGCCCTGCCCCCGAGGCCCGAGCGCAGGTGGGTGGCGCGGCTGCCCATCACCTCGGGCACTGCGATCCCGTCCGGCAGGGCGAGATAGGCCCAGAGACCGGCATGGCCGGGGGCGATCTCCAGCACCTCGCCTTCGCGCAGGGTGAGGGCGATGCGCGTCGGCAGGGCGCTTCCCTGCCGCAGCACGCGGAACCCCCGGGCGGAAAGCGCCAGCCGCACCGGCCCGCCCTCCGCCGCCACCGCCATCCCGCCCGGTCCGATCTCCACCGCCGCCGCGCCCGGCGGGTTGCCGGCCAGCAGGTTAGCGGTGGCATGGGCGATCCAGTCCATCGGCCCGGCGGGGGTGATTCCGAATCGCAGGAAGCCGTGGCGGCCGGCGTCCTGCACCGTGCAATAGGGACCGGCCCGCAGCAGCCGAAGCCCGGTCATGCCCCGGCCTCGCGCAGCAGGGGCTCGCCTGCGGCCGCCCGCGCCTCCAGCAGCGCAAAGCCGGCGGCATCCACGGGATCGAAGGATAGGCGGTCCCCCGGAGCGACGAGAAAGGCCGGATCGCGCGCCGGATCGAAAAGCCTTACCGGCGTGCGGCCGAGGATATGCCAGCCCGAGGGCATCGGCAGCGCCGCGACGATCGCCTGCCCGCCGGCGACGATCAGGCTGCCGCCGGGGATGCGGTCGCGCGGACTGGCGCGGCGGGGAAGCGTCAGCGCCGCCGGCAGGCCGGAGAGATAGGCCCAGCCCGGGGCGAAGCCGTACATCGCCACCCGGAAGGTGGCGCCGGAATGGAGCCGCACCACCTCCTCGGGCCGCAGGCCGGTGGCGGAGGCGATATGGGCGAGGTCCTCGGCCAGGGACGGATCGTAACAGGCCGGCAGGCGCCAGTGGCGGCCGGCGGCCTGCAGCGGCGTCGGGCGGTCCAGCGCTTCCCGCACTGCCGCCACCAGCGCCGCGCGCGGCAGGATCAGGGGATCATAATGCAGCATCAGCGCCCGGTAGGTCGGTACCGTCTCGGCAAGGCCCGCCGGCGCATCGGCGGCCAGTGCGGCATCGAGCGCCAGCACCTGCGCGGCCAGCGCCTCGTCGATGCTCGTGCCGAACTCGACCGAGAGGGCGCATTCGCCGCAGTCGAGAAAGCGCGGGCTCATCCGGCGAAAGGCGCGATGGCCCAGCCGTCGGCCGTCAGCGCGGCGCGCAGGGCGCGGGCCAGCGCAACGGCGCCGGGCGTGTCGCCATGCAGGCAGATGCTGTCCATGGCCAGCGGAAGTTTCGTCCCGTCCGCCGCCGTGACCGCGCCCTCGGCCAGCATCGCCAGCACCCGCGCGACCACCGCCTCGGGATCGTGGATCACCGCGCCGGTCTGACCGCGCGGCACCAGCGTGCCGTCAGGCGCATAGGCCCGGTCGGCAAAGACCTCGGCAGCCACCGGCAGGATTTCGCCCGCCGCTGCCGCCCCGGCAGAGCCGGACAGGCCGAGCAACACCAGACCCGGATCGACGGCGCGCACCGCCCGGGCGATGGCCCGGGCCACCTCCGGCTCCACCGCCGCGAGGTTGTAAAGCGCGCCATGCGCCTTGACATAGGCGATGCGCCCGCCGGCCAGCGCCGCAGCCCCCATGGCGGCGCCGACCTGCGCGGCCACCATCCGCTCGACCTCGCCGGCGGTCATCGGCACCACCAGCCGGCCGAAGTTCGCCCGGTCGGCATAGCCGGGATGGGCGCCGAGCGCGACGCCCTGGCGCCGGGCCTCGACCATGGCGGCGAACATCGCCTCCGGCCCGCCGGCATGGCCCCCGCAGGCGATATTGGCCGAGGACACCAGCGCCAGCATCGCGGCATCGTCGCCCACCTCCTCTCCGAGGTCGGCGTTGAGGTCGATGCGGCGGCGGGTCGTGGTCATGGCGGAGGTATGGACCATCTTGCGCGGCCTGCCAAATGGCGCGCTTCATGGGCCGGTCCGAACCGAGGTTCATCATGTCCGCCGCGCCCCCCGATGCCGAAGCCCGCCGCGCCGTGCGGCCTGTCGTCTGCTACCCGGTGGAGCGCCTGCCGGCGCCCGACCTCGGCTGGCTGTCCCTGCTGCACGAGGGGGCCCGGCCGGTGGCGGAGGTGACGGTGCCGCCACGCGACGGGCGGGCCTTCCGTGTGCCCGCCGGCCATCTCTTCCGCATCACCTCGGTCGGGGGGCCGCAGGTCGGGGACCTCAACCTGTGGAATGCGGCTGACCTTTCCGAGCGCTTCTTCTCCGGCAAGACCCGGGCGCTGCACGCCACCCATGTCACCGCCGGCCACCGGCTGTGGAGCACCCTGCCCTTCCTTCGCCCGCTGGCGACCATCGCCCGCGACAGTCTCGGCTGGTACGGGTTCGACGCCGATGGCGCCGGGGTGCATGACGTGATCGGCACCCGCTGCGACCCCTATACCAACCGGCTCCTGTCGGGCGGGGACTACCATCACTGCTGCCACTCGAACCTCGCCCGGGCGCTGGCGGCGGAGACCGGGATGGCGGTGACGGAGGCGGAGATGCATGTCCATGACGTGCTGAACGTTTTCATGGCCACCGGCTTCACCCGCGACACGCATCAGTATTTCATGAAGGCCAGCCCGGTGCGGCCGGGCGACTTCATCGAGTTCCTGGCCGAGATCGACCTGATCGGCGCGCTTTCCGCCTGCCCCGGCGGCGATTGCGGATCGGAGCATTCCAGCGACACCGCCCCATGCTTCCCGCTGCGCGTCGAGATCCTCGCCCCCCGGGCCGAGGCGTTGGCCGGCTGGCAGCCGCCGGCGCGCAACGCCTATTCCCGCACGCACGGACCGTGACGGCACGGACGCTCAGAAAGATTCAGCGCGATTTCAGCCGGGATTCCTGACCCCCCCGGCGCCAGCGGGCGATGCTGGGCCATCGCCGGGTCTTCCGGCCAATGTCAGGAGCCACCGCCATGACCGCCATCTCCCCCAGCACCCCGCACGCCGCCGCGCTCCGCATCGCCGGAGCGGTGCAGGCCCTTGCCGCGCCGCTCGCCCGCCTCCGCGCCCTGGGCGCCGAACGCCGGAAGGAGATCGAACTCCTGCAGGCCGTCGAGCGCATGGCGGCGCTGTCGCCGCATCTCCTCGACGATATCGGGATCGGCGCCAAGGCCGGCATGGAGATGCTCCGCCGCCGGGCTTGACAGGCCGCGCCGCCTGCCGTGACCCTGCCCCGGGATGCGGGGAGGTGCGGCAGCGTGGCGGATCGCGGCGGGCTGAACGTCAACGGCGCCGTGTTCGATGCAGCGGCCGGCACGCTGACCCGCGACGGATCGGTGATCCCCCTCCGCGCCCGGTCCTTTGCCCTTCTTGGCCATCTCGCCCGGCACCAGGGCCAGGTCCTGTCCAAGTCCGCGCTGCTCGACGCTGTCTGGCCCGACGTGATCGTCACCGAGGATTCGCTGACCCAGGCCATCCGCGACATCCGTGTGGCGCTGGGCGATGAGGACGGGAAGGTCCTGCAGACGGCGCGCGGGCGCGGCTACCGGCTCGCGCCGCAGGACCGGCGAGAGGACACCGCCCCCATGCGCACGGTCCGCGTGGCCGTGTTGCCCTTTGCCGATGCGGCCGTCCAGGCCGAGGTACGGCCGCTCGTCGATGCGCTTGCCGAGGATATCGCCGGGGCGCTCGCGCGGTTCCGCTCGCTGACCGTCCTTGCGCGCGGCTCGGTCGAGGCGGCGGCGGCCGAAAGTGCCGATCCGCAGGACATCGCCGCCCGCCTGCGCGCTGATTTCCTCGTCCAAGGCACCGGGCGCGGCGGAGCGGAGGGGCTCGTCCTGCGCCTGTCGCTGGTCAGCGGCACCGACGGCACCCTGCGCTGGAGCGACCGCTTCGACTGCTCGGGCGAGCTTTTGCTGGGTGTGGGCGCTGCCGTGGTGCCACGGATTGCCGCCCATCTCGCCACCGGCATCGAGCATGAGGTCGAGGACCGCAGTACCGGCCAGGCCACCGCCAGCCTCAGCGCCTACGGCCATCTCGCGAGGGGCCGGAGCGCGCTGCGGTCAAACGCGCCCGAGGACCTGGCCGAAGCGCGCGCGCATTTCGTTGCCGCAACCGAGGCCGATCCCGGCCTGTCGGAGGCCTGGGCGCTGCTCGCCTTCGTCGAGGTGATGCTGAACGATTACCGCATGGCCCCGCCCGAGGTCATGGCCCGCGCGCTGGGCCATGTCCGCCGGGCCGTGGCGCTCGATCCGAACGGATCGCTCGGCATTTCCATGCTGGGCTACCTCCAGACCCTGACCGGCGACTTTGCCGCCGCCGAGGCCAACATCGCGCGGGCGCTGAGGCTCAACCCGTCCAGCGTCGATGGAATGATGGATATGGCGACGCTCCTGCTCACCCGCGGCCGCCCTGCCGAGGCTCTGGCCTGGCTCGACCGCGCCCGCGACGTGAACCCGCTCCGCTTTCAGCACCACATCATCGGCCACCTCGTCGAGGTGCAGTACATGATGCGGAATTATGAAGACGCGGTGGCCGTGATGGCCGAGATGCACCCGATCCCGACGCGCCGCCGCCTGTGGATTGCCGCCGCTCTCGCCAAGGCCGGCCGCGCCGCCGAGGCCGCGCCGCATCTCGACGCCTTCGCGGAGGGCATGCCGGGCGCCGACCCGCTGGAGATCGCGCGCCACAGCTACAACTATGAGCACGCCGCCGATACCGAACACCTGCTCGACGGCCTTCGCCTGGCGCTGGCGGCGGCGGGAGGCTGAACCTCAGGCCGCGTCTGGCGCCTTCAGCGCACCGCGTTCGAGACGCGGACGGCTGCGCGGATCCGGCGGGTCCGGGCAACCCCGTCCCGGGCTTGACCCGGGACCTCCCTTGCCCACGATCGCGCGCAGGCGCAGCGTTGGCTCCGGCCGCCCGGCGGACTAGTCTGGCGGTGAGACCTCCAGGAGACATGATGCCCCGCCCCTTCACCGGCAGTTTCACCCAGCAGGAGCCCTTGCCGCAGGCGGCGCTCGACGCAGCGATGGCGGTCCTCACCACGGCGCGGCTGCACCGCTACAACATCGTGGAGGGCGAGGAGCCGGAGGCCTCGGCGCTGGAACGCGAGTTCGCCGCATGGCAGGGCGCCCGCTACTGCCTCGCCACCGCCTCCGGCGGGCAGGCGCTGCAACTGGCGCTGCGCGCCGCGGGGGTGCAGCCCGGGGACCGGGTGCTGACCAACGCCTTCACCCTCGCCCCGGTGCCCGGCGCGATCCGCGCCGCCGGGGGCGAGGCGGTGCTGGTCGAGATCACCGCCGATCTGGTGATCGACCTCGACGACCTTTCCGCCAAGGCCGAGGCTTCGGGCGCCCGCGTGCTGATGCTGTCGCTGATGCGCGGCCACCTGCCCGACATGGAGGCGCTGACGGAGCGCACCGCCGCGCTCGGCCTCACGGTGATCGAGGACTGCGCCCATACGATGGGGGCCCGCTGGGCCGGGCAGCGTTCGGGCAGTTTCGGAGTGGCGGGCTGTTTCTCTGCCCAGACCTACAAGCATATCAATTCCGGCGAGGGCGGCCTGCTGGTCAGCGACGACCCCGACCTGATGGCGCGGGCGATCGTGATGTCGGGTTCCTACATGCTCTATGCCCGTCATGGCGCCGCGCCGGAGGAGGCACATTTCCGCGCCTGCCGGCTGGACATGCCCAACACCTCGGCCCGCATGGACAACCTGCGCGCCGCGCTGCTGCGGCCGCAGCTACCGCTGCTGGAGGACCGGGCGGCGCGGTGGAACGCATTGCACGACCGGCTGGCGCGTCACCTGGCGGCGCATCCCGCCGTGGCGCTGCCCCGCCGCCCGCAGGCGGAGGCCTATGTCGGCTCCTCGCTGCAGTTCCGCGTGCCCGGTTTCTCCGCCGGGGACTGCGCGGCCTTTGTCGCCCGGGCCAGGGCCGGCGGGGTGGAGCTGAAATGGTTCGGCGCACCGGAGCCCGTGGCCTTCACCTCCAGCCACCATTCCTGGCGCTACCTGCCGGCGCAAAGCCTGCCGCAGACCGACCGCGTGCTTGCCACGCTCTTCGACCTGCGCCTGCCCCTGACCTTCAGCGGCGAGGACATCGACCTGATCGCCGAGAACATTCTCGCCGCGCTATCGAGCTAGGGCGGTGGCCTTCACGGACAACCCGTCCCGGGTCGAGCCCGGGGCGGGTTTTCGCGGCCAGAATGCCGGAGCTTCCCTCCCCCTCGCGGGAGGGAGAGGGCCGGGCGCTGGCTGCCCCGGTTCACTTGTCCCAGGCGCTGTCGGCCAGCATCTTCTTGGCCAGTTCCGCCGCCTTGGCATAGCCGATCTCGGGCACCATGGCGGTGACG
>CAZRQN010000102.1:0-10468 GCA_964602115.1 uncultured Rhodobacterales bacterium
TCGGCCTCGAAGAAGGCGCGCAGGTCGGGGATGCCGTATTTCAGCATGGCGATGCGGTCGATGCCCATGCCGAAGGCGAAGCCCTGATAGACCTCCGGGTCCACCCCCGCAGCCGCCAGCACCTTGGGATGGACCATGCCGGAGCCGAGTATCTCCATCCAGCGGTCGCCCTCGCCGATGCGCAGCTGGCCGCCGACGTTGGAATAGCGGATGTCCACCTCCGCCGAGGGCTCGGTGAAGGGGAAATGGCTGGCGCGGAAGCGCAGTTCCACCGAGGGCACCTCGAAGAAGGCGCGGCAGAACTCCTCCAGGCACCACTTGAGGTTGGCCATGGTGATGTCGCGGTCGATGGCCAGACCCTCGACCTGGTGGAACATCGGCGTATGCGTCTGGTCCATGTCCATCCGGTACACCCGGCCGGGGGCGATCACCCGGATCGGTGCGCCCTGGGCGGCCATCGCCCGGATCTGCACCGGCGAGGTATGGGTGCGCAGCACATGCGGCGGGCGGTTGTCGCCCTCGGCCCGGGCCATGAAGAACGTGTCGTGCTCCTGCCGTGCCGGATGTTCGGGCGGGATGTTGAGCGCGTCGAAATTGTACCAGTCGCTTTCGACCTGGGGCCCCTCGGCCACCGCGAAGCCCATGTCGGCGAAGATCGCCGTCAGCTCCTCCATCACCTGGCTGACCGGGTGGATGGTGCCCAGGCGGCGCGGGCGGGCGGGCAGCGTGACGTCCAGCCACTCCGCCTTCAGGCGCTCGTCCAGCGCGGCATCGGCCAGCCCGGCCTTGCGCGCCCGCAACGCCGCGTCGATCTCGTCCTTGAGCGCGTTGAGCCCGGCGCCGGCGGCCTTGCGCGCCTCGGGCTCCATCCTGCCGAGCGTGGCCATCAGGGCGCTGATCTCGCCCTTCTTGCCGAGGGCGGCGACGCGGACCTCCTCCAGCGCCGCCTCGGAACCGGCGGCGCCGATGGCGGCCAGGTATTTGGAGAGCAGGTCGTTCAGGTCCATCGTCTTGCCCCCATCGGATCGGCTGCGGTGCTAGCGAGCGGGGGCGCGCTTGGCAAGGGCGGGGGGCGGCGGGTTTGGCCCGCCGCAAGAGCTCATCCGGTGACCTTGCTGTCCACCCGGCCATGCGCTGCGGCCTGTGCGGCCAGGGCTGCACGGGCCCGGGCCCAGCTGTCATCGCCCGGGTAGAGCGCCGAGCGGAGGTAGGCCCAGGTCATGCGCCGGGTCACCTCCAGTCGTTCCGGGCTTTCGTCATCGGTTTCCTTCGCGTCGAACCCGGCGATCCCGCCCAGTCCGTGCCTGCCGCCGGTCAGGGTCAGGAGATCGGTCGCGCCCGGCCCGTGGGTGTAGGGGTCAACATGCCAGTCTGCGCCGCGCCGCGTCAGATGCGGGTTGTCGTCCTCGTCTCCGACCACAACCAGCGTCGGCGTGGCCAGAGTGCTGAAGTCCGGGTTGAGCGTGGTGTAGTTTGCCCGCGCATGATCGCTGAGGCTGTCCCCGCCATTGCCGGGGGCCGCCAGCAGGATCCCCACCTTGATCCGCGCATCGGGCAGTCTGACACCCTGCGCCGCAGGGTCGGCGGTGTCGGACAGCGCCGCGCCCAGCAGGATCCCTGCCGTCTGCCCGCCCAGCGAATGCCCCGCGACCGCGACGCGTGATGGGTCCAGCCGCCCGGCCAGGAAGGGCACCTGCGCCTCGATCTCCTCCAGCTTGTCCAGGATCAGCCGCATGTCCTCGACCCGTGATTTCCAGTGGAAGGGATAGCCGGGGGCGTCGGGGCCCAGACCGGCGACCTTGGAATTGGCATGGGTCGGCTGGATCACCGCAAAGCCATGCTCGGCCCAGAAGTTCGCGAGCGGCGCATAGCCGTCCTTGGACGGGATATAGAGCGACGGGCCATGGCCATGCGACAGAAGGATCACGGGCAGGGCGTCGCCGGTCACCGGCGCCGTGATCCGCATCTCCAGCGGCCGCCCCCGGCCCGGGGCGGGCAGCGTGACGCGGCTGATCGACAGGGCCGGAGTGGCGTCGGAAACGGGGATATGGCAAGCATCGCGGACAAGATCGTTCATCGGGAGACTCCGGCTTGGTTGGCAAGGCCAGGCTGACCTGCGCATGTAAGGGAAGCGGAGCGTTGTTCCGCTTATTGGCGTTACATACGGAACATGATTCCGTTTATCAAGCGGGATCTTGGGACGCGACCGACCGTCCGGAACAGGGCACGCCTGGCCGCCCGCTGGCCGGACGCGGCACCGGGCCTCTGGCCACAGCGGCTGCCGACTTCGTTGCGAACAAGGAGGGGGCTAGCCTCGGCGCTGCATTCCGGCGATCCGGCCTATGCGGCCCTGCCCGCCGATTTCCGCGCCCGGTTCGAGCCTGCCCTCGCGGGGCTCCGGTCGTCGGCGGCCGCGACGGGCCGGATCCGGGGCGATGTCGCGGCCTGTGACCTGCTGCGGGCGATCGGCAACCTCTCCTTCGCCTCGGATGCGGAAGGCACCGCCCACACGCACCGCATGCTGGACCTGCTGATCGACGGACTTCGCCGGGGTTGAACGCAGGCGGCCCCGCATCGCCGCAATGCCCCGGGACTGTCGTGCCCCGAGCCCTCTGGACGCAACGGCGTTAGGGAATGGCCGGGGCGCGTGCTAGGCTTTCCGGGCGGCGGCGACCGCACCGGTTCCGACCGCAAAGGGCGGACCGCACCAACAGCCTAACAGGGGGATATCGATGCCGTTCTACATGTTTCAGGGCCGCTACACCGCAGAGGCGATCAAGGCCATGGTCGCCAATCCGCAGGACCGCGAGGGCCCGGCCCGGGCGCTGATCGAGTCGCTCGGGGGCAAGTTGCACCATATCTTCTTTTGCTTTGGTACCGAGGACATCGTCGCCCTGATCGAGGGTGACGACGACACGATGATGGTGGCGGGCTCGATGGCGATCGGCGCCTCCGGCGCCTTTTCCGGCGGATCGACGACCAAGCTGATGACCACGGCCGAAGCCATGGCCGCCATGGCCAAGGCCCAGGCCGGGATCAAGGCTTACCGGCCGCCCACCGCCTGAGGTCGTCAGCCGCCCAGCCGGTCCGGGCCATGGGCGAGGATGATCGGGACGATCAGCTCTTCCTCGTCGGTCAGATGGCGGTCGAGGAAGCGGGTGCTGTCGCCGAGCAGGGTCAGGAACGCCCCCGTCCGCTCGCGGTGCCCGGGCTCGCGCCAGCCGCGCAGCACCGCATTCGCGGTGTCGGCGAAGGAATCGAGATGGCCGGAGAGCTGGTGGTGATCGCCGTCCAGAAGATCGAAGCCTTTCTGAAGCCGGCGCTCAAGCTGCGCCAGCAGCGGGAAGTAATGCCCGTCCTCGATCTGGTGATGCCCGTGCAGGCTGTCCACGAAGTGCCCTCCCAGCCGCGAGAGGCGGCGGGCAAAGGTCTCGGGATCCATCGCGGCACCGAGCGCGGCCTGGGCATCGGCGGTCATCAGGCCGAGCAGCTCACGGAAGGCGAGGTGGCGCTCCAGCCAGAAGCGCACCAGCCCGTCGAAATGCCGATGCGCTTCCCAGCCGGAGCGTGGATAGCCGTCGAGCAGCACGCGAAGCGCGTCGGGCAGGCCGGGGCGGGTGGAAAGGTCGGTCATCGGCGGAACCTGCGGCAGGGTGGCGCCGCGGTCCATCCCGGCCCTGCGGCGAAAAAGAAGAGCCCCGCCCGGATGGCCGGGCGGGGCGCGGAAACTCTGGCGCCGGGGCGAGCCCCGGCCATGCCGGTCAGGCGGCGGCGAGCGCGCCCCGGGCCTTGTCGGCGATCGAGTTGAACGCCTCGGGCTCGTGCACGGCCAGATCGGCGAG
Source organism: uncultured Rhodobacterales bacterium (assembly GCA_964602115.1). Classification (GTDB taxonomy): domain Bacteria; phylum Pseudomonadota; class Alphaproteobacteria; order Rhodobacterales; family Rhodobacteraceae; genus JANOGU01. The sequence continues at coordinate 3,843 of CAZRQN010000102.1, forward strand.
GACCTTGCGGTCCACCTCGATCCCGGCCTTCAGCATGCCGTTGATGAACTTGGAATAGGTCAGGGCTGGGTCGAACAGCCGCACGGCGGCGTTGATCCGCTGGATCCACAGGGCGCGGAAGTTGCGCTTCTTGGCCTTGCGGTCGCGGGTGGCGTACTGGTTGGCCTTGTCCACCGCCTGGGTGGCAGTGCGGAAGTTGGTCGAGCGGGCGGCATAATAGCCGGACGCGGCCTTGATGACCTTGCGGTGGCGGGCGTGGGTGACCTTGCCGGATTTGACGCGGGACATGTGTCTGGCTCCTCAGCGGTCGTAGGGCATGTATTTCTTGACGATCTTCGTGTCGCTGTCGCTCAGGACCATGGTCCCGGTCGCCGACCGCACGAATTTCGTCGTCCGCTTGATCATGCCGTGGCGCTTGCCTGCCACGCCGGCCTTGGCGCGGCCGCTGGCGGTGAAGCTGAAGCGCTTCTTCGCCGCCGATTTCGTCTTCATCTTGGGCATTTCGATCTCCAGTCGTTACAGGCGCGACTCGGCATGCCACATCGGCCGGCCGCGCGGGGTCTTTGTCGAAGCCCGGGCCTATAGGGGCAGGGCCGGCGGGGCGCAAGCCCCCTTCAGTGCAGATAGCGGCCGATCACCCGCAGGAAGACGTCCGGCATCTCGCCAAGGCTGTAGCCGGCGGGGTGGTTGCGGACCGCGACCACCACGAACGCCCCGCCGGTCAGTGCGAGGATCGTGGCCAGTCGCGGCGCACGGCTTTCCGAGAAGGCCGACAGGAGCGCCGGCAGGGCAAGGAGGACAAGAACGATGCCGGCGACGAGCAGCAGGTCCGGGTCCATCCTGCCCCCCTACTCGCTTTCGGAGCGGTAGATCAGCCGCTCGTCGCAGGGGGCGACGCGCAGGATGTTGGTCGTGCCCTGGACGTTGAAGGGAACGCCGGCGGTGACGACGATCTGCTCCTTGTCGGTGGCAAAGCCCAGCGACTTTGCCGCCCGCACGGCTTCGAGCACCGCGCCCTTGAAGCGGTCCTGGGGGGCGACGATGGCGCAGGTCGTGCCCCAGGTCAGGCTCATCCGCCGCGCGGTGCCCATCAGCGGCGTCAGGGCCAGGATCGGAACGCGGGGACGCTCGCGGGCCACGAGGCTGACCGTGGTGCCGGTCTGGGAGAAACAGGCGATCGCCTTGATGGGTGTGGTCTCGGCGATTTCGCGTGCGGCCGCGACGATCGCGTCGGCGGTGGTTTCGCGCCTGGCCTTGCGGCTGGCCTCGATCACCTCGCGATAGGTCGGGTCCTGTTCGACCGACCTGGCGACGTTGTCCATCGTGCGGACCGCCTCGACCGGATACTGGCCGGCAGCCGATTCGGCCGACAGCATCACCGCATCGGCGCCCTCGTAGATGGCGGTCGCCACGTCGGAGACCTCGGCACGGGTGGGCACCGGGCTCTCGATCATCGATTCGAGCATCTGGGTGGCGACGATCACCGGCTTGGCCGCCGCGCGGGCCCCCCGCACCAGCCGCTTCTGGATCGGCGGCACCGAATGGACCGGCAGTTCCACGCCGAGATCGCCCCGGGCGACCATGATCCCGTCGGACACCCGCAGGATCTCGTCATAGGCCTTCACCGCCGCCGGCTTCTCGATCTTGGACAGGATCGCCGCCCGGCCATTGGCCAGCGCGCGGGCCTCGATCACGTCCTCCGGCCGCTGGACGAAGGACAGGGCCAGCCAGTCCACGCCCAGTTCGCAGATGAATTCCAGGTCCTTGCGGTCCTTGGCCGAGAGCGCGGCAACCGGCAGCACCACATCCGGCACGTTCACGCCCTTGCGGTTGGAGATCACCCCGCCCACCGTGACCGTGCATTCGGCGAAATCCTTGCCGCAGGTCTCGACCTTCAGGCGAATCTTGCCGTCGTTGACCAGCAGCGAGGAGCCGGGCTCCAGCGCCGCGAAAATCTCCGGATGCGGCAGGTTGACCCGGGTGGAATCGCCCGGCGCCGGATCGAGGTCCATGCGGAAGGCAGCGCCCTCCTCAAGCAGCTCGCCGCCGTCCTTGGCAAAGGTGCCGACGCGCAGCTTGGGGCCCTGGAGATCGGCGAGAATCGCGATCGGCCGGCCGGTGTCCTTCTCGACCTGGCGGATGAATTCATGCCGGCCGCGGATGTCGTCATGCGAGCCGTGGCTCATGTTGAGCCGGAACACATCCGCCCCGGCCTCCGACAGGGCGCGGATGGTGGCATAGTCGCTGGAGGCGGGGCCGAGCGTGGCCACGATCTTCACATTGCGCAGGCGTCTCATCAGAGGCGGTCCCCCATTTCCCGAATGCGTTCGCGGGCCGCCTGCGCGGCCGCGCTCCTTATGGCCGAAAGCCGGGCACCCTGTCCATCGCGCATGGTGGCGCTAACGTGATTCCCTTCCGCCCGCGCCTGACGTAGGTGCGGAGCCGATGTTGATACCGTCGGACGAGATGACCAAGAGCGAAATCCGGGAAGCGCTTCCCCCCGCCATCATCGAGGGCGCGGACCGTCCCGGCCGCTGGCTGGTGACCTGCGACCATGCCTCCAACCATGTGCCGGACTGGGTTTGCGGCGGCGATCTCGGGGTCGCGCGGGAGGATATGGCCCGCCATATCGCCTGGGACCTCGGCGCCGAAGGACTGGCGCGGGCGCTGGCGGTGCGGCTGGACGCGCCTTTCCTGCGCTCCACCTTCTCGCGCCTGGTGATCGACCCCAACCGGGGAGAGGACGACCCGACCCTGGTGATGCGGCTCTATGACGGCACGGTGATTCCCGGGAACGCGCGAATCACCGCCCGCGAGGTGGAAGAGCGGCTGGAGCGTCTTTACCGGCCTTACCACGCCGCGCTGGCGCGGTTGGCCGCGCGGCGCGCCGATGCGGTGATCGTCGCCATCCATTCCTTCACCCCCTGCCTGAACGGGCGGCCGCCGCGCCCCTGGCAGGTGGGCGTTCTGCATTCCCCGCGTGACGAGCGGCTCAGCCGGGCGCTGATCGCGCGTCTGGCGGCGGATCCGGCGCTCTGCGTCGGCGACAACCAGCCCTATGGCGGCCATCTCGACGGCGATTCAATCGCGCGCCACGCCCTTGACGCGGGGCGGCACAATACCCTCATCGAGTTGCGCAACGATCTGATCGGCGACGCGGTGGCGCAGGCTGACTGGGCGGCGCGGCTGGCTCCGGATCTGGTCGCGGCACTGGCAGAGGTGGAGGGACGCGATGGATGAGGCGACACGCACCGAACTGGAGGCGGCAGCCTTCCGTGCCCTTCTCCATCACCTGATGGAGAAGCGGCCCGAGGTGCAGAACATCGACCTGATGAACCTCGCCGGTTTCTGCCGCAACTGCCTGTCGCGCTGGTACCAGGAGGCCGCCGAGGCGCGCGGCATCGCGATGAGCAAGGAGGAAGGCCGGGCGGCCATCTATGGCATGCCCTATGCCGACTGGGTGGCGCGGCACCAGACGCCGGCGGATGCGGCGAAGCTGGCCGCCTTCGAGGTCGCCTATCGCGAAAACGTCGGCCCGCGCTGAGGTCTCGCCCAGGCGCGTCGCGCGACGGAAGCGACATTTCGCACTTCAGACCCTCCGGAGCTGCGGACGGGCGCCAGGACGCAGAGCGACGGTTTCGACATCACGGATTCCTTCGACAGGTTCTGAGCCCGGCCGGGCTCACATCCCGGCGGCGCGCAGCAGGGCCGCAAGACCGACAGCGGTGAAGGCGGCGGTCATGTCGCGCCCCGTCGCCAGCGTCAGCACCACTCCGGCGCCCAGCGCCAGCGCGTCGGTCAGCCCGCCCCGGGCCAGCGCCAGGGCGGCGATGGCGGCCATCACCGCGACCGGCGTGGCTTTCAGCGCCGCCTCCAGACGCGGGGAGGCGGAAACGAAACGCATCGCCGCATAGCCGCCAAAGCGGCAGGCCAGCGCCGCCGCCGTCATCACCGCGAGAAGAACGGGAAAATCCGCCATCGGCTCCGTGCCTCAGCCCCGTGCTTCAGCTCCGCGCCGCCGCAGCCGCGCCGCCGCAAAGACCCGCGAGGATGATGGCGATCCCGGCACCGGCGAAAGGCGCCGCCGCCAGCGCCACCCCGGCCCCGACCAGCGCCGGAAGAGCCCGCCCTCCGCCACTGCGCAGCATCCCCGCCATCATCGTCGCCGCAAAGGCGGGCAGCAGAAGGTCCGCCGCCAGCGCCTCGGGCGAGGGCAGGGCACTTCCGCCCGCCACTCCCGCCGCCGTACCGGACAGCCAGGCCACCGCCAGCGGAAGGCCGGTGCCGGCCAGATAGGCGCGGTCCTGCTCGCCCTGCCCGATGGCGCGCATGGTCAGAAGCCAGTTGGCATCGCCCGTCACCATCAGCGTCCCATAGGCCTGCGCCGGGCTGGCCGCCGATAGCCAGGGACGCAGCGCCGCACCGAACAGCAGGTAGCGGGCGTTCATCAGAAGGATCGTCGCCGCCAGCGACCAGAGCGTGAAGGCGGCGGTGGAGATCAGGTTCAGCGCCGCAAGCTGCGCCGAGCCCGAAAAGACCGCCGCCGACATCGCCAGCGCCGGTCCCATCGCCATTTTCGCCTGAACGGCGACAAGGCCGAAGCCGGCGCCGTAAAGAAAGATCCCCAGGGCCAGCGGCAGCGCGTCACGCGCCCCGCGAACGAATCCGCCGGCCGTGAACGGCGCGCTCAAACCGCCGCCTTGCGCATCTCGTCGATATAGATCTCGCGCAGGCGGCTGGCGACGCGGCCCGGCGTGCCGGCGCCGATCTTCGCTCCGTCGATCTCTACCACCGGCATGACGAAGATCGAGGCGGCGGTGGAGAAGGCCTCGTCGGCGCCCTGCGCCTCTTCCACGGTGAAGGCGCGCTCCTCGATCTCGAACTGCGCCTCGGTCGCGAATTTCAGCACCGCCACGCGGGTGATGCCATGCAGGATGTCGGTGGACAGCCCACGGGTGATGATGCGGTTGCCCTTGACGATCCAGGCGTTGTTGGAGGTGCCTTCGGTGACGAGGCCGTCCTTGACGAACCAGCTGTCGTCCACGCCCGCCTTCTTCGCCGCCATCTTGCCCATCGACGGGTAGAGCAGCTGGGTGGTCTTGATGTCCACCCGCTCCCAACGCAGGTCGGGGATGGTGATGACGCGGAAGCCGGTCTTCGCGGCCGGCGCGTCGGCGAGGTTGGGGACGTTCTGGGTGAAGGCCACCACCGTCGGCACGGTTTCGACCGGCGGGAACAGGAAGCTGCGGTCGCCCGGGTTGCCGCGCGTCACCTGCAGATAGACCATCCCCTCGACGATGCCGTTTCGGGCCACCAGTTCGCGGTGCATGGCCAGCAGCTCATCTGCGGACAGGGTCGGCGGCATGTCGAGTTCGCGCATCGACCGCTCCAGCCGGGCCATATGGCCGGCGAAGTCGATGAGCTTGCCGCCGAGGACCGAGGTCACCTCATAGACCGCATCGGCCATCACGAATCCTCGGTCGAAGACCGAAACCTTGGCCTCTTCCTCGGGAAGGTACTCGCCGTTGACAAAGACGGTGCGGGACATGGCGCTTACCCCCAGAGTTCGGGTTCGGATGGATGCACACCGGCGCCGTCATAGCGCAGCGGGTGCGGGCGGTCTTCGGCCAGAAGCAGGGGGCCGTCAAGGTCCACCCAGTCGGCGCCCTGCGCCACCAGCACCGCCGGCGCCATGGCCAGCGACGTGCCGACCATGCAGCCCACCATCACCCCGAAGCCCGCCGCCCTTGCGGCCTCGCGCAGGGCCAGCGCCTCGGTCAGGCCGCCGGCCTTGTCGAGCTTGATGTTGACGACATCGTATTTGCCGGCGAGCCCCGGAAGGCTTTCCCGGTCGTGGCAGCTCTCGTCGGCGCAGACCGGCACCGGGCGCGGCATATGGGCCAGCGCCTCGTCCTGCCCGGCGGGCAGGGGCTGTTCCACCAGCCGCACGCCGAGGCGCAGAAGATGCGGGGCGAGATCGGCGTAAACCTCGGGGGTCCATCCCTCGTTGGCATCGACGATGATCGTCGAGGCCGGCGCCCCGGCGCGTACCGCTTCCAGCCTCGGCATGTCGTCGGGGGTGCCGAGCTTGATCTTCAGCACCGGGCGCCGTGCCTGCGCCGCCGCCTGTGCCCGCATCGCCTGCGGTGTATCGAGGCTCAGGGTGAAGGCGGTGACCAGCGGCAGGGGCGCGGAAAGGCCCGCCAGTTCCCAGACCCGCCGCCCGGTGCGCCTGGCCTCAAGGTCCCAGAGCGCGCAGTCCACCGCGTTGCGGGCCGCTCCGGGCGGCAGATACCGGGCAAGATCCGCCCGCTCCACCGCTTCGGGCAACCCGGCGATCTGGGCCTCCACCCCCGCCAGACTCTCGCCATAACGGGAATAGGGCACGCATTCGCCCCGGCCGCGCTGCCCATCCGATGCGATTTCGACGGTCAGGACATCCGCCGCATGCTTGGTGCCCCGGCTGATCGTGAAAGCGGCGGCCAGGCGGAAGCTGTCGCGGGAAACGGCGATCCGGCGCATCGGCCGGCCTCCGGGTGTCACCACACCGGGAATGTCGGCACCACCTGATGGTCCTTGAGCAGTTCCAGCAGTTCGGCCAGCGGAATGAAGGTCAGGAACACCAG
>CAZRQN010000103.1:0-10423 GCA_964602115.1 uncultured Rhodobacterales bacterium
GGCGGATCATCGAGGAGCTGCGCAAGGCCGAGGCAGAGGGCCGCGGCGCGGCGGCGCTCGACGGCAAGATGATCGACGCGGCCTCCGAACGGATGGCGAAGAACGTGCTGGTTCTGGCCGACGCGATCGCGGCGCGCTGAGGCGCGGCAGGCAGGAATGAGGCGGCTCCCTCCCCCTTGTGGGGAGGGGAGGCACAGGCCCCGACCGGGGCCCAAGACAAGCGGAAGGGAAGCGCGATGGACATCCATGAATATCAGGCCAAGGACATCCTCGCCCGTTTCGGCGTGCCGGTGCCCAAGGGCGGCCTTGCCTGGTCGCCCGAGCAGGCAGAGTTCCGGGCGCGGGAACTGGGCGCGGGGCCCTATGTGGTGAAAGTGCAGGTCCATGCCGGGGGCAGGGGTGCGGCAGGCGGTGTAAAGGTCTGCAAAACGACAGAGGAGGTCCGCGCCTTCGCGGCCAGCCTTTTCGGCCGCAACCTCGTCACCAAGCAGACCGGCGCCGAGGGCAAGCCCGTCTATCGCCTCTGGGTGGAACAGGCCACCGACATCGCCAAGGAGCTTTACCTTGGCTTCGTGCTCGACCGCTCCTCCGAGCGGATCATGATCGTCGCCTCGGCCGAGGGCGGGATGGAGATCGAGGACCTGGCCGAGAACCGGCCCGACGCCCTGCGCCGCATGGTCATCGACCCGGCCGCCGGCCTTGCCGAATTCCAGGCCCGGGAACTGGCCTTCTCCCTCGGCCTGACCGCCAAGCAGGTGGGCGAGATGGTCGGCGTGCTGCGCGCCTGCTACCGCGCCTACCGCGACCTTGACGCCACGATGGTGGAGATCAACCCCCTCGTCATCACCGGCGCCGGCGACCTGATGGCCTGCGACGCCAAGATGAGCTTCGACACCAACGCGCTGTTCCGCCGGCCCGAGGTCGCCGCCCTGCGCGACCGCAGCCAGGAGGACCCGCGCGAATCCACCGCCGGCGACCATGGCCTGTCCTATGTCGGCCTGTCGGGCGACATCGGCTGCATCATCAACGGCGCCGGGCTCGCCATGGCGACGATGGACATGATCCAGCTCGCCGGGGGAGAGCCCGCGAACTTCCTCGACATCGGCGGCGGCGCAAGCCCCGAGCGGGTGGTGCGCGCTTTCCGCACCGTGCTCGCCGATGCCAATGTCTCGGTGGTGCTGGTCAACATCTTCGCCGGCATCAACCGCTGCGACTGGGTGGCCGAGGGCGTGGTCACCGCCTATCGCGAGCTGGGTCTCACCCTGCCGGTGGTCGTCCGCCTTGCCGGCACCAATGTCGAGGCCGGCAAGGCGATCATCGAGGGCTCCGGCCTGCCGCTGATCGCCACCGATACGCTCGCCGAGGCGGCCGCCGCCGCCGTCGCCGCCCGCCCCCGCAAGGCGGCCTGATCCGCAGCGCCGCGCCCCCCCTCCCCATCCCTCCCCCCTCGTGGGGGAGGGAGGCACCTGCCGAAACCCGGACCCCACCTTCTGCCTGAGGACGACGCCATGGCCATTCTCATCACCGAAACCACCCGCGTCATCGTCCAGGGCATGACCGGGCGCATCGGCGCCTTCCATGCCGCCGACATGATCCGCCACGGCACCAATGTCGTCGGCGGCGTCACCCCGGGGCGCGGCGGCACCAGCCATCTCGACCGGCCGATCTTCGACACGGTGCGCCGGGGGGTGGAGGCCCGCGGGGCGGCGGCCGCGCGGGTCTTCGCCCCCCCGCCGTGGGCGGCCTCTGCGATCTTGGTGGCGGGGGACGCCGGCACCCGCACCGCCGTCTGCGTCACCGACGGCATCCCGGCCCAGGACATGATGCGGGTGAAGCGCTACCTCCGCCGCTACCGCGCCGACCGCAAGCTGCGGCTGATCGGCCCGAACTGCGCCGGCATCATCTCGCCCGGCAAGGGCTTCATGGGCATCATGCCGCCGCATATCTACATGCCCGGCCGCGTCGGCATCGTCGGCCGTTCCGGCACGCTCGGCTACGAGGCGGCGGCGCAGATGAAGGAGCTGGGCATCGGCGTCTCGACCTCCGTCGGCATCGGCGGCGACCCGATCAACGGCTCCTCCTTCAAGGACATCCTGGAGCTGTTCCAGAAGGACCCGGAAACCGATGCGGTGATGCTGATCGGCGAGATCGGCGGGCCGCAGGAGGCCGAGGCGGCGGCCTGGGCCGCGCGTCACATGACCAAGCCGGTCGTGGCCTATATCGCCGGTCTCTCGGCGCCCAAGGGCCGCAAGATGGGCCATGCCGGGGCGATCATCAGCGCCTTCGGCGAATCGGCGCAGGAAAAGGTGCTGATCCTCGAAAAGGCCGGCATCACCGTCGCCCCCAATCCCTCGGCCATGGGCGAGACCATGGCGCGGGTCCTGCGGACCAGGGCGGCGGCCTGAGGCCTGCAGCTGCGTCGGATCCGGGCTTGCCCGGCCGCTCATCCTCGCGTCTTCTGCCGCCAAGGCAGGAGGCGCAGATGTCCGATTTCGAGGTTCACGACCCGCGTTTCACGCGGTTCTTCATGTTCAACGCCCCGGTGCAGAAGCTCGCCACCGGCTTTCTCTGGGCGGAGGGGCCGGTCTGGTTCGGCGATCACGGCTGCCTGCTGTTCTCCGACATCCCCAACGACCGCATCCTGCGCTGGGGGCCGGAGGGGCTGACCACCTTCCGCCAGCCGTCGAACTACGCCAATGGCCATACGCGCGACCGGGAGGGCCGGCTTGTGTCCTGCGAGCACGGCACCCGCCGGGTGACGCGCACCGAGCATGACGGGCGGATCACCGTCATCGCCGACCGCTACAAGGGCAAGCGCCTGAACTCGCCCAACGATGTGGTTGTGGCCGGCGACGGCGCCATCTGGTTCAGCGATCCGCATTACGGCATCGGCTCGGACTACGAGGGTTTCAAGGCCGAGCAGGAGCTGCCCTGCCATGTCTATCGCGTCGATCCCGATGGCTCGATCGAGGCGGTCATCACCGACATGGCCTGCCCCAACGGCCTGTGCTTCGCTCCCGATGGCGCCACGCTCTATGTCGCCGACACCGGGCGGATGTACGAATCCGATCCCGCCCATATCCTCGCCTTCGACATGGCGACCGGACGGCCGCGCAATGGCCGGGTCTTCCACAAGGTCAGCCCCGGCTGTGCCGACGGGATGCGGATGGACAGCGAAGGCAATCTCTGGAGCTCGGCCGGCGACGGCGTCCACTGCCTGGCGCCGGACGGCACGCTTCTGGGCAAGATCCGGGTGCCCGAAATCGTCTCCAACCTCTGTTTCGGCGGCAGGGCCAAGCACCGGCTGTTCATGACCGGCACCACCTCGCTCTATTCCGTGGTGCTGAACCGGCGCGGCGCGCAAAGCCCGTAAGTGCGGCCCTGCGGGCGCGCGGCTTGTTAATGTCGCCACACTTCCTGCCGAACCCTTAACGAATCGGCGTAAGGTATTGAAGGTGAACAGATAAAAAGTGTCCCACCGTGTGACGCTCTGCGCGTTCTCCGGTCAGCCCTGCCGCAGCGCCGCGATCAGCCCCCGGCAGCCGGCCTCGATCAGATCCAGCGCCCCCTCGAAATCCCGCGAATACCAGGGGTCGGGGATATCCGTCCGGGGCGGGTTGTCGGCGAAGTCCATCAGCAGCCTCGGCTCGGGCCCTGCCTCGGCTCGGATCGCGGCGAGGTCGTGCAGATTGGCCCGGTCCATCGCCAACACATGGGTGAAGCGGGCGAAATCCGTCGCCGTCACCTGCCGCGCCCGCATCCCGCCCATCTCGTAGCCGCGTTTCCGGGCGGCAAGGATCGAGGGAAGATAGGGCGGGCTGCCGACGTTCCAGTCTCCCGTCCCGGCGCTCTCGCAGGGGATGGCCAGCCCGGCCTCGCCCGCCAGCCGCCGGAACACCGCCTCGGCGGTGGGCGAGCGGCAGATATTTCCGAGGCAGACGAACAGAACGGCGGTCATGGCAGTCCCCCGAAGCGCCAGCGGGCGACATGATCGGGCAGGTGGGTGCCCTCCGGCAAGTCCGGCGCCGCGACCGGCGCCCCGGTGGAAAGCCCGGTCGGGATCACCCCGGCCCAGACCGGCCAGGTCTCGTCGCCCGGGGCTTCGGTGGCAAAGCCGGCGGAGACCTTGGCCGAAGCCTCCGACAGCGGCAGCCGCAGGATCGTCGTCGCCCTGAACTCCTTCGGGGTCGGCGGCCGCAGCGTCTCCCAGCGGCCGGGAAACATCCGCTCCATCATCGCCCGCAGCGCCGCCTCCTTGGCCGGCGCGCCCGCCACCTCCTCGGCGATGCCAAAGACCATCACCGAGCGGAAACTGACCGAATGCTCGAAGCCGGACCGGGCAAGGACCATGCCATCGGTCAGCGTCACCGTCAGGCAGACCGGCCCGCCCGAGGCCTTGCGCTGCATCCGGCTGGCGGCCGAGCCGTGCCAATAGACGTAGGCGCCCTGCCGCCATTGCAGGGTGGGGGTGACGACCGGGTGGCCATCCACCAGATGCCCGACATGCGCGACCGGCATGGCGTCGAGCACGGCATGGATCGTCGCCGCGTCATAGGCGGCCTTGCGGCTCAGCCGGCGCAGGCGGGTGCGGGGCGAGGGGGCGGGCATGGCGCTGGTCCTTGGTCGCCAGGCGTGGCGCCCGGTTCCGCCGATCATCGCCAAGCCCCGCCGCCGCGTCGAGGGAAGATGTCAGGGCGTATGGCCGTGGCTGTGGGCACTTTCGGCCGAGGGCTTGCGTTCATTGTCCACCACCACCTCGACCGGGATCACCTCGCCCCGGGCAAAGGTCAGGGTCACGGTGAAGTGGTCGCCGTCCGCCAGCGGCCGGGCAAGCCCCATCAGCATGATATGGTCGCCCCCCCGCGCCAGTTCGACGCTTCCGCCGGCGGGGATCACCAGCCCGCCTTGGACCGGCAACATCTGCATCACGCCATTGGCGTCGGACTGGTGGGTATGGAGCTCGGCCATGCCGGCGGCGTCGGTGGAGATCGAGACCAGACGGTCTTCCTCGCTGGAATGGTTCTCGATCACCAGAAAGATGGCCCCCGAATGCGCGGTGGCGCGGGCATAGGGCAGCAGGATGTGGATGCCGTCATGTGCGAGTGCGGGAAAGGCGAAGAGGGCCGCCATCAGGGCGGCGGAGAGTTTGCGGATCATGGCGTACCTGTCTGAGTTGGGGGAAAGCTTTCTCAGACGGCAGATGGCGGCCCCCGGGCGAGCGGCGCGGGGGCAGGGACGGAAACCGCGACCCGCACCGGCGCCGGAACAGGATCACGCGAGCCTCCGGCCCGCGCCGGCACGGCCATCGGGGTGGGCGCGGCAGCGAAGGCGGGCAGCAGGCAGGCCAGGCAGTCATGCGCTGCCCGGACCGGCCTTCCCCGCGCGTCCAGCGTCAGGGTGGCGGCGCCCCCTCCGGTGCAGACCGTCACCTCGGTCGCCGCTGCCATCCGGCCGAGCGCCAGCGACTGGCCGAAGCCGGTCGCCAGGAGGAGGAGCACAAGGAGGCGCGGCAGGACCATCGCCGCGCTTATCGCGGGCTGGGGCGGGCCGTGCAAGCGGGGCGGGGCGGGCGCGACGAAAAACCCCGCGCCGGGGGCGCGGGGCCGGTTCTCTGTCGTCGGGAAAGGCTCAGGCGGCGGCCTGGGCCTTCTCGATGTCGCGCTTGATCTTCAGCGCCCGAGAGGACAGGTTCTCGTCCTTCTCGGCGGCGAGGAAGGCATCCAGCCCGCCGCGATGATCGACCGAGCGCAGGGCATGCGCCGTGATGCGCAGCTTGAAGGACTGGCCCAGCACGTCGGACAGCAGCGTCACCTCGTTGAGGTTCGGCAGGAAGCGCCGCCGGGTCTTGTTGTTGGCGTGGCTGATCATGTTCCCGGACATCGGGCCCTTGCCACTCAGTTCGCAGACGCGCGACATGCGTTCGATCCCTTGCAATGGCCGGGAGGCGCCCTCAGGCGTCCGGCCGAATTCCACCGGGCGCGCATAGAGGGAACTGCGGGGGGCGTCAAGCGATTCACCCCCGGTTCTGCGGTCTCAGGCGCCGATCCCGGCAGACTCCAGCAGCTGGACGGCGTTGATCCGCCAGTCTCCGCCCACCTCGACCATCATGTAGTCGAGAAGCCAGGTCTTGCCGGCCTGGTCGGTCACCATCACCCGCTGCCACAGGTTGCCCGCCACCTCGCGCAGCTCCAGCATCCGCACCTCCTCGGGCCGCCAGACCATCGGATAGCCCTGCCGCACCATCAGCCCGAAGGTCTCGGCCGAGCCGAAGATGCCCTGGATGCTGGGGCTGGCGAAGGTGAAGGCGGTGGTCACGTCCTCTCTCAGGAAGGCGTCGATCTGGGCCTGAATTGTGACCTGGATCAAGGGGTTGGGCGCCACCGCCTCCTCGGCGCGGGCCGGGGCGGCGAGGGCGATTGCGAGGGTGAGGGCGAGGATCTGGGGACGCATGGGCAGGCCTCCGGTGACAGGATGATAGCGCAACGGCCGCCGGGGCGGGAAAGTTTCAGTGCCGGCGGGAAGCCTTCGCACTTCCGGCGCGCAACGGGGGGCGCCGGGGCGAATCGGGGTTAACGCACGGATTTCCGCCGGAACCCCGCGTCTGCTCCCCGTCCCGCCGCCGTCCCGCCCGCGTCGGTTCCCCGTCCCGACAGGGGGGGCTGCGGCAGGGGGGTTAACGCAACGGGCGCAGGCCCGGCCTCGCCCCGGCCTTGAGCCGGGGCCTCCCGCGTGAGCGGGGGCGCGGGGGATGGGGGAGGCCCCGGGTCAGGCCCGGGGCGGGTGTTCCGACCGGCTGGCGGAGCGATGCGCCGGATCGCGGGGGCCGCGCAGGGCATCGGCATCGCGGCGGTGATGGTGCAGGCGAAGGACGCGGCGGCGCGGCGGTTCTACCTGCGCTGCGCGGAATTCGTGGAGTGGCCGGGGGAGAGCCGGACGCTGGTCCTGCCGGTGGAGACGGTGGTGGCGGGGTTTGGGTAGGGGGTGGCGAAGTTATCGAAGAGCACGGCGGCTTGTGCGGGCCGTCGCTGCGACTTAGCATCGACGCGGCAGGAAGGTGAACTGTTGGATTCGTATCTCGAAATCGCACACAGAGTGTTGACAGCGGCGCGCAGGCCCATGTCTGCGAGGGGCATTCTTGATGCCGCATACAGAGCTGAAATTGTTCCAGAACACCTGAAGGGCAAGACACAACACAAGACCCTCCAGGCGCGACTGAGCGAAGACATTCTGTACCATAGGAATGCGTCTCTATTTTATCGAACTGAACCGGGCGTCTTCTTTCTTTGCGAGCTGATATCAGCACCCGACGTGCCCGCCAAGTTCAAGGAAAGATTTCCGGCCAGAAGACGGACCCGTGACCTTAATAAAGACTCCCCACTTGGCATCAGTCGTTTATTTCTCAAGAAGTGGATGACGCACATCTCGTCAGGCAGCATAGCCGATGTGTTTCAGAACGCGGAGAAACATGATGCCGTAAGGTACCTTCAGTCCCATGATTGCGATGACTATGCTACCGTGTGGACCTTCTCGTTGGTTCGACGACGTCACTGCATACTTTCCTATCGAATTGGACGCTACCGTGATGACCGAGATGCATTTGCAAACAAATGCACGATAGGATTTCCTAGCGTATTGACGGCTGCCGACCGCTCTCTTTTCTCGAAAGATGACTATGGCGCCACCGACAACGCGTTGAGCGTTCTACTTCTTGATCTCGATATTTCACCACAGTCCTTTCCAAATGGCGAGCCAACCAAGCCAAAGCCAATCTTCTCCTTCGAAGCGGAGGGCGATGATGGAGTGGCCGTTCTGTTAGTTGTTCTCGAATGGACGTGCCCGGACTGGTTTGAGCCAACAACGAGGCGGCTATCTCTGAACGACCCACGTTGGCTAGACCTTTCGATGACACCAAACAATCTTGACGACTTCGAGCCTTGGAGCAGAACAGCGTTTTGCCAGGTAGTCGAGCATGGCTTGAGCACCGAGTGAGCAAGAAAAGCGTTGCGCCGGAAAAGGCGAGCTTCATTCGCTACGAACTCGAGAACGGTGACGACCGCAGGAAGAAGGTCGCGCTGCAGGAAATCGCGCGACTATATAGATCGGGCGCTCAGTTTTCTCCAGATACCCGCAATGGCCTAGAGCTCGCCATAAATGGCCTACTGATGCGCAATGAGAGTGACGACAAAGTCACTCGTTGGTGCTTAAACTGCATTGCTCAGATGGGCACGCGCGACGGCTCTATTCAGGCTGTGGAGCGCGCACTTCGTCACCAATTTGCCAATCCAGAAGTCATCGCCTCGGCCGTGGCAGCTGCAGCCAGACTATATGCTGGACGCCTAGACGAATGTGCCGCGCTTGGATCTGTGCAACCTGAGATTCGAACGCTCGCTTCACTGCAAGTGGTCAGCCCGGCTAAGCTGAATCTAGCTGGATTTCAAGTCCATGTTGATAAAGCTGATGACGAGGTTCTCAAGCTGGCACTCATCACGGTGGGCTTGAACAGAGCATACGAAAATATGTTTCACCCACGGCATGCAAATGGCGAACTGGTCCGCGCACTTGGGCAACATGACAACGCCATAGTGAAACAGTATTCAGTTTGGTGTGTCATCGAAAACACTCGACTGAGCATTGATGATCTTGGCATTCCATTTTCTAAGCTGGAGTCCGAGCCTCCGAACGTGCAGTCAAAAATGCTTCAGCTTGCTGCTGAACAGGTGCGCGATCCGCGAGAGCGCCAAGATATTATCCGTAAAGGTTCGTATCTGACTTCGATTGACGCCCGCGAGGGATTGGCAAAGGGACTTCAGGGTGTATTCTACGAAGGTCTGCAGGACGTAACCCTTGACTGGTTTGGTGTAGAGAGCAGCAGCAGAGTAAAGGAGTTGCTCGCTGAGCATTTCTCGAGGTTTGGTACGGAGTGCGGTGCCTACGGTGATAAGGCACTAGAGCTTCTTGAAGGCGAGCCGAGTCTGAAAAAGCGTTTATACCTGGGAGCAGAGGGCACGGCCCTTTTCGGAAAACTAAAGGCGAATGACCTGCGGGAAGGGACTTTGGAGCTTTTCGGCGCGGACTTGGACCCCATTACAATAAAACTGCGGGAGACAACGAAGTTGAAAGAAAAAAAGGTACTAATGCTGTGTGTGTCACCAATAGATAGTGATCGTTTGCGGCTTGATCAGGAGGCACGTGATTTAAGGGAGCAACTGCGGCTGGTTGACGATAAGAAGCAGAACGTCAACGTTTCATATGCCTGGGCGGTTAGAACGGATCAGGTTCAAATGGAGGTTCTGAACAACACTCCGGCCGTCCTTCACTTCAGCGGGCACGGAAATACTGGCGTTCTGTGCTTCGAGGATAAGGACGGAAACGCAGTTCCCGTTTCAGCAATGGCTGTTGAGGGGCTTGTTAAACTAAGCGCCTCTGTGGACTGCGTGGTGTTGAACGCGTGTTTCTCTGAGAGTATTGCGAGCTTGCTGGCACCGCATGTGAAGGCAGTCATAGGGTGCAAGGTTTCCATTGGTGACGCCGCTGCCGTTGCATTCTCGAAAGCTTTCTACCGTGCGCTCGCACATGATCGCTCGTATCAGAATGCCTTTGATCTCGCGTTAAACGAGTTGCAGTTGAATGGTATGGAAGCCGAGGCCAGAATCTATTGCTTTGTTGCTGGCTTGGCGAGTTAAGGGAAAGAGTGGTTCTGGCACCCACCCCTCACCCCCTTGCCAACGCCCCCTCAATCAGCCCCACCGTCTCCGCCACCCCGTAGAGCGCGACGAAGCCGCCGAAGCGGGGGCCTTCGGAGGCTCCGAGGAGCACCTCGTAGAGCGCCTTGAACCAGTCGCGCAGCGGCTCGAAGGCGTGGTCCTTGCCCACCGCATAGACCATGGTCTGCAGCGCCTCGTCCTCCGCCGGGCCGTCCCAGGCGGCCAGACGGTCCCGCAGGTCGAGGATCGCGGCGCGTTCCTTGTCGGACGGCGCGCGGGTCTGGCGGGTGGGGGCGATGTAGTCGGCGAAGTAGCGCAGCGCGTAGGTGACGGCGGCGTCGAGGTCGGGGTTCGCCTCCGGCGTGGCCTCGGGCGCGTAGCGGCGCAGGAAGCCCCAGAGCCCGTCGCGCCCCGCCGTCCCCGCCACGGCGGCGAGGTTGAGGAGCATGGCGAAGCTGACGGCCATGCCGGAAGCGGGGGGCTGGCCGCCGTGGATGTGCCAGACGGGGTTTTCGGTCTGTTGCTCCACTGACTGGGTGGGGAAGGCGCGCAGCTGCTGGTGGTATTCGTCCACCGCCTTGGGGATCACGTCCCACCACAGGCGCTTGGCCGTCTTGGGCTTCTGGTACATGAAGTAGGAGAGACTCTCGGTCGCGGCATAGGTCAGCCATTCGTCGATGGTCAGGCCGTTGCCCTTGGACTTGGAAATCTTCTGGCCC
>CAZRQN010000104.1:0-10398 GCA_964602115.1 uncultured Rhodobacterales bacterium
GCCTGGTCGAGCACAAGCGCGACGTGGTGATCCTGCTCGATTCGATCACCCGCCTGGGCCGGGCCTTCAACACCGTGGTTCCGTCCTCGGGCAAGGTGCTGACCGGCGGCGTGGACGCCAACGCCCTGCAGCGGCCGAAGCGGTTCTTCGGTGCGGCACGGAATATCGAGGAAGGCGGGTCGCTGACCATCATCGCCACGGCGCTGATCGATACCGGCAGCCGGATGGACGAGGTGATTTTCGAGGAATTCAAGGGCACCGGCAACTCCGAGATCGTGCTGGACCGCAAGGTGGCGGACAAGCGCGTCTTCCCGGCGATGGACATCCTCAAGTCCGGCACCCGCAAGGAGGAGCTGCTGGTGGAGAAGGCCGATCTGCAGAAGACCTATGTGCTGCGGCGGATCCTCAACCCGATGGGCACCACCGATGCGATCGAATTCCTGATCTCGAAGCTGAAGCAGACCAAGACCAACGCGGATTTCTTCGATTCGATGAACGCCTGAGGGCGGCGGGCCGATGGATACGATCTATGCCCTGGCATCGGCGCGGGGGAAGGCGGGTGTTGCCGTCATCCGCCTGTCCGGCGCCGGGGCGGCCACTGCGGCCGAGCTGCTGGCGGGAACCCTGCCGCCGCCGCGCGAGATGCGCATCCGGCGTCTTCGTTTCGCTGGTGAGCTGCTGGACGAGGCGCTGGTGGCAGTCTTCCCGGCGCTGGCCAGCTTTACCGGTGAGCCGGTGGTTGAATTCCACCTCCACGGCGGCGCTGGGGTGGTGAATGGCGTTCTGGCCGCACTTGCGGCACTGCCGGGATTACGGCCGGCGGAAGCCGGGGAGTTTACCCGACGCGCCTTTCTTGCCGGCCGACTGGACCTTGCGCAGGTGGAGGGCCTCGCCGATCTGGTGGAAGCCGAAACGGCTGCTCAGCGTCGACAGGCGATGCGGGTCCTGTCGGGTGTCGTGGCGGAGCGGGTTTCGGCATGGCGCGCGACATTGCTGCATGCGCTGGCGCTGGTGGAGCTGACGATCGATTTTTCCGAAGAGGACGTCCCGTTGGATGTCCGCCCCGAAGTGGCGGAGAACATCGATTCGCTGCTCTCGGAGCTGCGAAGGGAAGTGGCTGGTGCCAAGGTCGCCGAGCGGTTGCGGGACGGATTCGAGGTTGCGATCCTCGGTGCGCCGAATTCCGGAAAATCTACACTTGTCAATTATTTGGCCGGTCGCGATGTGGCGATCACCTCGCCGGTTCCGGGCACGACGAGGGATGTGATCGAGGTAAGGCTTGATCTGGGCGGGCTGCCGGTGACCCTGCTTGACACGGCGGGCCTTCGCGAGACGGAAGAGACGGTCGAGCGGATCGGTGTGGCGCGGGCGATGGAGCGCGCCGAGCATGCCGATCTTCGGGTGATCCTTCTTGAAGGGGCTGAGGCGCGGCCGGTTGTGGAACCGCGCCCCGGAGACATCGTCCTTCGCGCCCGGGTTGATGAGGCGGAGCCGGGTGCGATCGGAGTATCGGGTATGACGGGCGAGGGTGTCGATGAATTGCTCGGCAGGGTGGCGCGAGAGCTTTCGGGCAGGATTCTCGAATCGGGTGCATTGACCCACGACCGTCATCGGCGGGCAGTCCTTTCCGCCATCGAGGCTTTGGAATCGGCTCAAGCTGAGGTATCTGGCGGCATGACTCGGCCCGAGCTTCTGGCCGACAGGCTGCATGGGGCGCGACGGGCACTGGAAAGCCTGACGGGCTCGATCGATACGGAAGCCGTTTTGGGCGAGATCTTCGGGCGTTTCTGCATCGGGAAGTAACGGGCAATGGTGCAACGGGACATCATCGTGATTGGCGGCGGGCATGCCGGCTGCGAAGCAGCTGCGGCAGCGGCGCGCCTGGGGCTTCGCACTGTCCTGGTGACACTTCGTCGTGATGCCATCGGGACGATGTCCTGCAACCCGGC
This sequence comes from uncultured Rhodobacterales bacterium, assembly GCA_964602115.1. Taxonomy (GTDB): domain Bacteria; phylum Pseudomonadota; class Alphaproteobacteria; order Rhodobacterales; family Rhodobacteraceae; genus JANOGU01. The sequence continues at coordinate 1,950 of CAZRQN010000104.1, forward strand.
AATCGGCGGGCTGGGCAAGGGGCATCTGGTTCGCGAGATAGACGCTCTTGACGGGCTTATGGGCCGAGTAGGCGATGCGGCGGGGATTCAGTTCCGCCTGCTGAACCGCAGCAAAGGGCCAGCCGTTCAAGGCCCGCGCGTGCAGGCGGATCGCCGGGTGTATCGACAGGCGATGCAGGCGGCGCTGGCGGAATTCCCGACCCTGGAGATCGTCGAAGGCGAGGTGACGGAACTGCGGGTTTCCGGAGGCCGCGTCGTGGGTGTCGGCCTGGCGGACGGCACGACGCTGGAGGCGCGCGCCGTTCTGCTGACCACGGGAACGTTTCTCAACGGCCTGATTCATGTCGGTCAGGCACGGAGCATGGGCGGACGGATGGGAGACCCGGCCAGCAAGCGGCTGGCGGATTGTCTGGCGGATCTGGGGCTGCCGCGCGGCCGGCTGAAGACCGGAACGCCGCCGCGTCTCGATGGAAAGACGATCGACTGGGATCGCCTGGAAATGCAGCACGGCGACTTGGTGCCGGTGATGCTGTCGTTCATGAACCGATCCCCGGCTCTGCCGCAGGTGGCCTGCGGGATCACGGAGACCAATGAGCAGACGCATGACATCGTTCGGAAGAACCTCGCGCAATCGGCGATGTATTCCGGCCGGATCGAGGGGGTTGGACCGCGATATTGCCCGTCGATCGAAGACAAGATCGTCCGCTTTGCCGACAAGTCCCGCCATCAGGTGTTTCTCGAGCCCGAAGGCCTCGGGGACGACACCGTCTATCCGAACGGGATTTCCACCTCGCTCCCGGCGCAAGTGCAGGAAGAATATGTGCGCAGCATCAAGGGGCTGGAGGCGGCGCGCATTCTCCAACCGGGCTATGCGATCGAATACGACTATTTCGATCCGCGCGGCCTGACCAGGGATCTCGAGGTGGCCGGTGTTCCTGGGCTGTGGTTTGCCGGGCAGATCAATGGCACGACCGGCTATGAGGAAGCTGGAGCGCAGGGGCTTGTTGCCGGGTTGGCGGCCGGTGCGGCGGTTCGCGACTGCGAGCCGCTGCGGTTCGGCAGGGCCGACAGTTACATCGGCGTGATGATCGACGACCTGGTTTCGCGCGGGGTGACGGAGCCCTATCGGATGTTTACCTCTCGTGCGGAGTATCGCCTGAGTCTGCGTGCAGACAATGCCGACCAGCGGTTGACGGCCGCCGGGCAGCAGTTCGGATGCGTCAGGGCGGAACGAGCCGAGGCCTTCGGCGCGAAGTCGGCACGGATCGCACAAGCGCGGGAAGGGCTGGCGGCAAGGATTCTTTCCGCGACGGAAGTGCAGGACCTTGGGTATGTTCCGGCTCGGGACGGCCGGCGGCGCTCAGCGCTCGAATGGCTCGGATTGTCGGACCGTGCGGATGGCCGGTTGGCGGAACTCGCAGGCCTTGCGGATGTCGATGCCCAGACGCTTGCGCAGGTTCATTGTGATTCGTTCTACGCACGTTATTTGGGTCGGCAAGAAGAGGCCGCGCGAAACCTTGACGGCGCTGGCGACCTGGTCTTGCCGGAGGGGCTTTCGTCGGAGGGGGTCGCGGGGCTTTCGCGGGAGCTTTCGGGCAAGCTTTCGCGGTTGCGTCCGAGGACGCTTTCGGAAGCGGCCCGGATCGAGGGCATGACTCCTGCGGCCTTGATGACGCTGATGGCGGCGGCCAAGTCGGGTGGGGGAAGGTGATCGCGGCATCGGGCGACGTGTCGGGCGCTCCCGGGTTCGAGCGTGTTTCACGTGAAACATTTGACAGGATCGATGCGTTCCTGGACTTCGCCCTTGCGGTGAACCGGCGCCTCAATCTGTTCGCGGCCACGGACAAAGATGCTGCGTTGAGGCGGCATGTCTTTGATTCGCTACAATTGCTTGATCTTGCGCCAGCCTCCGCGAGGCGGTGGGTTGATCTCGGGACCGGCGGTGGATTTCCCGGACTGGTTATTGGGCTGGCCGCCGAGAGCGATTGGCCGGAGACAAAGGTGATGCTTGTCGAATCGGACCGGCGAAAAGCGGCCTTTCTGGCCGAGGCAGGCGCTCGGTTTGCGCCACGGACAAGTGTCTTTTCTGAGAGGGCAGAATCGCTGACTCCGCTCGAGGGTGATGTGGTCTCGGCGCGAGCGCTTGCTCCGCTGGACGCGCTCCTGGGCCTTGTCCGCAGACATCTTGGGCTGGGGGGCGTAGCGTTGCTGCCAAAGGGGCGGCATTACGAGGGAGAGGTCACAAAGGCCCGGCGCCTCTGGCGTTTCGATTTGTCCGTTCATGAGAGCCGAAGCGACCGTGAGGGCAGAGTGCTTGAAGTGCGGAGTGTGGAAGGTGCCTGAAATGGTCAGGGCGGGTCCGGTCGTTCTCGCGGTAGCAAACCAGAAGGGCGGCGTCGGAAAGACAACGACAGCGATCAATCTGGCCGCTGCCCTGGTGGAACTTGGGCAGCGCGTGCTGATAGTCGATCTGGATCCGCAGGGGAACGCATCGACCGGCCTGGGCATCGACGCGGCCAGGCGGAAGCTGACGAGTTACGACGTACTGCTTGAGGGCGCCTCCGTCCGGTCGGTCGCGCAGGAGGTCTTTCCTGGTTTGTTGGTCTGCCCGGCGACAGCCGACCTTTCGTCTGCCGACGTTGAGCTGGTAGGGCAGGAGCGGCGACTTTTCCTTTTGCACGACGCCCTGCGGCATACGGAGCCGGTGGAGGGCGGGGTGGATTTCGTCCTAATCGATTGTCCGCCGTCGCTCAATCTATTGACCGTAAACGCTCTCGTCGCCGCGGATGCGGTTTTGGTGCCCCTTCAGACGGAGTTCTTTGCGCTCGAGGGGCTGTCGCAACTGATGGTTACGATCCGCCGGATCCGCGAGACTGCCAATCCGAGACTTCGGATCGAGGGTGTCGTTCTTACGATGCACGATGCACGCAATCGCGTGGCGACTCTGGTGGAAGCCGATGCGCGGGCACACCTGGGAGACGTTGTCTTTAAGACGATCGTGCCGAGGAACGTGAAGATTGTCGAAGCCCAGTCCTTTGGCATTCCCGTTTCGATGCACGACAGGTCTGCGCGAGCTGCACAGGCTTACAGGGAATTGGCCGAAGAGATTCTAGCGAGGCGTAAGTCCGCATCTAACGTCAATATGGGAGGGGCGAGTGTCGGGAAGAACTGACCGGCGTGTTCTTGGGCGCGGGCTCTCCGCATTGATGGCCGATGTGGCGGGAGGTGCTGGCGGCGGCGATGGCGGAGGGGCACCGGCGTATCGTCTGCTGCCGCTGGACGCCTTGCGCCCGTCTCCCAGCCAGCCCCGTCGGGCATTCCGGCCGGAGGCATTGCAGGAGTTGGCGGAATCCATCCGGCAGCGGGGAATCCTGCAACCCATCATCGTCCGGGCCCTGGAGGAGCCCGACCGGTTCGAGATCGTAGCGGGAGAGCGGAGGTGGCGCGCCGCTGGCATTGCACAGATCGAACGGGTTCCGGTGATCGTGCGGGATCTGGATGATTCGGAAACACTTCAGGTTGCGATCATCGAAAACGTCCAGCGCTCGGACTTAAATCCGTTAGAGGAGGCCGCTGGTTACCACGAACTTTCTGATCGCTTTGGGCACACGCAGGAACAGATCGCCACGGCGCTCGGAAAAAGCCGCAGCCATGTCGCAAACATGGTCCGGCTCTTGGGTTTGCCAGAGGAAGTGCGCAACCAGTTGGCGGCAGGCGTCCTGTCGGCCGGCCATGCCCGTGCGCTGCTGTCATCGCCGGATGCAGTGGCTTTGGCCGCCCAGGTTGTCGCGCGTGGCTTGACTGTACGGCAAACGGAGGATCTTGTCCGAAAGTCTGCGGTGCTTCCGTCCCGGCGACGGGCGCCCCCCGAAAAGGATGCTGACACCCGGGCGATTGAGGGAGACCTTTCCGCATCGCTCGGGATGCTGGTGCAGATTTCCCACGGCGCGGCGGGGGAGGGCGGGACGGTCTCAGTACGCTACAAGTCCTTGGACGATCTGGATTTTCTTTGCAGAGTCCTGTCCTCGGTGTCCCGGGACACGGTCCTATGAATCGCGGCGATCAGAGGCTCGATGGGCCGGGGTCCGCCTCACGCGCGGCTGGTTCGGATCAAGCCGCGTCAGGCGAGGAGTTGGCGAGTGATTTCGTTCAGCACCAAGACACCGGCGGGTGTAACGCTAAGCTGATCGCCCGAGGTCGCGATCAAGCCGAGCGACGCAAGCTCGGAGACAGTCTCGGGTCGCAAACTTCGCCCGCAAAGCGACCGATAGTTCTCCTGGGACACGCCAGCCGCCGTACGTAGGCCCATGAGCAAATACTCGTCGCCCTGGTCGCTTGAGGCCAGTAGAGTTTCCTCTGTTGAAGTTCCCTGATCGAAAACCCGATGCAGCCAGGTTCGCGGGTCGCGCGCCGAAAGCACCGCAAGGCGACCCTGATGCGTAGTTACCCTTCCATGCGCGCCCGGGCCGATGCCAAGCCAGTCCGACGACCGCCAGTAGCGAAGGTTGTGCCGGCACTCCTGCCCGATTCGGGCGTGGTTGGAAACCTCATAGGCCGGCAGCCCGTACCGTCCGCAGATTTCCTGAGTCGCCTCATACATCTGCGCGGCGGCCTCATCGTCTGGAAGCCCGCGCAATTTCCCGAGATGAGCGCGTCGGGCAAACGGCGTGCCCTCCTCGATCGTAAGCTGGTAGAGTGACAGGTGTCCGGTCCCTAGAGACAGTGCCAAACCCAACTCTTCGACCCAGTCCCTCAAGACCTGGTCCTGACGGGCGTAAATCAGGTCAAGGCTGACGCGATCAAAGCATTCCTGCGCAGTTCGAACCGCCTTGACCGCATCCTCCGCAGAATGCTGGCGACCCAGCCGGCGCAAATCTTCGTCGCGCAGGCTCTGCACGCCGACGGAAACGCGATTCACGCCCGCAGCGGCATAGGCGCGAAACTGGGACGCTTCGACGGATGTGGGATTTGCCTCAAGCGTGACTTCGACGTCACCAGAAACCGGCCAATGGGCGCGGATCTCGCTGATGATCTCCTCCAGCAGGGCTGGCTCCATGAGGGAGGGGGTTCCGCCGCCAAAAAAGACGGTGTCGACCAGTCGTTGTCCAAACCTCGTGCGCGCATGTGCCAACTCGGCGCGGAAAGCCCGCGCCCAGGCAGATGGATCAACCTCCGGCGCAACATGGCTGTTGAAGTCGCAGTAGGGACATTTGGCAAGGCAGAAGGGCCAGTGGATGTAGATACCAATCGTATCGGGAACCGCCCCGAACCCTGCCTGCTCCCCGGTGACCGGGTGTTTCACGTGAAACAACGCGCCAAGATCGCCTCCAGCGCCCTCCCTCTATGGCTGAAAGCGTCTTTTTCGCCGCCCGACATCTCCGCGAAGGTCCGGTGCTCTCCGTCAGGTTCGAACATCGGATCGAATCCATGCCCGCCTGTCCCGCGCGGCGGCCATACGACCGAACCAGAAACTTGCCCCTCCGCAACCTCGGTCCGACCGTCGGGATAGGCCAATGCAAGAACGCACATGAACCGAGAGGGAGAGGGGAACTTCCCGCCCTTCTTGGAGATTGCAGCGGCAAGCCGGGACATGCCGGTGGCCGCGTCGCGTCCCCCGGAAACCGAAGTCCAGTCAGCCGTTGCGACGCCTGGCGCGCCGCCAAGAATGTCCACGCAAAGGCCGGAATCGTCCGCGAGCGCCAGCAAGCCGGTAGCGTCTCGCGCCGCCCTCGCTTTCAGGAGCGCATTGCCAACAAAATCCGCTGCTGATTCCTCCGGTGCTTCAAGCCCGAACTCCTTCGCACCACGAACGACAAGCCCCAGGGGCGCGAACGCACGCCGGAACTCCTCGAGCTTTCCGGAATTGTGGGTTGCGACCAGAATCTCGCGCGGAGCCGTCACCCGGGCGCACCATCTTCCAGGGCCTGCCGCTGGGCCGCGAAAAGATCATTGCAGCCCTGGCGCGCCAGCGACAGAAGGATGCCGACATCCTCCTCTAGGAAAGTACTGCCCTCGCCCGACATTTGAAGTTCTACCAGGCGCCCGGGGGACAGGAGGACGAAATTCCCGTCAACCCCCGCAACGGAGTCCTCCGCATAGTCCAGATCCAGAACCGGCTGCCCGGCAAAGATCCCGCAAGACACGGCCGAAACTTGACCGAGCAACGGATCCGACAGCAGGATCCGCTGTTCGAGAAGCCGTCTGCACGCCTGGGCAAGCGCAACCCACCCGGCAGTAATTGCAGCGCAGCGCGTGCCGCCGTCGGCCGAAAGCACGTCGCAGTCGATCACGATCTGCCGTTCCCCAAGCGCCCGGCGATCGACCGAGGCCCGCAGCGCCCGCCCGATCAAGCGCTGGATCTCGGTCGTCCGTCCTTGCTGCTTGCCCTGAACCGCCTCGCGACGGTTCCGGGTCCCCGTTGCGCGGGGCAGCATCCCGTATTCCGCTGTCACCCAGCCCATGCCGGAACCCTTGAGGAATGGCGGCGGCCGGTCCTCCACCGTCGCCGAACACAAGACCTCGGTGTCGCCGATCCGGATCCGGCACGACCCCTCGGCATGGCGCATCACGCCGGCCTCGATCTCCACCCGCCGAAGTTCATCCGGCGCTCGCCCGCTGGGTCGCATGAGTTCAAATCTCCCGAACCGGCGCAGAACACGCCGCATCTGCGGATTGACGCCGCCGCGCTGCGCTCCTTAATCACCCTAGGTCCCCTTGTCATCCATCATGTCCGCAAACCGCCCCCAGCTCGACGATCTGAACGAACGCTCGCGCGAGGTCTTCCGCCGGGTGGTCGAGGCCTATCTCGCTTCGGGCGACCCGGTCGGCTCGCGCACGCTGACCCGGTCGCTGTCAGAGCGGATCAGTGCCGCCACCGTGCGCAATGTGATGCAAGACCTTGAATTTCTTGGACTACTTGACAGCCCGCACATCTCCGCCGGCCGCGTGCCGACCGAACGCGGCCTGCGCCTGTTTCTCGACGGCATCCTGGAGGTTGGCACGATCGCGGCCGAGGACCGCAAGCGCATCGACGCCGCCGCCCTCGACGGCGATCCAGAGGTCGAGCCGCTGCTGGAACGGGTCTCGGCCACCGTCTCCGGCCTGACACGCGGCGCGAGCCTGGTCTTCGCGCCGAAGAGCGAGGCGCCGATCCGCCACATCGAATTCGTCAGTCTCGCACCCGACAGGGCACTGGTGGTCCTGGTCTTCGCCGACGGTCAGGTGGAAAACCGTGTCTTCACCCCGCCACGCGGCCAGACACCGGCCTCCATGCGCGAGGCGGCGAATTTTCTCAGCGCGCTGGCCGAAGGCCGCCGCCTCTCCGAGCTTCGCGACCGGATGGAGCGGGACATCGCCTCGCGCCGGCAGGAAATCGACAGCCTCGCGCATGCCCTTGTCGAGCAGGGAATCGCCATCTGGCAGGATCGCGGTGAATCCAGCGAGCGGCTGATCGTCCGGGGGCGCTCGAACCTGCTCGACGGCGCCGAAGGCACCGACATCGACCGGATCCGCAGCCTGTTCGACGATCTCGAACGCCGCCAGAACATCGCCGAATTCCTCGATCTGGCCGAAAGCGGCGAGGGGGTGCGCATCTTCATCGGCTCGGAGAACAAGCTCTTCTCACTCTCGGGTTCCGCTCTCGTCGTTTCTCCCTATATGAACGGCGACCGCCGAATCATCGGCGCAATCGGTGTGATCGGACCGACCCGGCTGAACTATGCGAGGGTCGTGCCGATCGTGAACTACACGGCGCAGCTCATCGGACGCCTCCTGTCCGACCGGGCCAAGGGATAGAAGTATGACGAACCGCAAGACCAGAACCGCTGACCTGGCCGAGGCCGGACCGGACGAAGTGGCCATCGAAACCGGCATGACCGTCGAAGACGGGGCCGGCGCTCCGGAAACGCCGGATCTCGAAGCCGACCTGCGGGCGGAGAATGCCGCGCTCTCGGCCGAACGCGACGAGTTTCGCGACCGTTTCATGCGCGCGCTGGCAGAGGCCGAAAACGTCCGCAAGCGCGCCGACCGCGACCGGCGCGAGGCCGAACTCTACGGAGCGACCCGTCTCGCCCGCGATCTCCTCCCCGTCTATGACAACCTGCGCCGGGCGCTGGACGCGGCTTCGGACGAGCAACGCGCCGCCGCTTCCGCCTTCATCGAAGGGGTGGAGCTGACGCTCAAGGAACTGCAGAAAACCCTCAACCGCCACGGCGTCAGCCAGATCACTCCGGCCGTCGGCGACACTTTCGATCCGACGTTGCACCAGGCGATGTTCGAAGCGCCCCTTCCCGGTACTAAGGCCGGCCAGATCATCCAGGTGATGGCCGAAGGTTTCCTGCTCAACGACCGGCTCCTGCGGCCGGCGCAGGTCGGCGTCTCGTCCAATACCGGGGCCTAGAGCAAGTCCGCATCTGATTGAATCGGAACGTGGATTCCTGAAGATGCTGTT
>CAZRQN010000105.1:0-10185 GCA_964602115.1 uncultured Rhodobacterales bacterium
CCCCCCCCCTCGTGGGGGGGGGGTTTCCAGGGGGGGGCCGGGCCCCCCTTTTGGCGTGGCCCCGCGGGGCCCCCCCCCCCCGGGAGGGGGGGATCAGGCGTCCCCGGGCGACGCCTCCGCGCCGAGTTCCACCACCGTGATTTCCGGCGGTGCGCCGAAACGCAGCGGCAGGACCGAGCAGCCGAGCCCGGCCGAGACGACGAGCTCGCGGCCGTCCTCGACGATATGGCCCCAGGCATAGCGACTGCCGTAGCGGGAGGGGACGAAGGGGATCAGCGGGCCGAAGCGGATCTGTCCGCCGTGGGTATGGCCCGACAGGGTCAGCGACACGCGCGCCGGAACGGCAGGGAAGATGTCGGGCTCATGCGCCAGCAGGATCACCGGCGCATCGTCCGTCACCTGCGCCAGGGTCCCCGGCAGATCGTCCTTGCCCGGGGCATCGCCATAGCGGCCGTCCTGGATCGCATACTGGCTGTCGAGGCCTGCGAGCCAGAAAGGTCCCTCCGGCGCCTCGATCCTCAGGGCGCGGTTGACGAGAACGGAAAGCCCCGCCGCCTCCAGCGCATCCTGGGTATGGATCGGGCCGGCGACCCTCTTCTGCGCCGCCTTGTCATCCCACCAGTCGTGGTTGCCGAGGATGGCATGGACGCCGAGCGGCGCCTTCAGCCCGGCGAGGACCGGCGCCACCGCCTCCACCGGCACCCGCCCCGCCTGGAAAAGGTGCGAGGCACGATAGTCGCCCATCACGACGATCAGGTCGCCATCCAGCGCCTGGGCGCGGGCCGCGATCCGCTCCACCCGCGCCACCGTCATCCATGGCGCGCAGGCATGGATGTCGGCGATCATGACGATGCGCAGCCGCCGTCCCGCCGGCCAGCCGGCGGGCGTCAGGCGCCAGCGCTGGATGCGCAGGCGCCAGACCGGCTCCACCACCAGCGCATAGAGCCCGGCGACAAGCCCGGCGGCTGCGGTGGCCGCGAGCCCCTTCAACACGGCCCGGCGGCTGGGCACCTCAGAGCCCGGCGGCGACCGCTTCCCAGTTCACCAGCCGGTCGAGGAAGTTGGTCAGGTAGGCGGGGCGCTTGTTGCGGAAGTCGATGTAATAGGAATGCTCCCAGACATCGCAGCCCAGGAGCGCCGTCTGGCCGAAGCAGAGCGGGTTCACCCCGTTCTCGGTCTTGGTGACCTTCAGCGAACCGTCCTTGTCCTTGACCAGCCAGCACCAGCCCGAACCGAACTGGCCGGCGCCTGCGCCGGAGAAGGCGTCCTTGAAGCCCTGAACCGAGCCGAAAGCCTCGGTCAGCGCCTTTTCCAGCGCCCCGGGCATGCCCTTGTTCTCCCCCGGCGCCATCCAGCCCCAGAACATGTTGTGGTTCCAGTGCTGGGAGGCGTTGTTGAACAGGCCCGACTGCGCCACCGCCCCGGCCTGGTAGGTGCCACGCACGATATCCTCGAGCGACTTGCCTTCCCATTCGGTGCCGGCGACCAGCTTGTTGCCGTTGTCCACATAGGCCATGTGGTGCAGGTCGTGGTGGTATTCCAGCGTCTCCTTCGACATGCCGAGCGCGGCGAGCGCGTCATGGGCATAGGGGAGATCGGGAAGGGAAAAGGCCATTGGGGTATCCTCCGAGAGCCGGAGCGGAACCTCCGGCGGCATGCAGTGCAGCTAGGCTTTCGCGGCGGTGGCGGTCAAGGGAGCGCAGGCACGGCCGGATGCCCTCAGAGCTTTCCGGCCCGCGGCTCGCAGCTTCCCCGGCCGCCGAAGGGCCCCTGAAAGCCCAGGGGCGTCACCGAGATCGTGGCGCGGCCGTCGCGCTTCTGCCGGGTCATGCGCACCGAAAGCCGGGCGGTCTGGTTGGCGGGCGATTTCACCTTGTAGCTCCAGGTGAAGGTGGTCCGCGCGGCGTTGTCCGTCTCCACCACCGCCCGGATCGGCCGCTGCTGGAAGAGCTTGATCAGCGGATCATAGACCTGCACCTCGTCGCCTTCGCGGCCGGCCTCGATCACCACCGTCTTCGGCACCCAGCTGCTTTCGCCCTTGAAGCGGCACGACAGAAGATCGGCCGAGGCCGGGGCGGCAAGGCTGCTGAGCACCAGCACGGCAAGCAAGGCACGCATCGGAAACTCCGGAACCGGACAATGGCGGAAGCGTCCGCCCCGCCGCCGCCGGTGTCAAGCGCCGATTAGCTCCGATCCCGGCTGCGCCGCGTGGCAGAGCACGCCAAAGGCATAGCCGGCCACCGAGCGGAAAGTGACCAGGCGGAAGCCGCCCTCGACCCGCCAGAGCGCGCAGGCGACCTGCGCCAGCCGCGTGCGGCGAATCTCGTCTCCGTCCAGGGTGGCGAGATCCACCGGGCAGAGCTTGGCCAGAACTTCCCCGGCCCTGTCCCCCGTCACCTCGAAGACCGCGCGGGCGTCAGAGACTTCGGCGGCCAGGTGATGCTCGCCCTTGAGCGCCTTGGCGATGGCGGCGAGCGCCTCGGCCGCATCCGGGCGCGGCAGGACGAGAAGGAACTCGTCCGGGCTCATCCAGCCCGCAGCGCGGTCAGCCTTGGTCAGGATTCGGCGCTGGCCGGGCAGCGCGCAGCCGGTGGCGGACTTGATCGCCTTGGCAAGGCCTTCGGTGCCGGGCTTGGCCCGGAGCGAGATCATCCCCAGCGGGCCGATTTCGGCCACCCGGGCAAAGCCCTGAAAGCTCACATTGCCGAGCGGCGTGACGGGATCAGACATTCTGGCGCGCTCCCTCGGGATCGTAGAAGACCGCATTGACGATCTTGGCCTGCACCGTGCTGCCATCGGTATGGGCAAAGCTCACCGTCTCGCCCATCCGCTGCGGCCCCCGGGCGATCAGGCCCATGGCGATGCCGCGCTTCAAGGTCGGGCTGTAATAGGTTGATGTCACGCGGCCTTCGGTGTTGCGCTGGCCGTTGGCGTTATGGCCTTCGGCCACTGCATAGGCGCCTTCCGGCAGCACCGAGCCGTCCAGCGTTTCCAGCCCGACGAGCTTCCAGCGGTTCGGATCGGCGAAATGGCTGCGCATCTGGCCGCGCTTGCCGAGATAGTCGGGCTTCTTCTTCGAAATCGCCCAGTCGAGGCCGAGATCCTGCGGGATGACGGTCCCGTCGGTCTCGTCGCCGATCATGATGAAGCCCTTCTCGGCCCGCATCACATGCAGCGCCTCGGTGCCATAGGGCATGATGCCATAGGCCTTGCCGGCCTTGAGGCAGGCCTCCCAGAAGGCCAGGCCCTGCGCCGCCGGCACCGCGATCTCGTAGCTTAGCTCGCCCGAGAAGGAGATGCGGAAGGCCCGGGCCGGAATGCCGGCAAGCGTGCCCTCCTTCCAGGTCATGAAGGGCAGTGCCTCGGCGGAAACATCCATTCCGCCAAGGGCTTCCAGCAGGTGCCTCGCCTGCGGGCCCACCACGGCGATCTGGGCATATTGCTCGGTCAGGTTGGCGGTGAAGACCTTCCAGTCCCACCATTCGCACTGCAGCCAGTCTTCCATCCAGCCATGGATGCGGTCGGCGCCGCCGGATGTGGTGTGGCAGAGGAAGGTGTCCTCATCCAGCCGCGCCACCACGCCGTCGTCCGACAGGAAGCCCTGCTCGTTGCACATCAGGCCATAGCGGCACTTGCCGACCGGCAGGGTGGACATCACCCCGGTATAGAGCATGTCGAGGAACTTCCCCGCATCCGGCCCCTTGACCACCAGCTTGCCGAGCGTGGATGCGTCAAGCAGACCAACGGCTTGCCGGGTGTTGTTCACCTCGCGCTCGACCGATTGCGCATGGGTCTCGCCGGCCTGCGGGAAGGTATAGGGCCGGCGCCACAGGCCGACGGGCTCCATATAGGCGCCCTGGGCCTCGTGCCAGCCGTGGATCGGGGTGCGGCGCAGGGGCTGGAAGATCGCGCCCCGCGCCTCGCCGGCCAGCGCGCCGATCGTCACCGGGCTGTAGGGCGGGCGGAAGGTGGTGGTGCCCACCGCCGGGATCGCCGCGTTCAGCGCCTTGGACAGGACCGCCAGGCCGTTGATGTTGCTGAGCTTCCCCTGATCCGTCGCCATGCCGAGCGTGGTGTAGCGCTTGGTGTGCTCGACGCTCTCGTAGCCTTCGCGCGCCGCCAGCTCGACGTCGGAGACCTTCACGTCGTTCTGGTAGTCGAGCCACATCTTCGACTTCAGCGCATAGGCGGCGCCCTGCGGCATCAGCCGTATGGCGGCCGTCGGGTCTGCGTCGGTTTCCTGTCCGGCATCCGTCCCGACAGAGCGTCCGGCCGCAACACCCGCGCATTCGACCAGCGCCGTGCCGTCATGGTTCAGCGGCGGGCGCGAGGGGTCGGGGCAGAAGGCCTGGGCGCCCTCGTCCCACAGAAGCTTGCCGCCGCAATGGCTCCACAGATGGACGACCGGCGACCAGCCGCCGGCCATGGCCACGGCGTCGCAGGCGATCTCTTCCAGCACCGCGCCCTCGCCGGCCATCAGGCCGATGGCCACGCCGGTGACACGCTTGCCGCCCTTGACCTTGACCACGGCGCGGCCGGTTTCCACCCGGACGCCGGCCGCGCGGGCCGCCATGGCCATCGGGCCTTCGGCCTTGTCGCGGGCATCGACGACCAGCGGCACCGAGAGCCCGGCCTTCACCAGCGCCAGCGCCGTGCGGTAGCCGTCATCGCAGGTGGTGGCGATCACCGTGCGGTCGCCGGGCGAGACGGCCCAGTTGACCACATAGTCGCGGATCGCGGAGGCCAGCATGACGCCCGGAATGTCGTTGCCGGCAAAGGGGATCGGGCGCTCGATGGCGCCGGTGGCGGCGAGGATCTTCCCCGCCCGGATGCGCCACAGCCGCTTTTTCGGCCGCCCGTCGCCGGGCGTGTGGTCGGCCACCCGCTCCTCGGCCAGCACATAGCCGTGGTCATAGACCCCGGCGACCATGCAGCGGGCGCGCAGGGTGACATTGGCCATGGCGGAGAGCGCCGCCACCTGGGCATCGACCCAGGCCTGGGCGGGCTGGCCGTCGATCTCGGCCTCATCGACCGGGGCACGGCCGCCCCAATGGGGCTGCATTTCGAGCAGGATCACCCTCTGCCCGGCCTCGGCCGCCGCGCGGGCGGCCCTAAGTCCGGCCACCCCGCCGCCGGCGACCAGCAGGTCGCAGAAGGCATAGGCCTGTTCATAGCGGTCGGCATCGCGCTCGCTCGGCGCCTGGCCGAGGCCGGCGGACTGGCGGATCACCGGCTCGAAGACATGCTTCCAGAAGGCGCGCGGATACATGAAGGTCTTGTAGTAGAACCCCGCCGGGAAGAACCGCGACAGCCGGGCGTTGACCGCACCGATGTCGAATTCCAGTGACGGCCAGTGGTTCTGGCTGCGCGCCGCCAGCCCTTCGAACAGTTCGGTGGTGGTGGCACGCTGGTTGGGCTCGAACCGCCCGCCCTCGCCGAGATTGACCAGCGCATTCGGCTCCTCGACGCCGGAGGCGACGATGCCGCGCGGGCGGTGATACTTGAACGAGCGGCCGACCAGCATCTGGTCATTGGCCAAGAGCGCCGAGGCGATCGTGTCGCCGGCAAAGCCCTTCAACCGCTTGCCGTTGAAGGTGAAGTCGAGCGCGTGGGTGCGGTCGATCAGGCGGCCGCCGGTGGCGAGACGGGTGCTCATGCGGTTCTTCCTTCGGCGGCGGCGCCCCCCCACCCATCCTCCCCCACGAGGGGGGAGGAGGCGCCTGCGGGCAGCGCGGCGCGGGGAGGCTTGCGGGTGTCGATCCGGCCTTGCGGCCCCTCCCCCCTTGTGGGGGAGGATGGGTGGGGGGGCTGGCGGGTCATGCCGGGCTCCAGCCGGGCCGGCGGGCCCTGATCGCGGCGATGATCTCGGGCGGGGGTTCCTTGGTCTGGGCGGGATAGGTGCCGAAGACCTCCAGCGTCGCGGTGCAGCGCGCGGCGAGGAACCACTTGCCGCAGCCATAGGCATGGCGCCAGCGCTCGAAATGCACCCCCTTGGGGTTGGCGCGGGCGAACATGTAGCTCTCGAACTCCTCGTCCGAGGCGCCCGGGCCGAAGCGCTTGAGATGCGCCTCGCCGCCGGGGGCGAGCTCGGTTTCGTCGGCCATCACGCCGCAGCAAGGGCATTCAAGGGTTAGCATTGCTTACCACCTGCAAGAACTGATTTGTCGCGACGTAGGTCACAAGGGTCATGGGTTTTTCACCCTTTCGACGGTCAGTGCGATTGGATCATCGCGGGAGTAATCGCTGAAGAACGTGAAAGCCAAAGTGAGCTTGTCCGGACTTTCGTGGGCAACGACATTGGCACCAAGATTGTAGTAGAGTCGGCGTCGGCCCAGACCCAAGAGCGGGACCGGCTCGACCAGAAACACCTGGTTGCTCTTCGGGTCGAACGCCCATCGACCGCTCAGTTCGCGCGGAAACTCGGAGGTTTCCGATCTTGCTGTCCAGGAGAAGCGTCCATTGGCGTCAAGAACCAATTCGGACCCTACAAGAGCAGGTTCTGCAAACTTGTTTACACCCGTGCATTTCCAAACGCCGATGAGGTCTGGACGAATCTCACCACCTTCCGGAAGCCGAGAAGCGCAGCCCGAAATGGGCACAGCCAAAGCGGGAGCAATCAGGACTTCTCGACGGGAAAGGGTCAATGCGCCACCCCCGCCGCGACGCTTTCGTCGATGAACTTGCCTTCCTTGAAGCGGGTCATGGCGAACTCGGCGGCGAGCGGCCCGGGCTCGCCCTTGGCCATCAGCTCGGCCATGGCCCAGCCGCTGCCAGGGATCGCCTTGAACCCGCCGGTACCCCAGCCGCAGTTGATGAAGCATCCCCCTAGCGGCGTCTTGGAGATCAGCGGCGAGCGGTCGCCGGTCATGTCCACGATGCCGCCCCATTGGCGCAGCATCTTGAGGCGGCTCAGCATCGGGAAGGTTTCGACCAAAGCGCGCAGCGTCTCCTCGATGTGGTGGAAGCTGCCGCGCTGGGTGAAGTTGTTGAAGCCGTCGGTGCCGCCGCCGATCACCATCTCGCCCTTGTCGGACTGGCTCATGTAGCCGTGGACGGTGTTGGCCATGACGACCACATCCATGCAGGGCTTGATCGGCTCCGAGACCAGCGCCTGCAGCGCCACGGCCTCGATCGGCAGGCGGAAGCCCGCCATCTCGGCCAGCTGGCCGGAATGGCCGGCGACGACCATGCCGAGCTTCTTGGTGCCGATGAAGCCCTTTGAGGTCTCGATCCCCGTCACCTGCCCGCCTTCGGAGCGGACGCCGGTGACCTCGCAGTTCTGGATGATGTCCATGCCCATGGCCGAGCAGGCCCGCGCATAGCCCCAGGCCACCGCATCATGCCGCGCCGTGCCGCCGCGCGCCTGCCAGAGCGCGCCCAGGACCGGATAGCGCGGCCCGTCGAGCGAGATGATCGGCACCAGCTCCTTCACCTTCTGCGGCGAGATGAACTCTGTCTTCACCCCCTGCAGCGCATTGGCCTGGGCCGTCCGCTTGTAGCCGCGCACCTCGTGCTCGGTCTGGGCCAGCATCATCACGCCGCGCGGCGAGAACATGACGTTGTAGTTCAGGTCCTGGCTCAGCGTCTCGTAGAGGCTGCGCGCCTTCTCGTAGATCGCGGCCGAGGGGTCCTGCAGGTAGTTGGAGCGGATGATCGTGGTGTTGCGCCCGGTGTTGCCGCCGCCGAGCCAGCCCTTCTCGACCACCGCGACATTGGTGATGCCGTGGTTCTTGCCGAGGTAATAGGCGGTGGCGAGCCCGTGGCCGCCGGCGCCGACGATCACCGCGTCATAGGCGGGTTTCGGCGTCACCTTGGCCCAGGCGCGCTCCCAGCCGCGATGGCTGCGGAAGGCCTCGCGGGCGATGGCAAAGACGGAATAGCGCTGCATCGGAGGGCCTCTCCCACTGGTGCCCGACTACTGGACCCGCCCGCTTATGCCGCCGCGACCGCCAGCGGCGCAATGGGGCGAAAAACGACATGGTGACGGGGCCCGGGGTTCCACCGGCCGGCGCGAGCGGATATGCGGAAAGCATGTTCTGGGCGCTGGCAGCGGCAATGGCGGTGATGGTGGCAGCGCTGCTGGCGCGGGCCGCCGAACGCGCCCGTCCGGGTGAAGCGGCCGCTCCGGATGCGCGGGTCTATCGCGATCAGCTCAAGGACATCGCCCGCGACGCGGCACGCGGGGCGATCCCCGAGGGGGAAGCGCACCGCCTGCGCGCCGAAGTCGCCCGGCGGCTTCTGGCCGCCGACCGGCCGGCTCCATCCGTCACGCGCGGACCGCGACTGCCGGTCCTCGCCCTCGCGCTGGCGGCGATGGCCGGCGCCCTGCCCGCCTATCTGTGGCTGGGCGCTCCGGGCTACCCCGACCTGCCGATGGCCGCGCGGCTGGCCATGGCCGCCGATCTCGCCGCCCGCCGCCCGTCGCAGGCCGAGGCCGAAGCCGCCCTGCCGCCGGCCCCGCCGGTGGCCGCCGATGCAGAATTCCTGGCGCTGATGGACGAATTGCGCAGCCGGCTTTCGTCACGGCCCGATGACCTTGAAGGCCATCGCCTGCTGGCCGAGAACGAGGCCCGGCTCGGCCGTCTCGCAGCCGCGCGGGCGGCGCAGGAGCGGGTCGTGGCAATTCTGGGCGACGACGCCACGGCGGCGGACAAGGCCCTGCTGGCCCGGCTGATGGTCGCCGCCGCCGGCGGCACGGTGACGCCGGAGGCGGAGGCGGTGCTGGCGCGGGCGCTGGCCGCCGACGATGCCGAACCGGATGCGCTCTTCCTTGCCGGGATCGGCCAGATGCAGGTCGCGCGCCCGGACATCGCATTCCGCCTCTGGCGCCGCTATCTGGAAGTGGCGCCGGCGGACAGCCCCTGGCGCCAGAAGGTGGCGGACCAGATGCCGGCCCTCGCCGATGCCGCCGGCGTGGCCTGGAGCCCGACCCCCGGCCCGGACGCCGCCGACGTGGCGGCGGCCGCCGGAATGTCGGCGCAGGACCGCGCGGCGATGGCCGAGGCCATGGTGGAGAAGCTCGCCGCCCGGCTTGCCGCCGAGGGCGGGCCGGCGGAGGACTGGGCGCGGCTGATCTCCGCGCTGGGCGTCCTCGGCCAGGGCGAGCGCGCCCGGGCGATCCTCGCCGAGGCGAGGGCCGATTTCGCCGGGCGCCCGGCGGATCTCGCGGTGCTGGAGGCGGCGGCCCAAAAGGCAGGAATCGGCGAGTGAGCCCGGAAGACTTTTCCTCCGCCCTGCCGCGCACCGGGGCGCTTCTCGGCCTCGACCTGGGGACGAAGACGATCGGCATCGCGGTTTCCGACCTGCGCCGGCAGGTCGCCACGCCGCTCACCGTGATCCGGCGGGAGAAGTTCACCACCGATGCCGGGGCATTGCTGAAGGCGGCGGGAGAAAAGGCGGCGGTAGGCCTTGTGCTCGGCCTGCCCTTCAACATGGACGGCAGCGAAGGCCCGCGCGCCCAGTCCACCCGCGCCTTCGCCCGCAACCTCGCCGGCTTGACGGCGCTGCCGCTTCTCTTCTGGGACGAACGGCTGAGCACGGTCGCCGCCGAAAGGGCGCTGCTTCTGGCGGATACGTCACGGAAACGTCGCGCCGAGGTGATCGACGCGGTGGCCGCGTCCTATATCCTGCAGGGGGCGCTGGACCGGCTGGCGCGGATCGAGCGCGAAGGAAACGTGGCGCAGTGACCGACATGCGCAACTTTGTGCTCCCCGGGAGCGAGAACGTCTGGCGGAGGGACGAGGTGGACAGCCCCTGCGTGAAGGTCTGCGTGATCCATCCCGAGGAGCGGCTCTGCGTGGGCTGCTTCCGCACGATCGAAGAGATCGCCACCTGGACACGGATGACGCCCGAAGCCCGACGCCAGGTGCTCGACGACCTGCCCGCCCGCGCCCCGCGCCTGGCCCGCCGCCGCGGCGGCCGCCTGGGCCGTCTGGACATCTGACCTCTCCCGCGCGGCTTTGCCGCTTGGGGGAAGCAAGGGGGCGGCTTCCCGCCCCCTTGGACCCCCTCACCGCGAATGCGGAGAGGATAGCGCCTCCGGCCGTCTTGCGCCCTGGCGGGCGCGCCTCGTGTTGCGCTCGGGTATTTGAGGTCTGCTCTCGTGGAGAGACCCGGGGCGCTGCCCCGGACCCCGGGGTATTTGTCCAAGGATGATGCAGGGGAAGGTCAGAAAGAGGCAGGCGT
>CAZRQN010000106.1:0-7290 GCA_964602115.1 uncultured Rhodobacterales bacterium
GCGGCCGGGTTGTCGCCGTCCATGGAGCCGAAGTTTCCTTGACCGTCAAGGAGTTGCAGGCTCATGCTGAAGTCTTGCGCCATCCGCACCAGCGCGTCGTAGATGGCGCTGTCACCGTGGGGATGGTCCTTGCCCATGACATCGCCCACCGGACGGGCCGACTTGCGATAGGCCTTGTCATGGGTGTTGCCGGTCTCGTGCATCGCATAGAGGATCCGGCGGTGCACCGGCTTGAGCCCGTCGCGCAGGTCGGGGATGGCGCGGGAGACGATGACGCTCATCGCATAGTCGAGATAGGCGGTCTTCATCTCCGCCGCGATGTCGATCTGCGGGCCGTGCGCGGGAATTTTCCCTTCGCTGTCAGCGCTTTCCGGGGGGTTGCTCATCTGCGGCGCCTTCTGGCGCCATGGCGCCGGATGTTGTGGCCGGACTTATAGCGGACGCTGCATATGGGGGCAAGGCAAGCGCCGGGAAACTGGCTAAACTGCTGGGGCGAGCGCGAAACAATTCCTTGTTTTCGTTGAAGATCGGCCCGAATCTGGCATCATTCTTCTGTCGGGGGGCAGGATGGAGGCGCCCGATGGCGAGGACTGACACCGAACTGATGCTGCGGGGCTATGGGCTGACCACGGCCGAGCTGACCTACCGCATGCCGGATTATCGCAGCGTTCTCAATACTTTCGTCTGGCAGCACTATGACCTGGCACCCGATTACCCCGAGCTTTTCCGCTTCATCGAGTTCTGGCAGGAAAAGATCGAGGGCCCGCTGCACTCCGTCCGCTTCACCCACCGCAAGCTGATCTCGCCGGGGGAGTGGCGCAACGTGAAGGGCGAGTTCCGGCTGCACTGAGGGGCGGGGCGAACCCCGCGCTGCGGGGCGGAGGGCGCCG
Organism: uncultured Rhodobacterales bacterium; assembly: GCA_964602115.1. Lineage (GTDB taxonomy): Bacteria > Pseudomonadota > Alphaproteobacteria > Rhodobacterales > Rhodobacteraceae > JANOGU01. Next base: position 891 of record CAZRQN010000106.1, read on the forward strand.
TCCCGCCGGCGTCCTCCCTGCGTCGGTTCCGCGTCGGTTTTCTGTACCGACAGGCCGTGCGCCTTCCGGCCGCTTCAGGCAACGCCGGCGCGCTGGACCATGCCGAAGAGATCGCGCGGATCGTCGGGGTCGGCGATCATGTCGAGCATCTCGCCGAGCCCGGTCTCGGCCAGCCGGGCGCGGACATAGCGCAGCGCCGCGAAGTCCTCGATGGCGAAGCCCACCGAATCGAACAGCGTCACCTGCGCCGGCGAGACCCGTCCCGGGGCCGCGCCGGTGATGACCTGCCAAAGCTCGGTGACCGGGTGGTCGGGGGCGAGCTGCTGGATCTCGCCCTCCACCCGGGTCTGCGGCGTGTATTCGGTGAAGATCGCCGAGCGGTGCAGGATCGCCGGGGCGAGTTCGGTCTTGCCCGGGCAATCGCCGCCGACGGCGTTGAGATGCACGCCGGCGCCGACCATGTTGTCGGTGAGGATCGTGGCATAGGCCTTGTCGGCGGTGACGGTGGTGATGATGCCGGCGCCGAGGATCGCCTCTTCCGCCGTGCGGCAGGACAGGACCTTCAGCCCCCGTCCGGCGAGGTTGCGGGCACATTTCGCGGTGGCCGCCGGGTCAATGTCGTAGAGCCGCACCTCACCCACGCCGCAGATCGCCTTGAAAGCCAGGGCCTGGAACTCCGCCTGCGCGCCGTTGCCGATCAGCGCCATGGTGCCGGTGGGCGGCGCCAGCCATTTCGCCGCCATGGCCGAGGTGGCGGCGGTGCGCAGCGCGGTGAGGATCGTCATCTCGGACAGCAGGACCGGATAACCCGTCGCCACATCGGCCAGCAGGCCGAAGGCGGTGACGGTCTGCAACCCGCGCTTCATGTTGGCCGGGTGGCCGTTGACGTATTTGAAGCCATAGGTCTCGCCGTCCGAGGTCGGCATCAGCTCGATCACGCCGACATCGGAATGCGAGGCGATGCGCGGGGTCTTGTCGAACAAGGCCCAGCGGCGGAAATCGGCTTCGATCTCGGCGGCAAGGTCGGTCATCACCCGCTCGATCCCGAGGCGCAGGACGAGCTTCATCATGTGATCGACGGAGACGAAGGGGACGAGGTTCAGGGCCATCACTTTTGCTCCGGGCTCATTTCGACCGCGTGGGGCGGTCGAAGACCTTCTTGCCCATCAGGCTGCCGACAAGATCGACCATCAGCCGCGCCGTCATGCCGCGGTCGTCGAGGAAGGGGTTCAGCTCCACCAGATCGAGCGAGGAGACGAGCCCGCTCTCGTGCAGAAGCTCCATCACCAGATGCGCCTCGCGGAACGTCGTGCCGCCCGGGACGGTGGTGCCGACGCCGGGCGCGATGGCCGGATCGAGGAAATCGACGTCGAGCGAGACATGCAGAAGGCCATGGGCCGCCTTCACCCGCTTGAGGAAGGCGCGCAGCGGCGCGACGATGCCGTGCTCGTCAAGCACCCGCATGTCGTTGATGGCGATGTCGGCGACCTGCAGCGCCGCCTGTTCGGCGGGATCGACCGAACGGATGCCGTAGAGGCAGATATGGTCGGCCGGCACCGGGGCGGGGAAGGGCGGGAAGGCCTCGAAGCCCGCGCGGCCGGCGATATAGGCCACCGGCGTGCCATGCAGGTTGCCGGAGGTGGTGGTCAGCGGCGTGTGGAAATCGGAATGGGCATCCAGCCACAGGACAAAGAGCGGCCGCCCGGCGCGGGCGGCATGGTCCGCCGCCCCGGCGACCGAGCCGAGAGCGAGCGAATGGTCGCCGCCCATGACGATGGGCAGGTCGCCGGCGCCGAGCGCCGCATCCACCCGGGCGCGCAGGAGCGCCGTCCAGGCGACGGTTTCGGCCAGCGAATGGACCACCGGATTGGGACAGGCGACCTCGGGCAGGGCGCCCAGGGCGATGTCGCCGGCATCCACGATCTCATGGCCCTCGGAGGCGATCTCGCGGGCGATGCCGGCGACGCGATAGGCGGCCGGGCCCATCAGGCAGCCGGCGCGGCGCTGGCCGCTGTCGATCGGGGCGCCGATCAGAAGGATGCGGGTCATGGTTCGGTCCTGTCGCAGGGGTGGAAAGCCCCGGGGCGCTGCCCCGGACCCCGGGGTATTTGGCCAAGGATGAAGCCCGGAGCCCCCGGACACTAGCCGCAAGGCGGCTGAGGTTTGCGTGACAAGATCGCGCAAATCGTGCAGTATCGGTACAAAACGCGCAAGAGGATCGACCGAAATGGACGACACGGACCAGCGGCTGATCGCGGAGCTGCGGCGCGACGGCCGGGCCTCGCTCAGCGATCTGGCCGGGCGGCTCGGTGTGGCGCGGGCGACGGTGCGGCTGCGGCTGGAGCGACTGGTGTCGCGGGGCGAGATCGCCGGCTTCACCGTGCTGACCCGGGCCGAAGTGGCCGGAAGCCCGGTGCGGGCGCTGATGCTGATCGGGATCGAGGGCAGGGGTGCGGAGCGGATCATGACCCGGCTCGCCGGCCTGCCTGCGGTCCTGACGGTGCATTCGACCACCGGAAAGTGGGATCTGGTCGCCGAGCTGGGGGCGGCGACCCTGGCCGAACTGGACGCCACGATCTTCCGCATCCGCGAGATCGACGGGGTGACGACGAGCGAGACCAGTCTTCTCCTGTCCACCCGCCGGGCCGGCCGGCGCTGACCGATCCGGGAGGTGGCGCCCGCCCCGCGCCCGGGCTATCCTCCGGTGTCGGGGCAGGGAAAGCGCATGATCGTCGAGCTTGGGCATTTCGCGCTGGTGCTGGCGCTGATGGTTGCGCTGGTGCAGACCGTCGCGCCGCTTGTCGGGGCGCAAAAGGGCTGGGCCTCGTGGATGGCGCTGGGCACGGCGGCAGCCGGGGCGCAGGCGGCGCTGGTCGCCATGGCCTTCGCCGCGCTGATGCGGGCCTTCGTCACCTCCGACTTCTCGCTGAAGGTGGTGGTGGAGAACTCCCATACGCTCAAGCCGCTGATCTACAAGATCACCGGCGTCTGGGGGAACCACGAGGGTTCGATCCTGCTGTGGGTGCTGATCCTTGCCATCTTCGGCGCGGCCGCCGCCGTTTTCGGCGACGGCCTGCCGGTGCGGCTGAAGGCGCGGGTGCTGGCGGTGCAGGGCGCGGTGGGCCTGGCCTTCCTGGCCTTCCTGCTGTTCACCTCCAACCCGTTCCTGCGACTGGCCGCGCCGCCTTTCGACGGGCAGGACCTCAACCCGCTCCTCCAGGACATCGGCCTCGCGATCCATCCGCCGTTTCTCTACCTCGGCTATGTCGGGCTCTCGATGCCCTTCGCCTTCGCGGTGGCGGCGCTGATCGAGGGGCGGGTGGATGCGGCCTGGGCGCGCTGGGTCAGGCCCTGGACGCTGGCGGCCTGGATCTTCCTGACCATCGGCATCGCGCTCGGGTCATGGTGGGCCTATTACGAGCTGGGCTGGGGCGGGTTCTGGTTCTGGGACCCGGTGGAGAACGCCTCCTTCATGCCCTGGCTGATCGCGGCGGCCCTGCTGCATTCCGCCGTGGTGGTGGAAAAGCGCGAGGCGCTGAAGGCCTGGACGATCCTGCTGGCGATCCTGGCTTTCGGCTTTTCGCTGATCGGCACCTTTCTCGTCCGTTCGGGCGTGATCACCTCGGTCCATGCTTTCGCCAACGATCCCGAACGCGGGGTGTTCATCCTGGCAATCCTCGGGCTGTTCACCGGCGGGGCGCTGACGCTGTTTGCCGCCCGTGCCGGCGCCATGGAAGCGCGGGGCATTTTCGCGCCGCTGTCGCGGGAAGGGGCGCTGGTCGCCAACAATGTCCTTCTCTCGGTCGCCTGCGGCGTGGTCTTCATCGGCACGCTCTGGCCGCTGATCGCCGAGATCGGCTGGGGCGCGAAACTGTCGGTCGGGGCGCCGTTCTTCGACCGCGCCTTCACCCCGTTCATGGTCCTTCTGGCGCTGATCCTGCCGCCGGGCGCCATGCTGGCCTGGAAACGCGGCTCGGCGCGGCCGTGGCGGGCCCTGTGGCCGGCGGCGGCCCTGGCGGCAGCGCTTCTGGCGCTGGGCTTTGCGCTGCAGACCGGACGCTCGGCGCTGGGGCCGATCGGGCTGGCGCTGGGGGCCTGGGTCGCCGGCGGGGCGCTGGCCGATCTGGTGGCGCGGCGCCGGCGCGCGGTCTTGCCAAGGGCCGACTGGGGCAAGGCTCTGGCCCATGGCGGTTTCGGCGTGACGCTCTTTGCCTGCGCGGCGGTCAATGCCTGGGCGGTGGAAGACATCCGCGTGGTCAGGGAAGGCGAGAGCTGGCCTCTCGGCCCCTACGAGATCACGCTTGACCGGGTGGAGGCGGTGGCGGGGCCGAACTACAGCTCCACCATGGCCACGATGACGGCGCGGCGGGCAGGAGCGGTGGTGGCGGTGCTGCACCCCGAAAAGCGCGTCTATCCGGTTGCGGCGATGCCGACGACCGAGGCCGGGATCGACAACGGCCTGATGCGCGACCTTTACCTCGTCATCGGCGATCCTCAGACGGAAGGGGGCTGGGCGGTGCGGGGCTATGTGAAGCCCTTTGCCGACTGGCTGTGGCTCGGGGCGGGGATGATGGCGGCCGGCGGGCTTCTGAGCCTGTCGGACCGGCGCTGGCGGGTGGCGGCCGGGGCGCGGCGGGATGCGGCGGGAGTGGCGGCGGAATGAGCGCGATCCGCCAGGGCGCACGCAGGCACGCGTCCTGCCGCCTGATCCTGGCGGCAGCCCTTTGGCTTGGCGCCCTTCCGGCCGGGGCGGTCCAGCCCGACGAGGTTCTTGCCGATCCGGTGCTGGAAGGCCGGGCGCGGGCCTTGTCGCGGGACCTGCGCTGCGTCGTCTGCCGTTCGGAAAGCATCGACGACAGCGCCTCGGGCATTGCCCGCGACCTTCGGATCCTGGTGCGCGAACGCCTTGTCGCCGGCGACAGCGACGCCGAGGTCCTGGAGTTTCTCGTCGCCCGCTATGGCGACTATGTCCTGCTGAACCCGCCGGTGCGGGGAGCGAACTGGGCTTTGTGGCTGGCGGGGCCGGCACTTCTGCTGCTCGCCGGAGGCGGGGCAGCCGCCTATCTCCGCCGCCAGCGCCTGAACGCGGATCCCGGCGCGCCGCTGACCGAGGAGGAAGAGGCGCGGCTGGCGGAACTGACCCGCGAGTGACGTTGCGCCCCGGGGCCGGTTGCCACTGGCGCGGCCCTGCCCGACGATGATGATGGTCGTGCAGCCTGCGGGAGGGATCATGGCCGAGAGCGTCACCATTGCCGATGCCGGCGGCATCCGCACCATCACCCTCAACCGCCCCGAGGTGATGAACGCCCTGAACCGCGACATGCGTGAGGGGATCACTTCGGGCCTGCGGGGAGCGGCTTCGGCGCGGGCGGTGGTCATCACCGGTGCCGGCCGCGCCTTTTGCTCGGGGCAGGATCTCGGAGGGGAAGGGATCGCCGGTTCCGAAGTCGCGCGCATCCTGCGGCAGGAATACGAGCCGATGCTGCGGGCGATCGTGGATTGCCCGGTGCCGGTGATCGCGGGAGTGAACGGTGTCGCCGCCGGGGCCGGGGCCAATCTCGCTCTCCTGTGCGACGTGGTGATCGCGGCGGAGAGCGCCCGCTTCGTCCAGGCCTTCACCCGGATCGGGCTGATCCCCGACGCCGGCGGTACCTGGGCGCTGCCGCGTCTTGTCGGCCGCGCGCGGGCGATCGGGGCGATGCTCTTCGCCGAGCCCGTCAGCGCCCGGCAGGCGGCCGACTGGGGGATGATCTGGGAGATGGCGCCGGACGCGGAATTCCCCGCGAGACTGGCCGCGCGGGCGGCGGCGCTGGCCGCCGGGCCGGCCTTGGCCTTGCGGGGGGTGAAGGCGGCGCTGGCGGCTTCGGCCGATAACGATCTGGCGGCGCAACTGGAGGTCGAGGCGGAGTGGCAGGGACGCTGCGGGCTTTCGGCCGATTTCGCCGAGGGGGTGGCGGCCTTCCGGGAGAAGCGGCCCCCCCGGTTTTCCGGCGTGTGACGGCCGGAACCTCGTCTGCGAATTTTGAGCCTCGGCTGGGTTGCGTTAACCTTGGTTAACGATTCGTTAACGAGGTTCGCATGCGCGGTTTGTTCTCGGTTGCGCTCGCAATGGCGGCCTCGCCGCTATGGGCGGAGGAATGCCATCCGAATTATGCGAATGTCTGCGTCCCCATCGCCTCGGATGTCGATTGTGCCGGCGGCTCCGGCGACGGCCCCGCCTATGTCGCCGGGCCGGTCTATGTCGTGGGCCGCGATGTCTATCGGCTGGACCGCGACGGCGACGGCGTAGCCTGCGAGAGGTGAGCGGCGGACGCCGAGCTTCGGCGGATAGGAGCGTCTGTCACCCCCGCGCAAGCGGGGGTCTCTTGCGGCCGGGCGACAGGAGACCCCCGCTTGCGCG
>CAZRQN010000106.1:7390-9891 GCA_964602115.1 uncultured Rhodobacterales bacterium
CGCGGGGTGACAGGTTCCGCAGGACGACGGGTTCACGCCCCGCGCGACAGCGCCGCCACGCCGGTGCGCGCCACTTCCTTCAGCCCCAGGGGGCGCAGCAGATCGGCGAAGGCGTCGATCTTCTCGGGGATGCCGGTCATTTCGAAGACGAAGCTTTCCAGCGTCGAATCCACCACCTTGGCGCGGAAAATCTCGGCCAGCCGCAGCGCCTCGATGCGCTGCTCGCCCTTGCCGAGGACCTTCACCAGCGCCAGTTCACGCTGCACGCAGGGGCCTTCGGCGGTGAGGTCGTGGACCTCGTGGACCGGAACCATGCGCGACAGCTGCGCCTCGATCTGGTCGATCACCTGCGGCGTGCCGCGGGTGACGATGGTGATGCGCGAGCGGTGCCCGGTGTGGTCCACCTCCGCCACGGTCAGGCTGTCGATGTTGTAGCCGCGCCCCGAGAAGAGGCCGATGACCCGGGCCAGCACCCCGGGCTCGTTCTCGACGATCACCGCGAGCGTGTGGCTTTCCTCGGCATCCGCATGGGTGGCGCGCAGGTCATAGGCGGAGTGGCTCGTGGAGCCTTTCTTGATGTTCAGGGCGGACATGGGGTGAGGTTTCCTATTCGGGACGGGAATCGACAAGCGTCACGGGTGCCCGTGCAGAGCGGTCCACCGTGAGCCGGTAGATGTCGGGGCGAGCATAATGACCGACCGCATCGAAGGTCCGGCGTGCGAGCCGGACCTGTTCGAGGTCGATATCGGCGGAGAGAAGGCCCTTCTGCCGGCGCATCGGGCCGGCGACGATCTGGCCGGTGGGCGAACAGATGATCCCGTTGCCCGGCTCCACCCAGTCGCCTTCGCCCGGGGCGATCTTGTCGCGGGCGGGATAGTCGGCGGGGATGTCGTGATCCTCCATCGTCGGGCCGACGCCGATGACCCAGGCCGAGCTTTCGCGGCCGATGTGCTGCATGGTGGCAAGCCAGGGCTCACCGCCGTCGGCGGTCGGCGCGCAGTAGATCTCGACGTTCTGGGCATAGATCGCCGCGCGGGCGAGCGGCATGTAGTTCTCCCAGCACAAGAGGACCCCGACCCTTCCGACGGCGGTGTCCACGACGCGGACGCCCCGGCCGTCGCCGAAGCCCCAGACGGTGCGCTCGACATTGGTGGGCATGCATTTGCGGTGGACATTGAGGATCGTCCCGTCCGCGTCGATGGTGACGGCGGTGTTGTAGAGCGTGCCGGCGCTCATCTCCGAGGCCCGCTCGTTGATCCCGGCCACGACCACCATGCCATGGGCGCGGGCCGCCGCGCGCAGCGGGGCCAGGCCGTCGCGCGCCAGATCCACGGAATTGCGCCAGAGGCGGGCGTAGATGTCCTTGATCGCCGCCGAGTCCCGGGACGGGGCGAGGAACCAGGTGAATTCCGGATAGCCCGGGAACCAGGCCTCCGGAAAGACCAGCATCCCGATCCCCTCGGCCGCCGCCCGCGCCACGATGCCTTCGGCACGTTCAAGCGAGCCGGGAAGGTCCCAGAAGACGGGCGATTCCTGAACGGCGGCTATGCGGGGCATCGATTCTCCTCTGCAGGGACAGGCTCAGGCGGGCAAGGCTTCTACTTCACGGGCAGCGTGCGTTGGCGGCTGCGATGCTCGTCCAGTTTGTCGGCCAGCCACATCTTGATGAGCGCCTGCCTCGGGATGCCCCGGTGGGCCGCCTCGCGGTCGAGCGCCTGGACCATCCAGGTGGGGAAATCGACATTGACCCGCTTCGGCGCCAGGCCGGGACGGCTGGCGCTGTCCCAGTCGAGAAAGTCGTCGATCTCGTCGCTGCCTTCATCGAAGAGGCGGTCGAATTCCTCGACGGTGATGGTGCGTGAGCCGTCGCGGCTGACCATCACGCGGGCTTCAGCGGTCTGTCTGTTCATATCGCCTCACCTCGTCCTTTCGTGCCCGACGGACGGAGATCAGCCGGACCCGTCTGCCGCGCCGCGTGAAGATCGCCGTCCAATGATCGTTGCCGAGCCGAGCAACCCGGCCGAACCGGACTTCGCCGCGCATGAATGGCCCGACTTCCAATCCCCGGGCGTCGCTCCACAACTCCTGCGCGGCGAAGAAGTCGATGCCGTGCTTGTCGCGGTTGGCGGCGCTCTTGGCCGGGTCGAACTCGAACTCCTGATCCATTATTATGCTGAAACTATACTGTTTCAACCCATCAGACCAGCACCGCCCCCTTCGCCCCGATCACGCCCTGGGTATCCGCTTCGCCCAGGAGCATCTCGTTGTGCGGCTTGCCGGAGGGGATCATCGGGAAGCAGTTCTCGTGCTTTTCCACCAGGCAGTCGAAGATCACCGGCCCGTCATAGGCCAGCATCTCGCGGATCGCCTCGTCGAGGTCGGCGGGGTCGGAGCACTTGATGCCCTTGCAGCCGAAAGCCTCGGCCAGTTTGACGAAATCGGGCAGCGACTCGGACCAGGACGAGGAATAGCGCTCGCCGTGCAGCAGCTCCTGCCACTGG
>CAZRQN010000107.1:0-9684 GCA_964602115.1 uncultured Rhodobacterales bacterium
GAGGACAGCGCCTCCGGCCGTCTTGCGCCCTGGCGGGCGCGCCTCGTGTGGCGCTCGTGTCTGGTCGGTCTGCTCTGGTGGAGAGACCCGGGGCGCTGCCCCGGGCCCCGGGGTATTTGTCCAAGGATGATGCAGGGGAAGGGCGCGAGAGCCGGGCGCTTCGTCCTCGCCCGGCTGTCCCCTGACCCAAGCGGCGGACCGGCCAGGGGCCGCGACAGAGCGCCGGAGGCGACGGGCTTCTGCCCGGGGCCCATCCCGGGCGGACGGCATCCGGATGCGGTGCTTGCCTGTGCCAGGCCCGCACGCGACACTCCGGGGAGATTCAGGAGGCGGCAATGGGACGGCTGGCAGGCAAGCGGGCACTGGTGACGGCGGCGGGGCAGGGGATCGGTCGGGCGACGGCGCTGGCCATGGCGCGGGAAGGGGCGGCGGTGCTGGCCACCGATGTGAAGCCCGAATTGCTGACGACGCTGGCGGCGGAAGGACTTGAGACCATGGCGCTTGACGTCCGCAGCGGCGAGGCCGTGGCTGCGGCGGTGGAGGCGGCGGGGCAGGTGAACGTCCTGTTCAACTGCGCCGGATTCGTCGCCAGCGGCACGATCCTCGACTGCGACGAGGCGACCTGGGATTTCTCCGTCGATCTGAACCTCAAGGCCATGTACCGGATGTGCCGCGCCTTCCTGCCCGGGATGATCGCGCGCGGCGGCGGCTCGATCGTCAACATGGCCTCGGCGGTGGGCTCGATCATCGCGGCGCCCAACCGCTTCGTCTATGGCGCGACCAAGGCCGGCGTGATCGGCCTGACGAAATCCATCGCGGCGGATTTCGTCACCCGGGGCATCCGCTGCAACGCCGTTTGCCCGGGAACCGTGGACAGCCCCTCGCTGCACGAGCGGTTGCGGGCGACGGGCGACTATGACGCGGCGCTGAAGGCCTTCATCGCCCGCCAGCCGCTGGGTCGGATCGCCCAGCCGGAGGAGATCGCGGCGCTGGTCGTGTATCTTGCCTCGGACGAGGCGGCCTTCACCACCGGCCATGCCCATGTGATCGACGGCGGATGGAGCAACGTCTGAAGGATCAGCCGCCCGGGCGCGGCGGGACGACCTGCTGCGCGATCCCGGCCAGCGCCAGATAGGCCGAGGTCAGCTGCAAGCCCCAGAGCGCCCAGCTGGCCGGCGAGAAGTCCACCACCGCCGCCCAGGCGGCAAAGAACACCCAGAGGAGCGCCATGGTCAGCGACACCGGGCGCCAGCGGCGCGTGCGCACCGGATGGACGAACTTGAAATTGGTAAACATCGTCCAGGTCAGCGCGATGACGATGAAGAGCGAGGTCCATTCCGAGGGTTTCAGCGCGAAGAGCACCAGGACGACCATGTTCCAGCAGGCGGGAAAGCCGGCGAAGGACTTGTCCTTGGTCTTCATCCGCGTGTCGGCGAAATAGATGACCGAGCCATAGACGATGACAATGATGGCAAGCCAGCCGGTCCAGCCGGTCAGGAGGCCGGACTTGAACAGCGCATAGGCCGGGATGAAGACATAGGTCAGGTAATCGATGATCAGGTCCATCAGGACCCCGTCATAGGTCGGCCAGTTCGTCCTGACGTCGAACCGGCGGGCGAGCGGGCCGTCGATCCCGTCCACCACCAGGGCGACGACCAGCCAGAGAAACATCAGGCTCCACTTCTCCTCCACCGCCGCCAGCATCGCGAGCATGGAGAGCACCGCGCCGGTGGCGGTGAGAAGATGGACGGAGAGGGCCTTGAGGCGCGGGGTCAGCTGCATGTCAGGCTCGCGGATGGGCCATGGAATAGACCTCCATCAGGCGGGCGGTGTCCACAGCGGTATAGCCCTGGGTGGTCGAAAGCGAGGCATGGCCCAGCAGTTCCTGGATCGCACGCAGGTCGCCGCCGGCCGCCAGAAGATGGGTGGCGAAGCTGTGGCGAAGGGCATGCGGCGTTGCCGAGGCGGGCAGGCCGAGCCGGTGGCGGGTGCGTTCCATGGCCAGCTCTACGACACGGGCCGACAGCGCGCCGCCCCGCACGCCCCGGAAGAGCGGACCTTCCGGCGAGAGGGGAACGGGGCACAGCCGGACATAGTCGGCCACGGCCGCCCGCGCGGCCGGCAGCACCGGCACCAGCCGGGTCTTGCCGCCCTTTCCGGTGATGCGCAGCACTTCCGGAAGCGGATGGTCGGCGCCCCTGAGCGACAGTGCCTCGGAGATGCGCAGGCCGAGGCCGTAAAGCAGGGTGACGACAGCGCCGTCGCGTGCTGCGACCCAGGCTTCGCTCGCATCCTCGCCGATCGTGTCGAGCACCGCAGCGGCGGCTTCGACATCGAGCGGGCGCGGGAGTTTCTTCTTCACCCGGGGCGCGCGCGCGGAGAGGAGCGCCGTGGCATCCGCCCCCTCGCGGTCGGCGAGCCAGCCGGTGAAATTCTTCACGGCCGAAAGGCAGCGCGCCAGCGAACGGGCAGAGACGCCGCGCTCGCGCTCGGCCGCCATGAAGGCGCGCAGATCCGCAGGCGTGGATTCGGCCAGGCGCCCCGGGCCTTCGCCGGTGCCGTGATGGGCGGCAAGGAAGGCCAGCCAGCGCGTGACGTCGGCGACATAGGCGGTCAGCGTATGCGTCGCGGCGCCGCCGACCGAAAGGTGCCGCCGCCAGTCGGACAGCGCATCGCGCGCCGCCGGCGAGAGGATCACGCCAGCCACCGGCGCATGGTGCGCTCGAAGACCCCGGCGAAGAAGGCCAGCAGGTCCGTCCCCTGCGAGGGGCGGAACATATGCGGGTCCTCGGCGCCGAAGGCCAGCATCCCCGGCAGGCGGCCCGGTCCGAAATCGAGCCGCATCAATGCCTCCGACCCGATCCAGGCCCCGCGCTCTCCGTAGAGCGCCGGGGTCTCCGGGGCGGCGTGGCGCAGGGTGACCGGGCGCAGCGGGATGTTGCGGCCGCCGGCGACATAGGCGGCAACAAAGCCGGGCTCGACCACCGAAAGAACATCGCCCAGCGCGCTGAGCGCCGTATCGCGATCGGACTGCGCGGTTTCCAGCACCAGCCGGATGCAATCGACATGCAGCGCCTGCGCCACCTCGCCAGCGAGCGCGGCGAGGAAGTCGGCGAAACTCAGCGGGTCGAGCAGGGCGAGGATGGCGCGGTGGATCTGGTTGGTGCCGGCGAGGTTCTCATAGGCCGCCGCGATCACCCCGCGATGGGTGCTTTCCAGCCGGTCGAGCCGCGCCTCCAGCCGTTCCATGGCAATGCCGCGCAGATCGACGATGTTGGAGCCCATGGCGCGCTCGTTCGCCGCCACCAGCGCCTTCATCACGTCGCGATCCTCCAGAATCGCCTCGGGTGCCGCGATGATGCGGTCGCGCAGGTCCTGTTCGATCATGCCGTCCCGCCTCTCTTCACCGCCACGTTACACGGTCCTCAGAGGATTTTCTGCCCCGTTTTCGCCCAGTCCTTCATGAACTGGTCCAGGCCCTTGTCGGTGAGCGGATGCGAGGCCAGGCCCTTGATGACGGCGGGCGGGGCGGTGATGACATCCGCGCCGATCAGCGCGCATTGGCTGACGTGGTTGGACGAGCGGATCGAGGCGGCCAGGATCTGGGTCTTGAAGTTGAAATTGTCATAGACGGTGCGGATATCTCCGATCAGGTCCAGCCCGTCCATGTTGATATCGTCCAAGCGGCCGACGAAGGGCGAGATGAAGGTCGCCCCGGCCTTGGCCGCCAGAAGCGCCTGGTTGACCGAGAAGCACAGCGTCACGTTGACCATGTTGCCGCGCGAGGAGAACTCCTTGCAGGCCTTGAGCCCGTCCCAGGTCAGCGGCAGCTTGATCGCGATGTTCGGCGCGATCTCGGCCAGTTTCTCGCCCTCGGCGATCATGTCCTCGGCCTTGGTCGCCACCACCTCCGCCGACACCGGCCCGGGCACCAGGGCGCAGATCTCGCGGGTGACTTCGATGATGTCGCGGCCGGACTTGAGGATCAGCGAGGGGTTGGTCGTCACCCCGTCCACCATGCCAAGCGCGTGAAGTTCGGCGATGGCCTCGACATCGGCGGTATCGACGAAGAACTTCATGGGCGCGTCCTCTCTGAGGTTGTGGCAAGGTCCGGCGCGGTTTACCGGAAAGGGTTCCGAGGGGAAAGGCGCAATGGCGGAGCGGGTCTTCGACGAGGGCGAGGAGGTGCAGATCCTCACGGCCGAGCCGCTGGGCCGCCCGCTCGACTACCGCGCCCCGCCCGGCGGCTGCGGCACCGGCGATTTCGTCGAGGTCCCACTGGGGCCGCGCCGGGTGGTGGGCGTGGTCTGGGGCAAGGGCTCGGGCCAGTGGGACCCGGCCAAGCTGCGCCCCGTCGCGCGCGTGCTCGATGCCGCGCCGATGCGGGCGGAGATGCGGAGCTTTCTCGCCCGCGCCGCCGACTACACGCTGACGCCGCTGCCGGCGATGCTGCGTCTGGCAACGCGGGCGCCCGGCCTGGCCGATCCGCCCTCGGTGAAGCGGGTCTATCGCCTGGCCGGGCCGGTGCCCAACCGTCTGACGGAAGCGCGTCACCGGGTGGTGGAGGCTTTGCGCGAGGGCGGCCAGCCGGTGACGCTGCGCGAACTGGCGGAGGCCGCCGGGGTCGGTGCCTCGGTGGTCAAGGGCCTTGTCGCGCTCGGCGTGGTAGCGGAGGAGGAGGCGCCCAAGGACCTGCCCTATCCGGCCTTGCGTCCCCTGGCCTCGGCCCGGCTGGAAGGCGATCAGGTGGGCGCCGGCGACGCGCTGGCCGCGACCATGGCGGCGGGGGGCTATTCCTGCACCCTGCTGAAAGGCGTCACCGGCTCGGGCAAGACCGAGGTCTATCTTGAGGCGGTGGCCGAATGCCTGAAGGCAGGCCGGCAGGCGCTGGTCCTCTGCCCGGAGATCGCGCTGACGGCGGAATTCCTCGCCCGGGTCGAGGCGCGTTTTGGCGGGCGCGCGGCCGAGTGGCATTCGGGGATCACCCAGACCGAGCGCCGGCGCCTGTGGAAGATGGTGGGGCAGGGCGGTGCCTCGCTGGTGGTGGGGGCACGTTCGGCGCTGTTCCTGCCCTTCCGCGACCTCGGCCTCATCGTCGTCGATGAGGAGCACGATACCTCCTACAAGCAGGAGGAGGGCGTCCTTTACCACGCCCGCGACATGGCGGTGCTGCGCGCCGCGATCGCCGGCTGCCCGGTGGTGCTGGCGTCTGCCACGCCGGCGCTGGAGACCTGGGCCAATGTCGAGACGGGGAAATATGCCCGGCTCGATCTGTCCTCCCGTTTCGGCGCGGCGGTGATGCCGGCGATGCATGCCATCGACATGCGGGCCGAGCGGCTGGCGTCGAACCAGTGGATTTCCGAGCGGCTGGCGGGGCTGGTGAAGGATCGCAAGGCACGCGGGGAGCAGGCGCTGCTGTTCCTGAACCGACGGGGTTACGCGCCCGTCACGCTCTGCCGCGCCTGCGGCCATCAGGTGGGCTGCGACAATTGCGACGCGCGGATGGTGGAACACCGCTTCCAGAAGCGGCTGGTCTGCCACCAGTGCGGCGCGACCAAACCAGTGCCCGCCACTTGCCCCTCCTGCGGGGTCGAGGGGCGGATGGCGGCGGTGGGGCCGGGGGTGGAGCGGTTGCAGGAAGAGGTGGCGGCGCGGTTCCCCGAGGCGCGGGTCGCCGTCCTCTCCTCCGACCTTTTCGGCACGGCAAGGGCGCTGAAGGAGGCGGTCAAGGACATCGCCGAAGGCGGGGCCGATATCATCATCGGCACGCAGATCGTGGCGAAAGGCCATAATTTTCCGCTGCTTACCCTGGTGGGTGTCATCGACGCCGATCTCGGGCTCCAGGGGGCCGACCTGCGGGCCGCCGAGCGGACGTTCCAGCTCATGCGCCAGGTCGCAGGCCGTGCCGGGCGGACGGCGGAGCGGCCGGGAGAGGCCTGGCTGCAGACCCACCAGCCGGAGCATCCGGTGATCCGCGCGATCCTCGCCGGCGACGAGGAGGGGTTCTGGCGTGCCGAGGCGGCGGAGCGGCGGGTGGCGGGCATGCCCCCCTTCGGGCGGCTGGCCGGGGTGATCCTGTCCTCGGAGGATATCGGACAGGTTTTCGATTTCGCGGGAGAGCTGGCGCGCAGGGATGCGCCACTGCGCGCCGCCGGCGCCGAGGTCTTCGGCCCGGCGCCGGCGCCCATCGCCCGGGTCAGGGGGCGGCACCGGGTGCGGCTTCTGGTCAAGGCGGCCAAGGCCGTGCCCCTGCAACCGGCCATCGCCGCCTGGCTGGCACAGCTGAAACAGCCGCCGGGGCTGCGGCTGGCGGTGGACATCGATCCGCAGAGCTTCCTCTGAGGCGCGCTGTCCGCCCCCACACCCCATCCCTCCCGCACAAAGGGGAGGGAGGCGCCTCGCTTCGCTCCGGTGCGCTTGCCGCCGCAGGTGGCCGGGCGCCCGACGGCTTGACATTGTCCGCCCGGACCGCGACGGCAAGGCGTTCCGCCGGGAGTGCTGCCATGCCGATCTTCTCCGCCCTGACCACGCTTTCCGGCGAGGCCCCGGCCCGCGCCCTGGCCGAGGCGCTGGAGGGGATCGAGCCGGTACCTGCCGGGGTCGGCGTGTACGAGGTCGAGGACGGTTCCGGCCTGTGGGAGGTCGGCGGCTACTTCGAGGAGGCGCCGGACGGGATCGTTCTGGCCCTGCTCTCAGCCGCCTTCGGAGCGGCGGATTTCGCCGTCTCGGAAGTGCCGGAGACCGACTGGGTGGCGCATGTGAAGCGCGAACTGCCGCCGGTCGAGGCCGGCCGGTTCTTCGTCCATGGCGGCCATGACGCCGATCGGGTCCCGCAGGACCGCGTCCCGCTTCTGATCGAGGCGACGGTGGCTTTCGGCACCGGCCATCACGGCACCACGCTGGGCTGCCTGCGGGCCTTCGACCGGATGCTGGCGGCCGGGCAACGGCCATCGCGGGTGGCCGATATCGGCTGCGGCACGGCGGTTCTGGCACTGGCGGCGGCGGCCACCCTGCCGGAGGCGGCGGTCGTCGCCTCCGACATCGACGCGGTGGCGGTGGAGGTTGCCGAGGCGAATGCGGCGGCGAACGGGCTTGCCGGCCGGCTGAGCTGCATCGAAGCGGCGGGTTTCGACCATCCGGCGCTGGACGGTCCCTTTGACCTGATCTTCGCCAATATCCTCAAAGGTCCGCTGATCGAACTGGCGCCGCCGCTTGCCGCCCGGGTCGCGCCCGGCGGGGCGGCGATTCTCTCCGGCCTGCTGGCCACCCAGGCCGAGGAGATCACCGCCGCCTATGTGGCCGAAGGCCTCGCACTCGCGGAACGCGAGGATCTTGGCGACTGGTCAACCCTGGCTTTCCGGCGTTGATTTCCGGTCAACGACGATCCGGCACTGTCGCCGGCATTGTGCCGCGATTGAGACAAGTGCCCAAGTGTCGCCATATTCCTGTCCTACCCTGGCCGGTGGCCGGGGGAGTGTTGTGCAGGAAGAGTAGGGACATGGACGCCAATCTGGAAGATTTCCATCGACGTGTGGCGAGGGTCGAGGCCGCGCGCGCCCGGGGCTTCGGCTTCGAGGCGGATGGCACCATCGGACGTTCCTACTATGCACGCCCTGCGCAGAAGCGCTTCCCCCTGAT
This sequence comes from uncultured Rhodobacterales bacterium, assembly GCA_964602115.1. Lineage (GTDB taxonomy): Bacteria > Pseudomonadota > Alphaproteobacteria > Rhodobacterales > Rhodobacteraceae > JANOGU01. The sequence goes on from CAZRQN010000107.1 coordinate 7,639, forward strand.
CAAGGCGATGGCTCTGGTGGTCATCTCGGTCATCGGGCTGAAGGCCACGATCCATGCCCATATCGGCCCGGTACTCTATGACCAGCGGGTTGCCGATCTGCAGGCGGGCGAGGGTTTCGATCGCCTCGGCGGTCTGTTGATGGTGGCCGATCCTGCGACGCTGCGCCTGTCCGAGTGGATCGTTACCTACGTCAAGCCGCGCCTCTGAGGCCGCCGCCCCGGGAATGCAAAAGGCCGCGCCCGATGGGTCGCGGCCTTCACATTTCGTGCGGTCGTGTCGCTCAGGCGGTCCGGCCGGCGGCGATATCTTCGATGTCGCCACGGCAGAGGCCGATGTCGTCCAGTTCGCGGTCGGTCAGCCGGTCGAGCGCCTGGCGGGTCATGCGGGCGTCGTTCCACAGCGTGGCGGCGGTGATCGCCCGGTCAAGCAGGCTGGTGAAGCGGTAAGTGGTGATCGCGCCCAGCGGCGCGCGACGGGTCGTCTCGATGGCGGCCATGGCGTTTCCTTTCAGGGTTCAGGCTTGCCCGGATGCATCATTGGTGAGCATCCGTATTCGATGACTGCCATCTAGTTGTGCTGCGTCTGCACGGCAAGCGACGCGCGTGCAAAGCCGGAATGCATCGGATGCATGGCTCGCGACCTCAAAAGCGACATGATTTCAGCACGATGGGCTGGAGCGTCGGAATCTGCCGATGGAGAGTCGGATTTCGCACCTGCAGAAAGACCGGACAACATGGCGCTGGAAAGCGTTCTCGTTTTGTGCGAGTCTCGCGGCAAAACGGGGCAGGACACATGCGTGTGATCGGGATCGATCCGGGGCTTCGCAACCTCGGCTGGGGGGTGATCGACACCCTGGGCGCGCGGATTTCGCATGTCGCGAACGGCATCTGCCACACCGCCTCGGACGGCGGGGACCTCGCCGCCCGGCTCCTGTCGCTGCATGCCCAGCTGTCGGAGGTGATGGCGCGCTTCGCGCCGGAGGCGGCGGCGGTGGAGCATACTTTTGTCAACAAGGACGCGGTGGCGACGCTGAAGCTCGGCCAGGCGCGGGGGATAGCGCTTCTCGTCCCGGCGCAGGCGGGGCTCAAGGTCGGGGAATATGCGCCCAATGCGGTGAAGAAGGCGATCGTCGGCGTCGGCCATGCCGCCAAGGCCCAGATCGACCACATGGTGCGTTTCTACCTGCCCGGGGTGGTGCTGGCCGGGCCGGACGCGGCGGACGCGCTGGCTGTGGCGATCTGCCATGCCCATCACCTGCAATCCGCCGGACGGCTGGCCGCCGCGATCAGGGTCTCGGCATGATCGGGCGCGTCGCAGGGGTGGTGGTCCATCGCGGGGCCGATCATGTGGTGATCGACGCGCGCGGCGTCGGCTATCTCGTCCATGTCAGCGACCGGACGCTGGCGGCGCTGCCGGGTGTCGGTGAGGCGGCGGCGCTGTGGACCGACCTTCTGGTGCGCGAGGACCTCTTGCAGCTCTTCGGCTTTCCGACGCTCTTGGAGAAGGAGTGGCACCGGATGCTGATGACGGTGCAGGGCGTGGGGGCCAAGGCCTCGATGGCGATCCTCGGCGCGCTCGGGGCCGAAGGCGTGGGCCGGGCGGTGGCGCTGGGCGACGCCCGCGCGGTGCAGGCGGCGCCTGGCGTCGGGCCGAAGCTGGCGGCCCGGGTGATCCTGGAGCTGAAGGCCAAGGCGCCGGCGCTGATGGCGATGGGCGGCGATCCGGCGCTGGCGCCCCCGGTGATCGAGGAGGCCGGCGCCGCCGCCGCTCCGCGCCGTGCCGCTGCGCCCGCAGCCCGCGCCCCGGCGGCGGCAAGCGCCGAGGCGCTGTCGGCGCTCGTCAACCTCGGCTACGGTCAGGGCGAGGCGGCGGAAGCCGTGGCCAGGGCGGCCGGCGAGGCGCCGGAGGAGGCGACCGCCGGCCTGATCCGCCGGGCGCTCAAAGCGCTGGCGCCGAGGGCCTGAACCGATGAGCGAGCCAAATCCCCTGATCCGCCCCGCGCCCCTGCCTGAAGACGCCGACCGGGCGCTCAGGCCGCAGATGCT
>CAZRQN010000108.1:0-1384 GCA_964602115.1 uncultured Rhodobacterales bacterium
CGGCTGGGGAGTTTCGACTTGTCGAAACGGGTGTTGACGGTCATGGCGGGTCCTCCCCCGGGGCAATGGCTCAGCGGCGAGGGATAGTGCCGAGGGCCGGGACGGGCAAGGCGGGACTGCATGAAAGGGCGGAGGGCGTTCCTGCACCCGGTGAGGTGCTGGACGTGTCGAAGGTCGGGCCGCGCGGCAGCGCCTACGATTGAGGGAGCCGGAGATGAACGAGACCGTGACGATCCCCCGCGCCGACTACGAGCGGCTTCTGGCGGATTCCGCGCATCTGGCCGACATCGCCGCCTATGACATCGCGATGGCGGCGCGGGCCGAGGGCATGCCGGCTTCGGTCCTGGCGCGGATCATCGACGGCGAAAACCCGGTCCGCGTCATCCGCGAATGGCGCGGGCTGACGCAGGCCGAAACCGCCCGGCGCGCCGGCGTCCACCGCGTTCAGTTGCACGACATCGAGACCGGCAAGAAGCGCGGCTCGGTCGATACGCTCATGGCGCTGGCGGATGCCCTGGGCGTCCCGCTGGACGATATCGCCTGAAGCCTGCCGGCCTCTCACCCCGCGACCACCTGTGCCGCCGATACCGACGGCAGCCCCAGCGCCTCGCCGACGGCGGCATAGGTCAGCTTGCCGGCGTGGACGTTGAGCCCCGCCAGCAGGTGGCGGTCCTCGGCGCAGGCGCGTTTCCAGCCCTTGTCGGCCAGCGCGATCAGGAACGGCAGCGTGGCGTTGCCCAGCGCCTGGGTCGAGGTGCGGGCCACCGCACCGGGCATGTTGGCGACGCAGTAATGGATGATCCCGTCCACCACATAGATCGGGTCCTGATGGGTGGTGGCATGGCTGGTCTCGAAACAGCCGCCCTGGTCGATGGCGACATCGACGATGGCCGCGCCGGGCTTCATCGTCGCAAGTTGGGCCCGGGAGACGAGCTTGGGCGCCGCCGCACCGGGGATCAGCACCGCGCCGATCACCAGATCGGCCTCGGCCACCGCCGCCGCCGTGGCCGCCTGGGAGGCAAAGACCGCCTTGAAATCGCGGGAGAAAACGTCGTCGAGATAGCGCAGGCGCGGCAGCGAGCGGTCGAGGACCACCACCTCGGCCCCCATCCCGGCCGCGACCCGCGCCGCATGGGTGCCCACCACCCCGCCGCCGATCACCGCCACCTTGCCCGGCGCCACGCCCGGCACGCCGCCCAAGAGGACGCCGCGCCCGCCGTTGGCCTTCTGCAAGGCCCAGGCGCCGACCTGCGGCGCCAGCCGGCCCGCAACCTCCGACATCGGCGCCAGCAGCGGCAGGCCGCCGCGATCGTCGGTCACCGTCTCGTAGGCGATGCAGGTGGCGCCGGAGGCGAGGAGGTCATGCGTCTGGTCCGGGTCGGGC
>CAZRQN010000108.1:1394-9561 GCA_964602115.1 uncultured Rhodobacterales bacterium
TGGAGATAGGTGAACAGCACCTGCCCCTCGCGCAGCCGCTTGCGTTCCACCGCCTGCGGCTCCTTGACCTTGACCACCATGTCCGTGGCGAAGGCATCCTCGACCGAGCCGATGCCGGCGCCGGCTGCGACGTAATCGGCATCCGAAAAGCCTGCGCCCAGGCCAGCGCCCGTCTCCACCGTCACCCGATGACCATGCGCCACCGCCTCGCGCACGGCATCGGGCGTCATGCCGACGCGGAATTCCTGCGGCTTGATCTCTTTCGGGCAACCGATATGCATGGCGGGTCCTCCCTGAACCGTTTCGCCGATGATCGCGCCGATCGCGGGGCATTGGCTTCTATTCTGCGTGACGCAGGCCCGCCGAGCCGGTAGATTCTTTCGTCAATGGCCCATCGGGCGACGGAATCCACCGCGATGACCGACCTCGACGCAACCGACCGCCGCATCCTGACCGTCCTGCAAAAAGAGGGGCGGATCACCAACGCCGAGCTGAGCGAGCGGGTGAACCTCTCGCCCTCGGCCTGCCACCGGCGGGTGCAGCGGCTGGAGGAGGAGGGCTACATCGCCGGCTATGTCGCCCTGCTGGACGCGCGCAAGTTGCTGCGCCCGACGACGGTGTTCGTCGAGATCACCCTGCAGTCGCAGGCCGACGAGATCCTCGACGCCTTCGAGCGCGAAGTGGCGCGCATTCCCGACATCCTCGAATGCCACCTGATGGCCGGGACCGCCGACTACCTGATCAAGATCCTCGCCCAGGACACCGAGGACTTCGCCCGCATCCACCGCCGCTATCTCACCCGCCTGCCCGGCGTGGCGCAGATCAACTCGTCCTTCGCGCTCAGGACAGTGTTCAAGACCACGGCGATGAGCGTCTAGGCCCGGCATTTCCGGTGCCCCGGCGAATCGCGGTTAACGCCATGAAATGGCGAGGACATCCGCTGTCCCGCAGCCGTCCCGTGCGCGTCGGGTCTGCGTCGGTTTCCTGTACCGACACGGGGCGCGGGCGGGGTGGGGTTAACGCAACGCGCGCAGGCAGGGCCGAACGGGCGCCATGCGGAGGCCGAGGCGCTCCGGCCGCTCACGCCAGCCGCGCCACCACATAGGTCGCCAGGTCGCTCAGCACGCCGCGCAGCGGGTGGTCGGGCATTGCGGCGAGTGCGGCCCGGGCATGCCCGGCCCAGGCATGCGCATCGCCCCGGGCGGCAGAAATGGCGCCATGGCGGGCCATGATCGCCTGCGCCTCGGCCAGGTCGCCGTCGCGCTGGTCGCCCTTCTCGATCACCCGGATCCAGAAGGCGCGCTCCTCCGCCGAGGCGCGCGCCACCGCCTTGATGACCGGAAGCGTCACCTTGCGCTCGCGGAAATCGTCGCCGGTGTTCTTGCCGATCACCGCATCGCTGCCGCCGTAGTCGAGCAGGTCGTCGGCGATCTGGAAGGCGATGCCCAGGGCATCGCCATAGGCGCGCATCGCCGCCACCTGCGCCTCGCTGCCGCCGGCCACCACCGCGCCGACCTCGCAGGCGGCCGCGAACAGCGCCGCCGTCTTGCCGCGCACCACCTGGAGATAGATGCTCTCGTCGGTGGCAAGGTTCTGCGCCGCCGTCAGCTGCAGCACCTCGCCCTCGGCGATGGTGGCCGAGGCATCGGCGAGAATGTCGAGCACCCGCAGGCTGCCGGTCTCGATCATCAGCTGGAAGCTGCGGGCGAAGAGATAGTCGCCCACAAGGACCGAGGACTTGTTGTCCCACAGGAGATTGGCGGTGGGCCTTCCGCGCCGGCGCTGGCTCTCGTCCACCACATCGTCATGCAGAAGCGTCGCGGTGTGGATGAACTCGACCGTCGCGGCGAGTTTCACCGCGTTCTCGCCCGTGTCGCCCAGCATCCGCGCGGCGGCGAGCGTCAGCATCGGCCGCAGGCGCTTGCCTCCGGCCTCGACCAGATGCGCCGTGACCTCGGGAATGCGGGGCGCGTGGCGGCTGGCCATACGGGCACGGATCACCGTGTTCACGGCGGCCATATCCGAGGCCAGCGCGGATGCCAGCCGGTCCTGCGGTTTGTCCAGCGCCTGTCCCAAGAGCCCCCCGGTCTCGACAGCCATGGAGGTCCCGGCTATCCCGCTGGGCATGAGGGAGCTTCTGCGCACCACCGACCCGACCGTGATCGCCTGGGCCACGGCCCTGCTTGGAGGCGAGGATATAGAGGCCTTCATCTTCGACGTCCACATGAGCCTCCTTGAGGGAGGGATCGGCGCCTTTCCCCGGCGGCTGATGGTGCGCGACGGGGATTTCTTCCTCGCCTCGACGGTGCTGCGGGACAACGGCATCCCCACCGGGCGGGAATGAGCGCCGGGGCGCTGACCGACGACGGTTTTCTCGGCGGAAGGCTGCGGATTCTGCAGCCGGCGCAGGGCTTTCGCGCCTCCACCGACGCGGTCTTGCTGGCGGCGGCCTGTCCGGCGGCAGAGGGGCAGTCGGTGCTGGATCTGGGCTGCGGCGCGGGCACGGCAGCGCTGTGCCTGGGCGCCCGGGTGCCGGGGCTGGCGCTCGCCGGGCTGGAGGTGCAGCCCGGCTATGCCGATCTGGCCCGCGTCAACGCCGCCCGCAATCGGATCGCCCTTGATGTCACGCCGGGGGATGTCGCGCTGATGCCGCTGCGCCGCAGCTTCGACCATGTGATCTGCAACCCTCCCTATTACGCGGGCAGCGGCACCCCGGCGGCCGATCCGGGGCGGGCGCTGGCGATGCAGGAAAGCCTTCCCCTTGCGGTCTGGACCCGGGCGGCGCGGGCGCGGCTGGTGCCGGAGGGCTGGCTGACGCTGATCCTGCGCGCCGACCGGCTGGCCGAGACGCTGGCGGCGCTGGAGGGTTTCGGCGCGATCGCCGTGCTGCCCCTGGCCCCGCGCGAGGGGCGCGCGGCGCAAAGGGTGCTGGTCCGGGCGCGGAAAGGCGCGCGCAGCCCGCTGCGGCTGCTCGCCCCGCTGGTCCTGCACGCCGCCCCGGCCCATGACGGCGACCGCGAGGACCTGACGGCAGAGGCTGCCGCCATCCTGCGCGATGCGGCGCCGATCCGCCGGTTCGATTGACTTTTTCGCAAGCCTGTCGTTCGGCCGCCACTGAAGACATGACACGACTCATGTCCTGTGGTCTGATCGGGGTGATGAAACCCCGATGGAGGACCGAATGACCGTCGCTTCGCACCTTGAGGAGCTGCGCCGCAAGCATGAACATCTGTCGGAGATGGTCGAAGAGGAGCAGCGCGCTCCGGGGTCGGATGCCCTGCATATCGTCGAACTGAAGAAGCAGAAACTGAAGCTGAAGGAAGAGATCACCCGCCTGACGCAGGCGTGACCTTCCCGGCGCTGGCGCGGGCCGCCAGCGCCGCACCGCCGACGATCAGAACCGCCGCCCCGGCCAGCGTGATGGTCGCGGGAGATAGTCCTGCGGAGACCAGCGCCAGCGTGGACAGGAGCGGCGCGGCATAGGCCGCCACACCCAGAAGCTGGATGTCGCCGCGCTTCATCCCGATATCCCAGGCGAAGAAGGCCGCGCCCACCGGGCCGAGGCCAAGGCCGAGCACCGAAGCCCAGCCGAGGGCGTCCTGCGGCCACACCGTTTCCTCGAAGGCCAGATGCGCCAGGGCGGAGAGGACTGCGGCGGCGAGGCAATAGACCGTCACCGATTCGCTCGGCACGGTGCCCAGCCGCCGCGACAGGACCGAATAGCCGGCCCAGGTCAGGGCGAAGACCAGCGCCATGGCAAAGCCGGGCAGCGCCTCTGCCTCCACCCCGCCCGCGCCGCGCAGGACGATCAGTGCCGCGCCCGAAAAGGCCACCGCGCCGCCGAAAATGTGCTGCGGCCGCAGCCGCTCGCCCGGCAGGAGGCCGGACAGAAGGACAATCAGCATCGGCCAGAGATAGGCGATCAGGCCGGTCTCGGCTCTTGGCGCCAGACGGAAGGCGGTGAAATAGAGGAAATGGGCCCCGAACAGGCCGAAGGCGCCGAAGGCATAGACCTTCCAGCCGATCCCCCTGAGCACCGAAAAGCCCCGCCGCGCCGTCCAGATCAGGCCGAGCGCCCCGCCGATGGCGAAACACAGGGCGTTCAGGAGCAGGGGCGGCACCGGCGCCGAGCCGATGGTGAACAGCGCCAGCAGTGCCCACATCAGCACGGCGGAAAAGCCGATCAGGGTCGCCCGGTTGCGCGAGGTCATGCCAATTGCCGGTAGCGGCGGCGCAGCGGGTGGCGGGGTGGCAGAAGCGCGGCCAGACGCGGGGCGAAGTCCGGGTTCAGCACGCCGCGCCCGGCCGCCCGCTGGTAGAGCCCGTGCAACGGATTGCCGTTCACCTCGACGACGACCGGCCCCTTGTCGGACAGGCCGATATCGACGCCGAGGATCCGGTGGACGGCAAAGAGCCGCTGCACGCGAAGCGCCAGCGCCACCCCCTCTGGCACCATCGGCACCACCATGCCGGCCAGCGGCACCCCGGTCACCGGCGTGACCTCGGCCGCCCGGCCTCCGAGGCGGTTGCCCTCCTGGGCGCGCAGCACCCTCCCGCTTGCCGGGTCGAGATGCACGGCCATCCCCAGACCGGCGCCGATGTCGTCGGCCATGGCGCCGGCGGCGGGAAACCGTGCCACGGCATAGAGCACGCCAGGCCCCTTCGCCTCCATCAGGGTGACGACCCGCAGCACGCCCAGGGTCGGGCCGGTCAGCCGGGCATAGTCGGGATGGGGCACCACACGGTCCTGCAGGAGATAACCCTCGGGCCAGGCGGCGGCGATCTCGGCGGCAAGATCGCTGGCGGAAACCTCGCGCCCGTCGCTCAGGCGGACCCGGCCTTCGCCGGCCGCTGCGTCCACCCCCAGCGTGCCCACACTGCGCGATCCGAAATGCGGCTTGCCGAAGACCGGAAGCGCCGCAGGATCGAGCAAGGCCGCCGCTAGTGCCTCCGCGTCGGGCAGGACCGGGACAAAGCCGGTGGCGCCGCCCCGCGCGAAAGCGGCCCGGGTGCGGGCGCTGGGCAGGCCGGCACGGGTGAGCAGCACCTCGGTCATCAGCTTGTCGCGGAAGAAGCCGGCCAGGCTTTCCTGCACTGTGCCCGCAACTGCGGAGTTGAGCGCGGTGACCGGACCGTCGCCGAGGAAATCCCGTCGCGCTTCGCGCGGCATGCGGCGGTCATGCAGGCCGTAGGTGAAATAATCGACCCCGGTCAGCTTCTGCCGGCCCAACTGGCGCCGCAGGATGTCGAAGCCCATGCGCAGCGTGGAAACCCCGGCCTGCGCCGCGCCCCAGCGCAGCGCATGGCCAAGGTCGAGCCCGCGCACGGCCTTGTGCCTGAGTATGGTCATCAACGCCCCCGCCAGATCCGGCGCGATGCTAGGCAGCGGCCCGGGGGAGTGCAACGGCGGCCGCGCTTCGGCAAAGGGACTCAAGTCTTGCGGGCGATGCGATCCTGTTCGGCCTTTTCGACGGCCAGGCGCCGGGTACTTTCGGCCAGCGCCGCCTCGATGCGGGGCCGGAGATCGGGGTTGAGCACGCCTCGGTCTGCGGGGCGCTGGTATTGCGAATGATGCGGGTTGGCATTGACCTCCACCAGCACCGGCCCCTCCAGGGTCAGGGCCACGTCCCAGCCAAGGACCCCATGCGCCGGAAAGAGCGCATGCGCCGCCTCGCACAGGCGGCAGGCCTCGGGCACGAAGGGCAGGCGCCGCCCGGCGAGCGCCTCGCCCGTGGCGGTGGAGACCTCCAGCGCCGAGGTGGACAGGCGCCACATGCTCTGTGCCCGCAGGATCGCCCCGGTCTCGGACTCGACCAACGCCAGGCCGTTCGGCCCCTTCGTGGTGGTGGCGTCGATCATCACGCCGGCGGCGGGAAGGCGGAAGACGGTGTAGAGCGTCGTCACGCCGCCCGGCTCGCGCAGGGTGCAGACGCGCAGGAACGACACTGCCGTCCCGGCCAGCACCGAAACCTCCGGGTGCAGGACCAGATGCGGCTGGATCAGCCAACCAGCGTGGAAATTGCGCGCGACCTCGTCCACCAGCGCCGCCGCCGGAACGCGGCGGCCATCGGCGAGCCTCAGATCCCGCCCCTCAGCCCCGACGATGCCGGCGCTGCCCAGCGCCAGCGAGCCGTCGATCGGCTTGCCGAAGACCGGATAGGGCGCCTCGGTCAGCAGCCAGTCGGCCAGCGCCGCCGGCGTGTCCAGGACGCGCAGCCCGGGCGGTCTCGGCCCCGGCTGCGGCAGATAGGCGGCCAGGACCGGGGGAACCGGGAAGCCGGCCCCAGAAAGGACAAGGCCAGTGAGGAGCTTGTCGGCCACCAGCCCGTGCTGGGCGCGCAGTGACGGGGGCGAGAGCTGCAGGTTGAGGCGCTGTCCGGAGTAGATCGAGACATAGGCCCCGCGTTCCCCTTCGGTCATTGCCGGGCGGAAGAGTCCGTAGGCGAAATAGTCATTGGGCGGGATCCGGCTGCGGCCCAGCGCCGCCCGGGCGAGACCGGCGATCTGGCGCAACCGCCCGACACCATAGGTCGCCGTCACCCAGCGCATGGTCTGCGGGATGTCGAGATTGAACTTGACCGCGCGCAGCTTGAGAAGGGCGGCGTCCGGCGGACTGTCTGCGGGCTGAGATCTGCCTGCCATCGGCGTGATCCTTGGCTGTGGCGACGAATCCGGAAGCGAATGGGAACGGGAAGCGCCGGGCGGGCGCAAGCCCCTGCCTATCGCCCCGGCGCGGGACCGGACCGCAGCAGCCTGCCCTGCACCCCCGGCGGTCTTCGGCGTCCCGAGGCCCTGGCCAAAGGCGGCCCGGCAGCGGCGTTTTCAGGCCGCGACCCGCCAGGGCAGCGGCAGGTCACGGGTAGGGTGGCGATGCCCGACCTCGGCCAGCGCCTCGGTCAACCGGGGGGCCAATTCGGAATTCCACAGGCCGCGTGCGTTGACCTTCTGGTAGAACGACATGCCCGGTCGGCTGTTCAGCTCGACGATCACCGGACCTTCCGGGGTCAGCGCGATGTCGCCGCCGATCACGCCCAGCGTCGGGAACAGGCGGTGGGCTTCCAGGGCGAGCTTCACCGCTGCGGCCCAATCCGGCACCTGCCGCCCGATCATCTGCACCCCGGTGACCGGGTTCGCGGCAAGGTCGTTGCCGCCCAGTCGGTATGGATCCTGCGCCCGCGTCACCCGAGCCGTTGCCGGATCGACGGCGGCCTCGATGGTGCTCAGCGATGCCGATCCGTCCACCATCGCGCCCTTGCCCGGCGACTTGATCCCGCCGTAGAGCAGGATGACGTCCTTGCCGACCCGCAGCGTCACCAGCCGCGCCGTGGCGACGACAGGCCCGGTCATCGCCTCCATTTCGGGATGCGGCCGCAGCATTTCCTGGAACAGGAAGCCGTCGGGGAAATGCCGGAACACTTCCTGACCGAACTGGGCCGACGACACGTCGCGCCCGTCGCCCAGCGTCAGGCGTCCCGGCGCGGGCCGCGACAGGATCGAGGTGGCCCCGATGCTCTGGAAGGCGTTCGATGGCTTGCCGAATACGGGAAGCACGGCCTCGTGGTCGAGGAACCGCGTCACCGAGGCCGCGTCGGTCAGGAGAGGATAGGGCAGGCGAAGCGGTGTCCGCTGCGCCACGGCCCGGATGGACGCCACAGGCAGGCCGACGCGCGACAGGACCAGATCGCAGAGCAACTTGTCCCGGAGCAGGCCGGAGAGGCCGGAATTGTCTGTTCCGGACAGCGCGGCGCACATCCGGTAGCCGAGCGCATCGCCGATGAAGGCGTCGCGCTCGGCAGGCGTCAGCCCGGCCCGGTGCGCGCCGTAGGTGAAGTATTCCTCGACGCTCAGACGCTGGCGGCCGAACCTGCGCCGCAGGATTTCGGCCGTCAGCCGCACCGGGGAAATCCGCCGCGCCGCCGCCGAGGCGCGCAGCGCCTGGCCAAGATCGAAGCGCCGTTTCGGCACTTCGATCTGCAGAATGGGCGCCTCGGCCAAGGCGTTGCTCAGACGAAGAACTGCCCGCCGTTGGCGCTGATCGTCGAGCCGGTGATGAAGCCGGCGGCGTCGGAGGCGAGGAAGACCACGATCCGCGCGATCTCTTCCGGCTCGCCCAGGCGGCCGACCGGGATCTGCGGGATGATGCGCTCGGCCAGCACCTTCTCGTCGA
>CAZRQN010000109.1:0-9561 GCA_964602115.1 uncultured Rhodobacterales bacterium
GGTGGAGCGGCTGAAGCACTTCGTCTCGCGCGGGGCCTTCGACATCGAGGGTCTGGGGGCGAAACAGGTGGAGATGTTCTATGCCGATCCGGTCCTGCCGGTCCGGACACCGGCGGAAATATTCACGCTGGCGGCGCGCGATGCCGCCAACCCGTTGCAGAAGCTGAAGAACCGCGACGGCTTTGGCGAGAAGTCGGTCACCAACCTCTTCGCCGCCATCGAGACGCGGCGGCAAATTTCGCTCGACCGGCTGATCTTCGCCCTTGGCATCCGCCATGCGGGCGAGGTGGCGGCGGGGCTTCTGGCGCGCCACTACGGCACCTGGGCAGCTTTCGAGGCCGGGATGACGGCGGCAGAGCCGGGCAATGCCGCCTGGGCCGACCTCACCGCCATCGACGGGGTGGGCGAGACGCTGGCCGCGAGCCTGACCGCCGCCTTCCGCAACCCTGCCGAACGGTCGGCGATCGACGCGCTGGTGGCCCAGCTCGACATCCAGCCGGTGGCAGCGCGGGCGGCGGTGGACAGTCCCGTCGCGGGCAAGACCGTGGTCTTCACCGGCACGCTGGAGAAGATGACCCGTGCCGAGGCCAAGGTGCGGGCCGAGGCGCTGGGGGCCAAGGTGGCGGGATCGGTCAGCGCGAAGACCGATCTCCTGATCGCCGGTCCGGGGGCGGGATCGAAGGCGAAGGAGGCCGAAAGGCTGGGGGTCAAGGTGATCGACGAGGCCGGGTGGCTCACCCTGATCGGCGAGGGATGAGCCGTCCGGAGATCCTCTTTCCGCTCTTCGCCGATCTCGAGACTTTGGCCGGGGTCGGGCCCAAGACCGTGAAACTCTACCAGGCGCTGGGGGTCGAACGGCCGAAGGACCTGCTGTTCCTGCTGCCGCATTCCGGCATCGACCGGGCGCGGCGGGCGACGGTGCAGGGTGCGGTGCTGCCCGGCGTGGTGACGGTGGAGGTGACGGTCGGGGCGCACCTGCCGCCGAAGACGAAGAGCAGGCCCTATCGTGTGCAGGTGCGCGACGCGCAGCTCGATTTCCTGCTGGTCTATTTCCACGCCCGCGCCGACCATCTCCAGCGCCTGTTGCCGACCGGCCAGCGGCGGGTGGTTTCGGGGCGGGTCGAGCTTTTCGACGGCGTGGCGCAGATGGTCCATCCCGACCATGTCCTGCGCCCGGAGGAACTGGCGGAGCTGCCGCCCTTCGAGCCGGTCTATCCGCTGAGCGCCGGGCTGACGCAGCGCATGGTCGCCAAGGCCGCGCAGGGGGCGCTGACCCGGGCGCCGGAGCTTGCCGAATGGATCGACCCGGCGCTGCGCAAGCGCGAAGGCTGGCCGGGCTGGCAGGAGGCGGTCGCCGCCGTCCATGCGCCGCGCGGCCCCGCCGATCTCGCCCCGACCGCCCCGGCCCGGGCGCGGCTGGCCTATGACGAGCTGTTCGCCCATCAGCTCACCCTGGCGCTGGCCCGCAAGGCGGCGCGGCGGGGCAAGGGGCGGGCGACGGTGGCCACCGGCGCGCTGCAGGCCCGGGTGCTGGCGGCACTGCCCTATGCGCCGACCGGGGCACAGCGGCGGGCGGTGGCGGAAATCGCCGCCGACATGGCCTCGGCCCTTAGGATGAACCGGCTCCTGCAGGGCGATGTCGGTTCGGGCAAGACGCTGGTGGCCTTTCTCGCCCTTCTCGCGGCGGTGGAGGGGGGCGGGCAGGGGGTGCTGATGGCCCCGACCGAGATTCTCGCCCGCCAGCACATGGAGGGGCTGGTGCCGCTGGCCCGCGCCGCCGGGGTACGGCTGGAGTTGCTGACCGGGCGCGACAAGGGGGCGGAACGCGAGGCCAAGCTCGCCGATCTCGCCTCGGGGCGCATCGGAATGCTGGTGGGCACCCATGCGGTGTTCCAGCGGGATGTCGATTTCGCCGACCTGCGGCTGGCGGTGATCGACGAGCAGCACCGTTTCGGCGTGGCCCAGCGGATGGAGCTTGGCGCCAAGGGCCAGGCCACCGACACGCTGGTGATGACCGCAACGCCGATCCCGCGCAGCCTGGCGCTCGCCTCTTATGGCGACATGGATGTCTCGGTCCTCGACGAGAAGCCGCCGGGGCGGACGCCGGTGAAGACGGCGCTGGTCTCGGTGGATCGGATGGAGGAGGTGGTGGGCCATCTCGCCAAGGCAGTGGCCGAGGGGCGGCAGGCCTATTGGGTCTGCCCGCTGGTCGAGGACAGCGAGGTTTTGGACCTTGCCTCGGCCGAAGCGCGGTTCGTGGCGCTGCGGGCGGCGCTGGGCGATGTGGTGGGCCTCGTCCACGGCCAGATGCCCGCGGCCGAGAAAGATGCGGCGATGGCGCGCTTTGTCGCCGGCACCACCAAGGTGCTTGTGGCGACGACGGTGATCGAGGTCGGGGTCAACGTCCCCAATGCCTCGATCATGGTGGTGGAAGGGGCCGAGACCTTCGGCCTCGCCGCGCTCCACCAGTTGCGCGGGCGGGTGGGGCGGGGGGCGGCGCAATCGACCTGTCTGCTGCTCTACACCCCGCCCCTGACCGAGAGCGGCGAGCGCCGGCTGAAGACCCTGCGCGACACCGATGACGGCTTTCGCATCGCCGAGGAGGACCTGTCCATGCGCGGGGCGGGGGACCTGATCGGCACCGCGCAGTCCGGCCTGCCCAGGTTCCGCGTCGCCGATCTGGAGCGGCAGACGGCGCTGATGGCGGTGGCCCAGTCCGACGCGCGAGCGCTAATCGAGGCCGATCCCGGTCTGGCCGGGCCGCGCGGAAAGGCCGCGCGGGTGCTGCTTTGGCTTCTGGACCAGGACCGGGCGATCCGCCTGATGTCGGTCGGGTGATCGCGGAACGTTCGCGAATGTTCCGCTAAAGTTCTTGACGAATCGCTGACAAAATGTGAACAGATTGGCAACACGAACGGAGTTGCCCGATGCTGTCCGATCTCGCCGCCGCCCTGCACCGCAGCCGTTCCACGCTGGCCCAGGATACGTTCGGCGCGCTGGCGCTCTTCGCGCTGCTGATCGGCGGGCTTTCGCTTCCGGTCGTCTGACCTCTGCCACGCGGTCCTGTCGCGCGTCGGCCCCGACGCCTCCCCTGTCCGACGGATACGCAACTCCGCCGCCACTCCTTCCCCGGGGCTGGCGGCGGTTTCTTATCCGGCTGCGGCGGCGATCCTCGCCGTTGCCTGGGGTCCCCGCCGATCCCCCGACGCGACCAGTGCGTTGTTTCCCGTCCCGGGCCTGACCCAGCCTTCCCCCGGCTTGATCCGGGGGACCTCTCCCCAGCCGGCGGGAGGCCCCGGGTCAGGCCCGGGGCGCGGGCGGGCCGGGAACCAGCGGTGCACGCTCCGGGTTCCGGTCTTCGCCAGCGGCCGCCGCCTCGGCCAAAACGGCCGCTTCCGCCGCCGCCTCGATGGCGAGAAGGATCGAGGCATGGCGGTTGCGGTGCTCCCGCGCCGGGATGAGCGCCTCGAACCCGTCGAAAGGCGCGGCCGGCACCGGGCCGCCCTCGCGCAGCATGGCGCGCAGGCTGTCGCGCGCCGCCTCGATCTCGGCCCGCGTCCGCCCCGGCAGGGCGCCGCCGACCACCGAGGCCGCCGCCTGGCCGAGGGCGCAGGCCTTCACGTCCTGGGCCAACTCGACGACGCGGCCCTCCTTCATCACCAGATCCATGGTCACGGTGGAGCCACAGAGCGGCGAGCGCTTCTTCACGCTGGCCTGAGGCGCCGGCAGACGCCCGAGATGCGGGATATCGGCGGCGAGCGCGAGGATGCGGTCGGAGTAGAGCCGGATCAGGTCTGCGTCGGACATGGCTTTCCCCGCGCGGCGATGCCCCTTAGATAGCCACACCCGCCCCCAGCGCCAAGGCCCGGCCATGTTCGATCCCGCCACGCTCCGTTTCGACGCGCAGGGCCTTGTCCCCTGCGTGGCGCAGGACCACCTTTCGGGCGAGGTGCTGATGCTCGCCTGGATGAACGCCGAGGCGGTGGCGCGGACGCTGGAAACGGGGCGCGTCACCTACTGGAGCCGGTCGCGGGCGGATTTCTGGGTCAAGGGCGAGACTTCCGGCCACATCCAGCGCCTGGTGGAGCTGCGGGTGGATTGCGACCGCGACGCGCTGCTGGCGCTGGTCGATCAGAGCGGGCCGGCCTGCCATACCAACCGGCGCAGCTGCTTCTTCACCGCCATCCGCGAGGGCGCCGAGGTGGAACTGATGGCGCCGGAGGAAGACCATCCGCCCCGAACTTGATCCGGGGCGGGCGGTCGCGCTTCAAAGCCCGACCCTCCGCCGGATGTCCTCCGGCGCCGCGCCCTCGGCGCGGTACTTCGCCAGCGCCCGCGCATCGTCGCGCTTGGCCAGCCTCTTGCCGCCCTCGTCGCGGATAAGCCTGTGGTGGTGGTAGCTTGGCACCGGAAGCTCCAGCAACTGCTGAAGCAGCGCATGGACGAATGTCGCCTCGCGCAGGTCCTCGCCGCGCGTTACCTCGGTGATGCCCTGCGCGGCATCGTCCACCACCACGGCCAGGTGATAGCTGGTGCCGATGTCCCGCCGCGCCAGCACGACATCGCCCGCCAGAGCCGCCATCCGCGCCGCGTCGGCCCGGTAGAGCCCGGGGGCGGTGCCGGTCTCGACGAAGGAGACCTCCCCCAGCCGCGCCATGGCCGCGCCCAGGTCGAGCCGGATCGCCGCCCCCTCCGCCGGCCGGTGCGCGCCCCGGCAGGTGCCGGGATAGATCGGGCCGTCCACCCCCTCCTGCGGCGCCGACAGCGCGGCGCGGATGTCGCCCCGCGTGCAGGTGCAGGCATAGGTCAGGCCCATGGCGGTGAGCCGGGCAAGGGCCTCGGCATAGGCGGGCAGGCGCTCGGATTGCCGCATCACCGGCATCTCCCAGTGCAGGCCCAGCAAGGCGAGATCATCGAAGATCGCCACCTCCCACTCCGGCCGGCAGCGGGCGCGGTCGATGTCCTCGATGCGGAGGAGAAAGCGGTCCCCCCGCGAGGCGGCGACCAGCGCGGCATAGGCATGGCCGAGGTGCAGCGGCCCGGTCGGCGAGGGGGCGAAGCGGGTTACGCGGACAGCCAAGCGGAAAAGGCCGCCTTGGCGCGGTCCGTATAGGCGAGATAGCGGTCCTTGCGGCCCTTGCGCCCGCCCTTGGCGTCGATCGGTGGGAAGAGGCCGAAGTTGACGTTCATCGGCTGGAAGGTCTTCGCATCCGCCCCGCCGGTGAT
This sequence comes from uncultured Rhodobacterales bacterium, assembly GCA_964602115.1. Lineage (GTDB taxonomy): Bacteria > Pseudomonadota > Alphaproteobacteria > Rhodobacterales > Rhodobacteraceae > JANOGU01. The sequence goes on from CAZRQN010000109.1 coordinate 5,227, forward strand.
ATGGGCGACGAGTGCGCCCATAGCGGTCTCCGCCGGCGGCGTGTCCAGCGTCAGGCCGAGGATGTCCGCCGCCGCCAGCCGGCCGGCCAGAAGGCCCATGGCGGCGGATTCGACATAGCCCTCCACCCCGGTGATCTGGCCGGCGAAACGGACGGCCGGGCGCGAGCGCAGGCGCATCCGCCCGTCCAGAAGGCGCGGCGAGTTGATGAACGTGTTGCGGTGGATGCCGCCAAGCCGCGCGAAGGACGCCCCGGAAAGCCCTGGAATCCGGCGGAAAACCTCCACCTGCGCCCCGTGCTTCATCTTGGTCTGGAAACCGACGATGTTGTAGAGCGTGCCGAGCGCATTGTCCTGACGCAGTTGCACCACCGCATGGGGCTTTGGCCCGCGCGGATCGGTCAGGCCCACCGGCTTCATCGGCCCGTGGCGCAGGGTCTCGCGGCCACGCTCGGCCATCACCTCGATCGGCAGGCAGCCGTCGAAATAGCCGGCGGTCTCGCCCTCGTGGAACTCGGCCTTGGGGGCGGCGAGCAGGGCGTCGATGAAGCCCTCATAGTCCTCGCGGGTCATCGGGCAGTTGATATAGGCTTTCTGTTCCGCCTCGGTCTCGCCCTTGTCGTAGCGCGACTGCTTCCAGGCCACGCCCATGTCGATCGTATCGGCATGGACGATGGGGGCGATGGCGTCGAAGAAGGCGAGATGCTCCGCCCCGGTCGCTGCGCGGATGCTCTCGGCCAGGGCGCCGGAGGTCAGCGGGCCGGTGGCGACGATCCAGTGGCCTTCGGAAGGAAGCTCGCGAACCTCCTCATCCGACACGGAAATCAGCGGATGTGCCCGGATCGCGGCGGTGACGGCGGCGGCGAAGGGATCGCGATCCACTGCCAGCGCCCCGCCGGCAGGCAGGCGATGGGTGCGGGCGGTGCGGATGATGAGGCCGCCGGCGGTGTCCATCTCCCAATGGAGTTGGCCCACGGCGTTGCGCTCGTGGTCGTCGGAACGGAAGGAGTTGGAGCAGACCATTTCGGCCAGATCGCCGGTGCGATGGGCAAAGGTGCCGACCCGGGGCCGCATCTCGTGGATGACCACCGGCACGCCCATGGAGGCCGCCTGCCAGGCGGCTTCCGAACCGGCCATGCCGCCGCCGATGATGTGAAGCGTCTGCGTCATGGCCGGGCATTTAGCCCGGACGCCGGCGGAGGGGAAGCGCTGCCGTCAGAAGAGCCCGGCGGCGATCAGCGGCGCGAAGGGCTGGGGCGCGGGGAAGGGGCGTTCGCGCAACGGCCGCCGCGCCCCGCCATCGGAGCCGAAGCGGAAGGTCAGGCCGAACTCCGCCCGCGTTTCCGCCGGGCGGGCATCGCGGCCGGTGACCGCATCGCGTGACAGGGCCAGGGTGGCGGCGAAACGGCTGCCCTGCGGCTCCCAGACCAGACCGGCGCGGGCCTGGCGGGAGACGGCGCGCAGCGCTTCCTCGTCCACCTCGGCAAGCCCGAACTCGGCGAACAGGGTCAGGTCGTCGGACAGGGCCTGCGACAGCCGCCCGGAGACGGCGATGAAGTCGAGCGCGCGCGGCCGGGCATAGCCGAGCGCGGCGCGGCCGCCGAGCACGGTGCCGGGCGACAGCGCCACCATCCCCTCGACGCCGGCCTGCGCCACCGTCGCCTCGCGGCCGTCGATATCGGCCAGCGAGAGGAAAAGGCCGAATTTCCGGTCGTCCTGCGGCGCCATGTAAAGATGGGCATCGATCTGGCCGATCAGGCCGGAGGGATCGTCGGTCAGGCCGAAATCGAGCTGCAGCCCGTGATTGCCGGTGATGCGGAAGTCACCGGTGATCGAGAGCGCAGCGTTGGCGCCGTCCTCCGTGGAAACGGCCGCCGCAGTGAAATCGGCAAAGGCAAGGCCGATGCCGGAATCCGAGGCGGCGGCTGCGGCGGGCAGAAGAACGGCGGCGAGCGCGAGGGCGCGGCGCATGGGAAACCTCGGCGATGGAAGGGCAGGGCGCGCCGTTCTGGCGCAGGCGGTCTTGCCGCAGGCCCTGCATGCCATGCCGAGGGGCGTTAGCGAAAGCTTAATCTTGACAGATGGTTAAGACGCGCGGTCCGGAGCCGGACGGTCGAGGTCCGGAACACCCGTCCCGGGTCAGGCCCGGGGCGCGGCCTCAGTCTTCGCCCTGCTCCGCGATCCGCGCCACCGAGACGACATCCTCATCGGCGCCGACGTCGAAGACCCTCACCCCGCCTGCAGACCGCGAGCGGAAGGAGATCTGCGCCACCGGCACCCGGATCGACTGGCCGGCGCTGGTCGCCATCATGATCTGGTCGCTGAGTTCCACCGGGAAAGCGGCGACGATCCGCCCGCCGCGCGGTCCCGGAGAGATGGCCTTGACCCCCTGGCCGCCACGTCCGCGCACCGGATAGTCGTGGCTGGAGGACAGCTTGCCCGAACCGCCCTTGGTGATGGTCAGGATCAGGTCCTCGGCCGCCGACATCGCGGCATAGCGCTCGGGCGTCAGTTGCCCCTCGGCGATGGCCTCTTCCTCGTCGTCGGCCTCGTCCTCGGTCACGCCGGCCATCAGGCGGCGCTGCTTGAGATAGGCGGCGCGCTCCTCCGGATCGGCGTCGAAGTGGCGGATCACCGCCATGGAGACCACGCGGTCGCCCTCGGCCAGCCTGACCCCGCGCACCCCGGTCGAATCGCGGCCCTTGAAGACGCGGACCTCGGTGGTCGGGAAGCGGATGGCGCGGCCGAGATGGGTGACGAGCAGGATATCGTCGCTCTCGTCGCAGATGCGCACATTCACCAGCGAGGTGCCCTCGGGCAGGTTCATCGCGATCTTGCCGTTGCGCTTGACGTTGGTGAAATCCGACAGCGCGTTGCGGCGCACGTCGCCATCGGAGGTGGCGAAGAACACCTGAAGCGCGTCCCATTCCTCTTCCGGCACGTCAATGGGCATCAGCGCCGCGATGGAGACGCCCTGGTCGATCGGCAGGATGTTGACGATCGCCTTGCCCTTGGCGGTGCGTCCGGCCAGGGGCAGGCGCCAGCACTTGAGCGTATAGACCATCCCGTCGGTGGTGAAGAACAGCAGCGCGGTGTGGGTATTGGCGACGAAAAGCGTCGTCACCACATCGTCTTCCTTGGTCTCCATCGCGGAAAGACCCTTGCCGCCGCGATTCTGGGCGCGGAATTCGGCGAGCGGGGTGCGCTTGATGTAGCCGCCGGAGGTGATGGTGACGACCATGTCCTCGCGCTCGATCAGGTCCTCGTCCTCCAGATCGCCCTCCCATTCGGCGATCTCGGTGCGGCGCGGCACGGCAAAGAGCGCGCGGACCTCGCGCAATTCGTCGGAGATGATCGACAGGATGCGTTCGCGGGAGCCGAGGATGGCGAGATAGTCCTTGATCCTCGCCGCCAGCGCTTCCAACTCGTCGGTGATCTCCTTGACCCCAAGCGCCGTCAGGCGTTGCAGGCGCAGGTCGAGGATGGCGCGCGCCTGGGCGTCGGAGAGGTTGTAGCTGCCGTCCTCGTTGACCGGATGGGTCGGGTCGTCGATCAGCCGCAGGTAGGGCAGGATCTCCGCTGCCGGCCAGCGCCGGGTCATCAGCCGTTCGCGCGCCTCGGCGGCATCGGCCGAGGTGCGGATAGTGCGCACCACCTCATCGACATTGGAGACCGCCACCGCCAGGCCGCAGAGGATATGGCTGCGCTCGCGGGTCTTCATCAGGTCGAAGGCGGTGCGGCGCGTGACAACTTCCTCGCGGAAGCTGATGAAATGGGTAAGGAAATCCCTCAGCGTCAGTTGCTCCGGCCGCCCGCCGTTGAGCGCCAGCATGTTGCAGCCGAAGGAGACCTGCATGGTGGTGAAGCGCCAGAGCTGGTTCAGCACCACATCCGGCGTGGCATCGCGCTTCAGCTCGATCACCACCCGCACGCCGCCCTTGTCGCTTTCGTCGAAGACCGCCGCGATGCCCTCGATCCGCTTCTCGCGCACCACCTCGGCGATCTTTTCCACCATCAGCGCCTTGTTCACCTGATAGGGGATCTCATCGACGATGATCGCGGTGCGGCCGCGCACCTCTTCCATATGGGTCCTGGACCGGATGATGACGCTGCCGCGCCCCTCCAGATAGGCCTTGCGCGCCCCGGAGCGGCCGAGGATCAGCCCGCCGGTGGGAAAGTCCGGCGCCGGGATGATCTCCATCAGCGCCTCGGAGGACAGATCCGGATTGGCGATCAGCGCCAGCGTGCCGTCGATCACCTCGCCGAGGTTGTGGGGCGGGATGTTGGTGGCCATGCCGACGGCGATGCCGCCGGCGCCATTGACCAGCATGTTGGGAA